>NZ_OY760499.1 GCF_963663645.1 uncultured Trichococcus sp.
CCTGCTGCAGCGTTTCGAAAGCCACTCTGAGGTTGTCGAGCTGTCCGTCTTCCAACATCCGTCTGAATTTCTTGTACAATCCCCGGATTTCATCGTCCACGCCCCACATCACTTTCGGCGGGGCCGTCATGCCATAGCGCTCCATAATCGGGAAAATGGCGTATTCTTTGCGCGCGTAATGTTTTTCGAAACCCCAGAGGATTTCCAATTGCTTCAGCAACCCGGTTTTCAGATCTGGATCCGGATCTGCCAGATAGCTTGCCAGAAGGCGCGCAATCCGGTCCAGTGTCGCTTCGATGGCTACGTTTTCTTCTTTAAGCACCCGGATCGGATGCCCCGGTTTTTCGCTCTCCGGAGTGGGCGGCTGCCCGTAGGTCACTGCATCGGCAAACAAAGCGGCGTGGATCGAGCAAAGGCGCTGGATTTCCTCGACTGCGATGCCTTGTTCGATCAATCTCCGTTCCATCATCGAAATCTCGAGAGCGCTGACCGTCGCGAAATGTTCCTTGAATTCCTTCTTGATCTGTTCGTAGTCATCACCTGCATGAAGGCGAAGAATCAGATCCTTCAAAATCGCTTGGCGGTGCTCCATTTCCTCTTCCCGGGTGCTTTTCTTGACGTCTTCTTCCATTATGATCCCCTCACTTGATAATCATCTTCCCGAAGCAGAAGGCATTTGAACTGGGCGGCCAAAAACAGTGTGGATATACATAAGGAATTATTCCACTTGATAACCCTATTTTAGTGCGATAACGGACATAGGACAACTGATACGATTACTCAGCTGAAAATATTCGCATAAATATTATCAAATAAAGTCGGTAATACTTTTTTGATAATAGCCAACACAGGCGTATAATAAAGACGAACAAGGCAAGTGCCCGAATTTCCCTGGAGGGGAATGCAATCGCAAAGTTTTTTTGTCCTTCCGGCCATCCCTAACGTCAAAGAAGTGAAAAGCACTGCTTGGATTTTGAAAGGAGATAATCAATAATGGCTACTTTTGAAAAAACCATTTTCATCAATGCACCAGTCCAAAAAGTCTACGAGTACACAATCAACCCTGAGAATTGGTCACACTTCTACAACGGCCTTTCCGAACCGGAAAGCATCAGCGGAAAAGGGGAAGTAGGCACGATCGTCAAATCGAGCTATTCCATGATGGGCATCCATTTCCCGATCACCATCGAAGTGACGGAAAGCCAGCTTACTGACGAGGGCGCAATCTGGAAAGGGAACATCACCGGGAGTTTTCCGACCAAGCAAACCAGCCGCTATGTTGCAAAAGAGGGAGGAACGGAGCTGACGTTCGATATCGACAGCGTGCCGCCTGAAACGCTGTTCACGAAAATCCTCGACAAACTCGTAACGGATAAAATGGAGGAAAACTCGACCCAACACACACTTGAAAACATAAAAGCCATCTGCGAATCGGCACAATAAAAAGGAAACCAGGTTGTCATCCATAAATCCAACCCGAGAAGTGAGCATTCGTTTTTTCGAATGTTCACTCTTCGGGTTGTTTTTGTATCGTCGCGAACGAGTGCCTAGATGGCATAACGGATGAAGTAGATCATGCGGAATGGTTTTCCATCGAAGCTGCGCAAGCCAACATCAAAAAAGGCAGTTTGGCTCAGCGGTTCCTGGAAAACTATTTGGAAAAAAGCAATGGGCATGAGCTGTTTGCTGCTTTGAAGGATTCGTAAGCAATATGGTTCAGGATTTGATTTTGGACAGACAAAAAAAGTTTCGGTTTTTGACGTTCAAAACCGAAACTTTTTTGTTGCGTAGATGAATTTGGTGAAACTTAGAAGTGTATCAACAAAGCCGTTGCACTTTTCTGAGTTGATGATTATTCAGCGGCTTTTTCAGCTGCTTCTGCTTCAGTTGAAGCCTCTTCCTCGGCTACTGTTTCTGTAGCAGGAGCTGCTAAGATGACAACAGCGGATTCCGCCTCCGTAAGGACCGTAATACCGGCATCGACTTTGATATCGGCAACCGTCAGGGTATCACCGATATTCATTTCATTAACGGCGATTTGGAATTCGGTAGGGACATGGGCAGCGTCCGTTTCGATTTCCAACTCATTCAACGTTTGGGTCAAGACACCTTCTTTGATGTCTTCGCTGCCGACTAAGTGAATCGCAACAGTCATCGTCAATTTTTGACCTTTTGTGAGAGCTTGTAATTCTACGTTTTGGATTTGGTTCTTCAAGGCAGCTTGTTGGATATCCTTAACGATGACTTGCATCGTTTTTCCGCCGGATATGCTGACTTCAAAGATTGCATTTTTACCTAATTGCTTGAGCACTTCGTCAAAATCTTTTGCGTCAAGTAATACTGGAGTGGCTTCAACATCTTTACCATAGATGATTGCAGTGAGTTTTTTGTCCGATCGTGCACGCTTTGCTGCAGATGAGCCAACCTTGTCGCGTTTCTCTACTTGTAATTTCATATGTTTTCCTCCTGGAAGTATACCTGTACTGGCTTGAATTTGAGCTGGCTATAAAAAATATAACGTCAGCAAATAGATAGTACCTCTATACCTTACCGCAACTCAGGAGAATTAGCCAACGATAAGCCTTGTGATGTTTCTGAACCGACATTTGTGACGCATGGATTAGCCTCTGGAAATCGTTGCTGTATAGCGAAAGCTTGGTGGTCCGGAAAAATATTCCGAACGACCAAGCTTAAGTCATATTTTTCTGTTTATTGTGCATACAGGTAAGTCATTACGGCCGAGCCAATTCCCTCGAATACCGGCGCGGCGTCATCAGTCGCGTTTAGCCAACCATCCGTCAAGACGGCTACGATATAATTCTGACCATCCATCGACAGGACGCCCGCGTCATGGGATACGTCATCCAACAAGCCGGTTTTGTGAGCAAAGGTTACTTCATCGGTAAGGCCTGTGTTCAGTGCATAGACGAGTTGCTGATCGCCCAAGAGGCCCAAAAAGTACGCTGTGCTGGATTCTGAAAGCAATTCGCCGTCCAACAGGCGCTCCAACAAGTAGGCCACTTCGGCTGGAGTTGTTTCCAGGTCGCCGTTGTAATAGACGCCGTCGGATTCCGGATAGGGGTTGAAGCTCGTGGAAACGAATCCCTGATCATGGATGAAAGTTTCGATATTTTCCCATCCGATCAAGTATGCGAGTTCCTTTGCGGGTTCATTTGCCGAAACGGTGATGGTGCTGGTCAGGTAATCATCGATCGTTGCCCCGTCCGCCATCTGATCCTGCAAGGAGAGTACACCCGCATCGACCTTTACAAGGATAGCATATGTCAGAAACAATTTGTAAAGGCTAGCGCTTGTGAAGATGCGGGACTCATTGGTCGTGACGGCTTCTCCGGTCTGCTCGTTGATGAGGACAAAGCCAAGCTGGTCAGGATAGGCTGCATTCAGCTCAGCCAAACCCGCTGCCAAATCCTCGCCTGAAGGGGACAAAATGGTGCTGCTCTGGAGAATCGCATTCGCTTCTGACGCACTGTCTTCATCTGCTGCCTGCAGTTCATCAATCTCGTACGCGACATCCATCATCAAGGTCTGCGTTGATGCGGAACTTTCTCCTTCTTGGGATTTTGCCAAATCCCACAGTAGGAACGTGACGCAGCCTGCAAGGAACAGGGTGGACAGGAAAAGTGCATATTTTTTCTTTAGTTTTTTTCTTTTTTTCATATCATGTACCTCTTCTTGGGCTAATTTCTGTCAATGACCGGAAAGAGGGAAAGGTTAGCCTCTTTTCCGGCTTGATCGGCTAGGAAAGATATTTTGTTGATGTATATTTATTTCACGGAAGCACCGGATATTGGCATTGCGTTGCCGCCCATGCCGCCCATTTGTCCGCCGCTTGCTTCGGTTGTTGCGCTGACCTCAACTGTGGATGAACCGCCGCTGAAGGACGTATCTTCGTAGCTGCCGGTAGTGGAGTCGCCGGATACTGTGCCACCGGTTGTGATAGTGTATGCAGAGCCGTTTACCAAGTCAGGACTGGAGAATACCAAGGACTGGGCCGTTTTCGAAGCTTCGAAAGTCATGATCACTTCTCCGTCCGGACCGGTGATCTGGATGGCTTCATCCGCAGCCAATGGGAGTGAAGACGTGAACAGGAAGCTTTGTGCGGAAGTCGAAGAAGGGCTCATCGCCATTCCGGAACTGCCGACCCCGATCAGGGTACCGCCGTTGATGTTGAATGAGCTGTCGTAATCCAAGGTACCGTTCATGCTGTCGGTCGGGCCGTTGACGATCACGGTGCCACCGTTCATTTCGATGCTGCCATTGCTGTCGAGGCCGTCGCCGCTCGCGTTTACCACCAGTGTGCCGCCGTTGATGGTCAAGAGTCCTGCTCCTTCTGCAGTTGATGTGAACGTGTTTTCGCCAGGGCGTCCGCTGACGGCTGACGCATCGTTTCCGCCTGCGGCATTGATGCCATCATCTGAGGTAGTCAAAGTGATGTCTCCGCCATTCAGAGTGATTTCTGTAGCCTCGATTCCTTCATAACTTTGATTGATATTAATGGTTCCGTCATCGATTGTCAAGGTGTTGTCGGCGTGGATGCCATCATCCCCGGATGCGATCGTGAAATCGCCGCCTGTGATTTGGATCGTGTCATTGGTATGGAGCGCATCATCGGATGTATTCAAGACGAAGGTGCCGCCGGAAATCACTAATGAGCCTGTCGCTTTCAAACCTTTGGCGTTGGTTGATTCCTCGGTGGTAGTGGTGGCTGCTTCTGCAGCAGGTGCTGCCCATGTTCCCCAAGCAGTGCTCTCGGTACTGCTGTTCGCGCTGCCGCCGCCGGTTGTGATCGTAAAGTCGCCACCAAGGATCTGTAGATCGGTTGCGGCTTGGATGCCGTCAGAGGCTGCCGTGATCGCGAAGGTGCCGGATTCGATCGTCAAGGTTCCTTTGCCCTCTTCCTCCTCGTTTGTGGACTGCAGTCCGTCTCCGCCCGCATCAATCGTGAAAGTACCGGAGCTGATGAAGAGCGAATCGCTGCCTTTGATTGCGTCGCCTACAGAAGTGATGTCATAGGTACCTTCTGCGATGGTCACATCATCTTTACCTTTGATTGCGTGAGCATAATTGGCATCGACGACCAACGTTCCCGTTCCGTTCAGGATGAGGTCGGATTTGCTGAACAGGGTCGCATCCGGTTCGTCTTCACTGTCTTCGAAGGTATAGGTTTCTCCGTCGCTTAAAGTATTGGTCGTTCCTTCAGCCAAGGTTATGGTCGCGGAGTTGGCGCTTTTCACGAAGATTGCGGCTCCTGTGGAATTCGTAATCGTAGCTCCATCGAGAACGATCTGGACATCAGCTTCATCGACTGTTTCGACACGGACTTGGCCTTCGCTCAGGGTTCCGCTGAGGATATATGTGCCTGGTTGCGTGATGGTCAGGATGGAGCCGTCAGCAGCGGCTCCGGATCCGTCGACTGTGATGGTTTGATCGGAAAAACTGATGGCTGTGCTGTTGCTTGCTGAATAACTGGAGTCTGATACAAGGGTGGATGCAACGGTCGCCTCAGTGGTCGAGCCGTCGCTGGATGCTGTAGTGGTGCTCGCTTCAGTAGAGCAAGCTGTCAGTAAGGCAAGGCTGCCTGTCAGGGTGAGGATTTGCGTAAGGGGTCTGTTCTTTAAGTTCATTATAGTATTTTTCATGATTTAGTTCTCCTGTCGGGTATTTTTTTTGGTCAATATCTGCGGTTAATGTCTAGCTACACGGGTTAGCTTTTCCTAGCCTGCTTGGTTGCCGTTGTAGCTGACCAATGTGGCGTTCTGGACGCCTTCGATGGCGCTCAATTCATTCATGAAGCTTGTTTCGTTGTTTTTGACTTTTACTTCATAGATCAATTCCGGTTGACCGTCCGTGATGCTCTTGGATTTTACGATGACTTTGCCGAAGCGGTTTTTGATGATTTCGGTAGCCTGTAATTCGGCGTTCTCATTCTCCAACTGCAGCATCAAGATGTAAGGGGCCGAAGAATCGACCTTTCCTGTCAGTACGAGCAGGATGACAGTGATGAAAGCCGATCCGAGGAAAGCCAGAGAATACAAGCCAGCTCCCAGGATGATGCCGACGCTGATCGACCAGAAAAGGAAGACCAGGTCAAGCGGTTCCTTGATGGCTGTTCGGAAGCGGACGATGGAAAGGGCACCGACCATACCTAGGGAAAGCACAACGTTGGAAGTTACGGCCAGGATGACGAAAGTCGTCAGTACCGACAATAGGACCAACGACGTGTTGAAGGGTTTCGAATACATGACGCCGGCATAGGTTTTTTTATAGATGAAGAAGATGAACAGGCCGATGAAGAGCGCCGACAGCAGCGAAACCGAAGCCGCCGTGATGGAAAAGTCGGCCGTTTCCTCCAAAAAGCTGTTTTTTAAGATATCTGTAAATGTTGTCATTTCAATATTCCTCCTGGTATGGTTTTAAATAATATTTCCTGCTTCTTAAATGATGGCTAGCTTCACGGGTAAGCCCTTCGGAAATTAGATAAATCTGACCCATTGCGCTCTACGATGCTCATTTGCATGGGAATCTTAGGGATTTATCCCTTAGATTCCCAGTATAAGGTGACCGTAGGGAACGTTGCGAGGCCAGATTTCCTAAATTTCTTTCAGGGCTGAACGAACCCGTGAAGCTTTTCTTAAATTTGGTTTAGGTGTCTTCCGATGACGTATTTTGAGTGCGAGGTGCTGTTGGTCTCTTCTGTCTGCACCAGACTTTGGATCCATTCCGGCAGATAGTTGTCGAATTTGACTTCCAGCACGCAGTCGATCCCAGGCTCCCTTATTCCGATACGGCCATCATGGAAGAAAGAGGATACTTGCGTGCTGGCGTGCATATCAAAATCCAGTGTGATGCGCGTGTTCCCGGGGCCATAGGCGAAGGCTTCCCGTTCGTAAGTGATGATCACTTTCGGTTCCATGCATTGGCTTTTGCACTTGGCATAGAATTCCTGCAGCAAAGGATGGCTGGCATCAGCAAGGCAGTCATATTTTTTTTGGATAAGCTGTTCGGCCATGTCTTTCGTGATGCAGGCGCTCTGTTTATAACCGACTGCGCCGTCCTTGACTTTTTTCTCCAGACGGATAAAGGAAGCGTCATTGTTGTAATAACGGATCCGGAATTTTTCGCGGTAGCTTCGGCCATCCTCTTTGTCCCAATAGGCATCATCATAAAGGGTGTCAAAATAGAGACTCCTGATGCTGTAGCTGTTGCCTACTGAATTCTCGTCATGTTTCAGGAACTTTCTCAGCCGACTTGTGAGGATGACTTTGTTTTTTTGGGAAATTTCGTGTTTGAATTCGTTTCGGTAGCATATTTCGCTCATAACGCTCGACCTCGTCTCTTTGTTTCTCTTGATGTCCTTATTCTATGCCGATCCGGGAGACAATTCTCCGTAAACTGGGCAGAGAGTTGTTGCAAAAATGGGGCAAAATGAGCGGAAAGATGCGTAAATTCGAAAGAGCGAAAAAAACAAAAAAAGAAGACCGAAATGCTGGCCAATGGGGGGCAGCGTTTCGGTCCTTGTTCTAAAACTGTAGTAATTAATTGGGTTTTTCATTAATAAGCGTATCACTATGTGTGTTTCACAAATTTGCACAAGGTCTTATGCAATTAAAATAGTTGGCTAGCTTCACGGGTTAGCCCTTCGGAAATTAGACAAATCTGACCCATTGCGCTCTACGATGCTCATTTGCATGGGAGTCTTAGGATTTATCCCTTAGACTCCCAGTATAAGGTGACCGTAGGGAACGTTGCGAGGCCAGATTTCCTAAATTTCTTTCAGGGCTGAACGAACCCGTTCCGCTTTTCTGCTTATTTGTTTTGTTGTGGCAGGATGATTGTGAAAGTTGTTCCTTTTGCGGAGGACATGACTTCGATGCGTCCGCCGTAAGTCTGCACGATCGATTGGACGATGGAGAGCCCGATGCCGTGCACGCCTTTGTTACCTTTGTAGAAGCGGTCGAAAATATGCGGCAGGTCTGCCTTGGAAATCGGTTCGCCATCATTGTGGATGGTGATCATGATCCGGTTGTCTATCTCCTTGCAGCCCAAACGGATGATGCCTTTTGCGTAACGCAGGGCGTTGGAGATGAGATTCTGGAAGGCCCGTTCGAAATCCCGTTCATCATAATGGAACAGGACAGGATCCTTCTGGAAGTCGAACAGCACTTGCAGATTTTTTTGATCACTGACACTGGCGTAGCGTTCGGCGGTATAGGCCAATGTCTCGCGGAGGTCATTTGTACTGGTCAGCCGGTCCGATGAACGGGTCTCCAGACGCGACAGATAGAGGATATCCTCCACGAGCATCCCCAGTTTGTCGGTCTCATTTTTTATCGCGATGGCGCCTTTTTTGTCATCGATGATGCCGATTTCGATGCCTTCCGCGTTTGTCTTGATGATCTGCAACGGTGTCCGCAATTCATGGGAAGCGTTCTGGAAGAATGTGCGCTGATCGGCGTCGTACAGCTTGAGTTTTTTGGTGGTCTCGTTCATGGTCGTCTTCAGTTCATGTAGTTCCAGGTCGACGAATTCCTCGTCGATCGTCTGATAGTTCCCTTCACCGATCTCTTTCGCGAACAAAGCCAGCGTCTGCAAAGGTTTCGTGATTCTTGAAACGAGCAGGTAGGTGATGGTGGCGATGGTCACCAGCCCAATCAGCATGATGATCAAAAGGATCTGATTCAGATTCTGCTCGAAAACGAACAGATCAGACATGTTCAGGAAGAATACCGCATAGGTCCCGTCCTCCTCGGCGTTGGGAGCGATGGAATAGTAGTAGAGATTATCCTCCAATTCCAAATTCCCATCGGCTGTCAATGCCAGCGCGATGTCGGAACTTTCCAATCCGGAAACGAAATTCGTCAAGGAATCATCCTCACTGAATCCGGTGTCCTGGATCTGCGGGAACAGTATTTCGAAATCTTCGGAAATGATCGTCTTTTGGACGCTGGACGAGAAGGCCGTATGCGGTTCAGGATTTTTTTCCCGGGGTTCATCCACAAAAGCGGCATCCGATGAGGCGGGTTCCGGTTCCAATTTTTTGTCCTCATCGAAGGGACGCTCGATGTAATTTTGTCTCGCTTCGGCAAGCAATGAGGCCGCTGTCGTTTCGATGTACTGGGTAAAGAAAAAATTGAACACCAGATAAATGAAGGCAAAGACGGCCGCCAACAACAAGGTGACGGTCGTCAGAAGCCGGATCTTCAAACTTTTTTTCGATGTCTTCATCTTCATCCCGCAGACGACTCCTTCACGGTGAAGCCGAATCCCCAGACGGTCTCGATCTCGACTGTGGAACCGGCCAGTTTTTTGCGCAAGCGCCTTACCGTGTCATCGCAGGCGCGCGTCTCGATGTCCTTGCCGTAGCCCCAGATCGAGTCCAAAAGCTCGTCCCTGGAAACGGCACGGTTTTTGTTTTCTATGAGATAAACGAACACATTGTATTCATTTGGTGTCAGGTTGAGGGAGATCCCATTTTGTTTGACGGACATGGCGGCCAGATCGATTTCGATATCGCCGATCCGCAGCGTAGCTTCTTCCTGACGGGCCGGCAGGCGTTCCTGGTCCATCTTGATGCGGCGCAGCATCGCTTTCACGCGCATATTCAGGGCGATGGCACTGAAGGGTTTCGTGAAGTAATCATCACTGCCCAAGTTTATGCCCGTCGCGTAATCCATGTCACTGTCTTTTGCGGTCAGGATGATGATCGGCACCGAACTGATGTCGCGGATTTTTTTGGTGATCTCGAAGCCGCTCGATCCAGGCATCATCACATCCAGGATGACCAAGTCCGGCTGTTTATTGAGGAAAGCCTCGTAGAGCAGGTCGCCATTGGGAAAGTCGGAGACCACATAGCCCTCGCTCTCCAGAAACGTCTTCACCGTCAAACGGATGCCATCTTCATCTTCTGCAATATATATTTCTTCACTCATAATGTTGTCCACCCCATTCTTGTATCCAGTATAACCGATTTTCAATTGGAAGATTACGAAAAACTGCGGCAATCCTGCAGAAATTGGGGCAGGTAAACACTATTTTTCCACTCCTATGAAAATAGATGGCACATCATCGGGACAAACTGGTAAAATAGCGTATAGTCCTTCGAGAGGTCGGGCTGAGAATTTTAGATTTTTGGAGGAATAAACAAATGACCCTAACACATAGAAACGCAACTTTGGACGATGTGGAAGCTATCGTCGCCATCTACAATCAGACGATCCCCAGCCGGATGGTGACGGCCGATCTCGAACCGGTGACCGTCAAACAAAAAATGGGCTGGTTCCTGGACCATTCGCCCAGCTACAGACCGATCTGGGTTTTTGAAGAGGATGGAAAAATCTGTGCTTGGGTGAGCTTTCAGCCTTTCCATGAGCGCGCCGCCTACGATAAGACAGCAGAATTGAGCATCTATATCCATGAGGACTACCGCGGCAAAAAAATGGGCACGCAGATCATGGAAGCGGTATTGGCCGCCTGCGACGAACTGGATATCACGAATCTGGTCTGCCTCATCTTCGGCCACAATGCACCAAGCATCGGGCTGATGAAAAAATTCGGTTTTGAACAATGGGGATATTTACCGAGGGTAGCCGAGCTCGACGGCATCGAGCGCGACCTCGTCTACATGGGCAAAAGAGTGCGCGACTGAACCTTGAAGCGGCAGATCAGAGGATTGAAGGACTTTTGCCGATACCGTTTTTCAGATACAGAAACACGCACCAGTTATCTAGCGTCAGCGACTATATTGAGGGTTGCTTATGATAAGTCTGTTGATATATTGTTAACATTGCATTGTTTTTATTGCAACCTCCATCCTTTTAGTATAATTAGTAAGTTAGTTTTTGAAATTATTTTATAAAGGATGGATGGAGCATGTGGTTTATATTTGCGATAGTTTCCGTTTTGGCCTGGGGCACAGCGGATTTGTTTTATAAAAAAGGGAGCGATCCGAAAGACAAATACAGTTATCTGAAGATCGTCATCATGGTCGGAGCGGTCATGGGGATCCATGCGGTCTATGTCATGCTGACTTCCGGGGTGGTCTATGAGCCAATCAATATGCTCACCTATCTTCCGGTATCTTCCATGTATATCTTGTCGATGGCGGTCGGGTATGCGGGTCTGCGGTTTCTGGAACTGTCGATCTCCTCACCGGTACAGAACTCGTCCGGGGCGATATCCGGCTTGTTGACTTTCATTTTTCTGGGGCAATCGATGACCGGGATCCAGTTTTTTGCGGTAGGCCTGATCACAATCGGCGTTATTCTGCTGTCGGTCTTCGAGCAACGCTTTGCCGAGGCGGAACGGAAAGCGAACAAGGAGATGGTTGACCGTAAATACAAATACGGAGCGATCGCTTTGTTGTTCCCTCTAGGATATGCATTGATCGATTCGCTTGGGACGTTCGCGGATGCGTGGGTCTTCGACAGAGGCATGGACGAAATGCAGGCAAATATTTCCTATGAATTGACATGGCTGATCGTTGCCGTTCTGGCTTGGGTTTATCTAGTCTGGATCAAGAAGGAGACGTTCGCCCTACGCGATCAGAAAGACCGTGGCTTGGCAGCCATCTTTGAAACGTTGGGGCAGTTCTTCTATGTGTTTGCGATCAGCGCGAACGCAGTCATCGTTGCGCCGCTGATTTCTTCCTATAGTATGGTGTCCGTCATCCTTTCGCGGATTTTTCTGAAGGAAAAACTGACCGCAAAACAATACGCGGTCATCGCAATGATCATGGTAGGGATCTTTATCCTAGGATTCGAATAGGTTTGTGCAAAAAAGCGGCCGGTTGGTCGCTTTTTTGCGTTGTACCGGACTGTTGGGGGGCGCACGGCCAAACAAGGGGCGCACGCGTCCTCCGACCAAGCGTCCTCCGGCCAGAGGACGCTTGGTCGGAGGACCGGATGAGGATTGGGGCGTCAACTCCGGGGAACGCAAGTCTGGCCGGAGGAACTGCCTGAATATTACCATCCAACTCAGGTGAAAGACACTTTCGCCGGAGTTGGCATGCCTTCAACAATCTTCCTTTTTGTGGATTCCGCCGAAATAAGCGATAATAAAAGTGAAAGAACGCGAAGGAAGGGAACGCATATGGATATGGAATCGCCGCAACAATCAGAAAAAGACAAGGGGCTATTCGGACTCAGCCTCGCAGGCGGGGGCCTGAAGTCCTTTGCGCAGCTTGCCGTCCTTCATGATCTCGAGAAGCATCACATCAAAATCGATGCCGTGGCAGGCACTTCGATGGGGGCGGTCATAGCGGCTTTGGTGGCCAACGGTCTGACGGCATCCGAGATCGAGGAAACATTACTGGACGCGGAACGGGAATTTGCCGATCGCGGCGTCTTCAGCAGGCCCGCCTATCTGCTCTTTCAGCATGTTCGGGAACACAATAACGGCTTCGTTGAATTGCAGAATCTGCAGCAGATGGCCTGCCAATTATTTGAAAAAATAGGCTGCCGGATGCTTTCCGATTGCCGTTTGCCTGTCGCAATCACGACTGTTGACATCCATACAAGCGAACTGATTGTCTTCACCAACAAACCCGAATTTTTCACGAGCCCGACCGGAGATTGGCTCATCTATCCGCATGATATCGAATTGGGGATGGCCGTGGCGGCATCGTGTGCGTTTCCGATGGTTTTTTCCACTGCGGAAATCGACGGGAGACAGTTGGTCGATGGCGGGGTGATGATGAATTTGCCCATCCCACTTTTTGACCGTTCGCTCTTTAGCGTGCTGATGTCCGTGTCGATGATCTATGATGCGGTCGACCGGCAACTGGAATCGCCGTTCAATGTCGCGATCCAAAGTTTGGATATTCTGATCCGGCAGATGGATCGCCAATTGACGAAGCAGGCGGATATCCAGGTGAACTTCCCGATTGAACCACAGCTTGTCTTTAAGGTGGGGGCCGGTCAGGATGTCATCGCCATCGCCAATGAGATGCTGCGGAATAATCCGATCGACTACAGAATGTTGGAAAATCATCGGCAAGAGCGGTGAAGCCGAATGCAGATGAGATGCGCAGCCAGCCGGCCGGAGGTGGACCGCAACTCCGGCGGGAGAGCTCTTATCGGAGTTCAGGATAGTGAGAATTCCTGTCCTCCCGTGAACAACGCCTCACCGGAGGACACGGAAGAAAAGCAGTCAGAACTCCGGTGAACAATCCCTCGCCGGAGTTCAAGCTGCCGGTTGCCGACCGTCAGCTGGCGCTGAATCAAAAAAGAACGCACAATCGGCAGATTGTGCGTTCTCGCATGAAACGATTAGTCTTCCGGCCAAACTTCTTTGGCGATTTCCACAACGTGGCGTACTTTAGCCCATTGTTCTGCTTCCGTCAGCAAGTTGCCTTCTTCAGTGGAGGCGAATCCGCATTGCGTGCTCAATGCCAATTGATCCAAAGGCACATATTTGCTGGCTTCTTTGATGCGGGCTTTGATTTCTTCTTTGTCTTCCAGTTCCGCCGTTTTCGAAGTAACCAGGCCCAATACGATGCGGCCTTTGCCTTTGAAGAAGGCAAGTGGCTCGAAACCGCCGGAACGATCGGTATCATATTCCAGGAAGTAACCGTCGAAGCTTGTTTGTCCGAACAGCTCTTCTGCGATCGGATCATAAGCGCCTTCCAATGAGTGGTGGGATTTGTAGTTACCGCGGCAGACATGCGTCGTCAAAACAAGGTCGGCCGGTTTCGCTTCGATGATGGCTTGAACGTTCTCAGCGGCAACGCGTTTGGAAGCTTTGTATTCTTCCGTATCATCCGCGAAGTTGCAAAGGAAGCCCCAGTGCACATCGTCCAATTGCAGGTAACGGCAGCCCAGATCGTAGAAAGCCTGGACAGCGTCGATGTAAGCTTGCTGCACGTCCGCCTGGTACGCTTCGACCGAAGGATAGATTTCCTCGTTGCGGTAGCCCGGATAAAAGACTTCGTTCGGGCTGGGGATCGTGAATTTCGTCACGCCTTGATCACCGACGATTTCGTTCAATGATTTGAATGCAGCCAGAAAAGGGTGATTCGGATTGAAGGAGATTTTGCCGACATTGCGGAAAGCGTACTTGCGGACTTCAACATCCCCGAAATCATAGCCGTGTTCCGGCACATAGCCTTCAAAGCCGTTCAGGTTTTCGATGAAATCGATATGCCACCACGAGCGGCGGAATTCGCCGTCAGTGAAACCTTTCAAACCGTTTGCCTTTTGATCTTTGACCAATTTCGTGATTTCTTCTGTTTCCACTTGATCCAAAGCGGCTGCGTCGATTTCGCCGGCTGCAAATTTCAAGCGTGCTTCCTTCAAGGGTTCCGTGCGCAAAAAGCTCCCTACGTGGTCGGCTCTGAATGGTAAAGTTGTTGTTTTTTCTGCTGTTGTCATGTTGATTTCCTTCTTCCATTATTATTTTTTGCCAAACAATTATAGTACAGTAAAAAAAATACGCCCCTGCACATTGCTGTGCAAGGACGTATGATTGCTCATCGTGATACCACCTTGGTTCAGGGTACGCTTGCGCATGCCCCCTCAGTCAGTACGCAAGACGACCGATAGTCTTGTTATACTGCGGCATTGTAACGTATGCGGACGTGGCTTGCTGAGGCCGGATGGCGTTCACAAACCAATCACTCTAAGACCATTTTCTGGATGACTTTCCTGTCCTCTTCTCAGCTGCCGAGGTTCTCTGTGCATTTCCGTTATCCGTACTCTTCTTTTCACCGTGAGGTTGTTTGAATTTAGATACATAATAACAATACGATTAGTAAGTGTCAAATGATTTCTCACTGAAAATTCATTTTATTGTTTTTATTTCAGCTGCGTACTCTTCGTAGAAGTCTTTTTTCGTCTGGATGAAGCGTCTGAAGTCGTTCAGCAACTGGAACAAGATGGCACGGTTTTCGAACTCCGCACGGGTGGCCGGCAACTCGCTTTCGCGGAACGATTGCAGCAAAGAATCGATGTCCTCCATCAGGTAAATCCCCGTGTTCTGCTCATGCAGCTGGGCTGCCGTCAGAAATAACAGCCCAGCCAAAATCTTGTTTTCGTTTGTCGGCAGCGCGCATAGTCCGAGATTAGTGGCCATATATTTCAGGATGGTGACTTGCTCGCTGCGCATATCAAAGTAGCGGATATTATAGGTCGATTGGTCCAGCAACTGATTGTCGAATTCCGCATAGACGACCTGCCTGTATTTTTCCAATTGATCATCCAATTCATTCAACAACCGGTTTTGATTGCGGTCATGCCCCTCGCGAAGGGCGACGCTGAAACTGTGCAGCACTTCCTTCATCTGCGCCTCCACTTGTTCGCGGAGCAAAATGATCTGGCTCGCTTTGGAAGGCATGTAGAGATTGAACAAAATAGCCACGCCGGCGCCGATCATCATCAAGGCGAGTTCGTTCAGAAGCCAAGGAAAGCTTGTCTGCTTTTCCAGCAACAGATGCGTCACAAGCACTGAACAAGGCGCGATGCCGGATTGAAGAGTGAAGCGGTAGGCCAACGGTACATAGAACAACAGATAGACGCCGAACACGATGATGTGGAAGCCGAAGAGGCGGAACAGGATCGCCGCGATCGTCAATGCCAACACAGTGGAGGCAATCCGCTGCAGAGCCGTCAGAACGGATGATTTTTTGGTGTCCAGCACACTAAGGATCGCGATGATCCCGGCTGAAACGGAATAATTCAGATTAAAAAATTGCGCAATCAGAATGGCAATGACAGTCGCAAAAGCGATTTTGATGGTGCGGTGGCTCAATGTCATGGGCTTCCCTCCTTTATTTCTAGCATAGTGCATTTCGGCTCGATTGACCAGTGTTTTCGGGAGCAAGAAAGACGGGATCATTTTTGGGATGGAAGTGGATTTTCTAATCAAAAAACACTATATCTCGTTTTGTAGGCATGGTATGATACAAAATGTTGTTCCGCGGACCAGCGGATCGGGAATTACATAAAAATACGGAAATAATCAGATAACACCAAAGGAAGGGATATGATTGAGCGTGCTGGTAATGGCAGGAATGATAGGTGCTGGAAAGTCGACTTATACTGAAATGATTTCAAGAAGATTGGGGACGGAGGCCTTTTTCGAAAGCGTCGATTACAACCCGATTTTGGACAAGTTTTATGATAACCCACAAAAATGGGCTTTCAGCCTTCAAATATATTTCTTGAATACGCGTTTCCGCAGCATCAAGGCTGCATTGACCGATGACAATAACGTCTTGGATCGATCCATTTATGAGGATGCTTTGTTTACGAGGGTCAACCATCTGCAAGGCAACATCTCAAAAGAAGAGATGGATATCTACAACGACCTGTTGGCGAATATGATGGAAGAGCTGGAAGGCATGCCCAAAAAAGCGCCGGATCTGCTGATCTATCTGGATGGGTCCTTCGAGACGATTTTGGATCATATCCGCAAGCGCGGCCGTGAATTTGAGCAGATCGAGGATGATTCCGAGTTGCTGGCCTACTATGAATTACTTTTCAAAAATTATGAGCAATGGTATCAGGAGTACGATCAAAGTCCCAAAATCAGAATCAACATCGATTCGTTCGACATCGTCAATAACAGCGGCGATGAAGAGAAGGTCATCGCCATCATCGAAAAAGCGCTCTTGGAAGTCCGCGGCGAAGGTTCCGAATTGACTTATGCCGGAAGCAGCAAGGGCTAAACGACCAATCGTATCAGTCATCATCAAACAGCAGCAGTGCCGGTCGGTGCGGTTGCTGCTTTTTTTGCGCACTGGGCTAAAATTTTTGCGGGGACTGAAGCATATCCAAGCTTTCTGTACTATAATGGGAAGCGGATATACATGACAGTTGAAGAGGATGGAACCAAACGATGGCGGCGGATAAGGCAGAACAAGCGGTGAATGTGGAGCAATGGCAAGCAATCAATGAACGGGATCAGCGTTTTGATGGAGAATTCTATTACGCGGACAGGAATACGCACTTGTACTGCAAACCGTCCTGTACGTCCCGGCTGCCGAAATTCAACCAGGTCTGCATCTTTTCCTCAGTGGAAGCTGCGGAGGCGCATGGCTACAGCCCATGCCGCAGATGCAGGCCGAACGGTAAGGCAGTTACGGATCTGGAATGGGCCGGGCAAGCTGAACGTTTCATCCACAGCCATTATCCAAACCCGTTGAGCGTGAATCGCATTGCCGAAGCCTGTCATGGTCCTGCATCGGAACTGCAGCAGATTTTCATCCGCATCTACGGCGTTTCCTTGATGGACTACCTTGACCGTGTCCGGATGGATCAAGCGCGCTACTTGCTGATTCACTCGAGACTCTTCATAAAGCAAATAGCCGAGCGAGTCGGGATGGCCACCCCGGAGGAATTTTCCCGCAAATTCAAGGAAAAGGAAGGGATGGCACCGACGGCATACCGCAGGCGCGTGCGCAAACGCGACAAGGCTAGTCAGTGCTGAAGACATACTTATAGTACAAACTAAATAATGCAGAGCTAAACAGCAGGCTGACCGATCAATGGTAACCGGCTGTTTTTTATTTTAGATAAATAACGTTTGACACAAAACGTCTACAAGTGTAAACTAAATTTAGAAGCAAGAAACAACAACGAAAGGGTGGAAGAAATGACCGAACTGGCACAGAAGAAGATAACCGACGCTGAATGGGAAGTCATGCGCGTTGTCTGGACAAACGGGAAAGCAACCAGCCGGGAAATCATTTCGGTCCTGCAGGAAAAAATGGGTTGGAAACAAGCCACCGTCAAAACGTTGATCGGAAGACTCGTCGAAAAAGGCTTGCTGGCAACGGAACCAATCGGCAATAAATTCATCTACAGCGCAAACGTATCCGAACAGGAAAGCGTCGGCGGCGCTACCGAAGACCTTTTGGCGCACGTCTGTACGAAAAAAGTCGGACGCACGATAGCGGAACTGATCGAAAGAGCGACGCTGAGCCACGCTGATGTTGCGCTGCTGGAAAAGGTGATCGCCGCAAAAAAACGGACGGCTGTAGCCGAAGTGAAGTGCATGTGCACGCCAGGACAATGCAACTGCAAACAAACCGGTTGCTTACATGAGGAGGAATCGCCCGATGGAAAATAAAAGTTATGATATAGAAGGCATGAGTTGTGCATCGTGCTCACAAGCCGTGGAAAAAGCCGCAGCCAAAGTCGCAGGCGTCAAGGAAGCGACAGTCAATTTGGCGACCGAGAAACTGACGGTTGCTGTCGATGAGAGCCGTTTTTCCGAGGAACTTCTGAAGAACGCAGTCGATTCAGCTGGCTATGTTTTGGTGGCAAACAAGAAAGAAAAGACTTTTCTGATCGAAGGCATGAGTTGCGCCTCGTGTTCCCAAACCGTGGAAAAAGTGACCCGGGCAGTGGCGGGCGTATCTGATGCATCCGTGAACTTGGCTACCGAAAAAATGGTCGTCTCCTATGATCCGACAGTGCTTCATGTGGGGGATATCGAAAGGGTCGTGGCCGAAGCCGGCTACAAGGCGATCGAAGAGAGCGCTACTGCAGAAGAAAGCGATCAAAATCAAGCGAAGAAAGAACAGCACATCAAAAATATGTGGCGGCGCTTCTGGCTCTCGGCGGTGTTCACGGTTCCGCTTCTGTATCTCGCTATGGGCCACATGTTGGGCTTGCCGTTGCCGATGAGCCTCCATCCGACTATGTATCCGGTCACGTTTGCGCTCACACAGCTCTTGCTGACGATTCCGGTGATGGTGCTCGGGACGAAATTTTTTACAGTAGGCTTCAAGTCCTTGTTCAAAGGGCACCCGAATATGGACTCGCTGGTGGCTTTGGGGACTAGCGCAGCCTTTCTGTACAGTCTGTATGGCACAGTTGCAGCAATCGGAGGGAACAACGAGCTTGTCATGAACTTGTATTACGAATCGGCAGCCGTAATCCTGACGTTGATCACGCTCGGGAAGTACTTCGAGGCCGTCTCCAAAGGCAAGACGTCGGAGGCCATCAAAAAACTGATGGGCTTGGCGCCCAAGACTGCCCGCGTCATCCGTGACGGCAATGAGCAGGAAATCAATTTGGAGTCCGTCATGGTTGGGGACATTTTGGTTGTACGTCCCGGCGAGAAAATGGCTGTCGATGGAAAAGTGACGGAAGGCCTGACGTCCGTCGATGAATCGATGCTGACAGGCGAGAGCATGCCGGTGGAGAAAAAAGCGGGCGATGCCATCATCGGCGGCAGCATCAACAAAAATGGAACCATCCAGTACCGGGCCGAAAAAGTCGGGAAAGACACGGCTCTTGCACAGATCATCAAGTTGGTGGAAGATGCCCAAGGGTCAAAAGCGCCGATCGCAAAGCTGGCTGACACGATTTCGGGCTACTTCGTTCCGATCGTCATCGTGCTCGCTGTTCTGGCCGGGCTTGCCTGGTACTTCTTAGGACAAGAATCATGGATTTTCGCGCTCACCATCACGATTTCGGTCTTGGTAATCGCTTGTCCTTGTGCTTTGGGCTTGGCGACACCGACCGCCATCATGGTGGGTACCGGCAAAGGAGCCGAGAATGGTGTGCTGATCAAAAGCGGGACGGCTCTGGAAGTGACGCACAAAATCCAGACAATCGTTTTCGACAAGACGGGGACGATCACGGAAGGCAAACCGAAAGTTACGGATGTTCTTGTCCGTGAAGGGCTCGATCCGGATGAACTTTTGCTGCTGGCGGCATCGGCCGAAAAAGGGTCGGAGCATCCGCTTGGAGAAGCCATCGTTCGCGCTGCCGAAGAGAAAGAGCTGTCTTTGTTGAAACCATCCGCCTTCAATGCACTGCCTGGTTTCGGGATTGCCGTCACAATCGATGGGAAAGAGCTGCTGTTGGGAAATGAAAAGCTGATGCTGAACCATGCAATCGGACTCGGTTCATTTGCCGAAACATCCCACACGTTGGCTGAACAAGGCAAAACACCGATGTACATCGCAATGGATGGGGAACTGGCCGGCATCATCGCTGTTGCCGATACGGTGAAAGCAAGCAGTGCGGCCGCGATCAAAAAACTGCGCGGGATGGGCATCGAAATCGCAATGATCACCGGCGACAATAAGCGTACGGCGCAAGCCATCGCCGATCAGGTGGGCATCGACCGCGTCTTGAGTGAAGTGTTGCCTGAAGACAAAGCGGAAGAAGTGAAGAAGCTGCAACAGGGCGGCCGCAAAGTCGCCATGGTCGGAGACGGTGTCAATGACGCACCGGCATTGGCCCAAGCCGACATCGGCATCGCCATCGGGTCGGGGACGGACGTCGCCATCGAGTCGGCGGATATCGTGCTGATGAAGAGCGACCTGATGGCAGTGGCCACAGCCGTCGAACTCAGCAAAGCCACCATCAAAAACATCAAGGAGAATCTGTTCTGGGCATTCGCCTACAATGTCCTGGGCATTCCTGTCGCGATGGGAATCCTGCACGTCTTCGGAGGCCCCTTGCTGAATCCAATGATAGCCGGAGCAGCGATGAGCTTCAGCTCGGTATCGGTTGTATTGAATGCATTACGTCTGAAAGGGTTCAAACCTTCCGTCTCAAAACGGTAAAGGATAAATAAACAGAAAAGAGGAAATGATTATGGAAAAAGAATTGATGCTAGAAGGAATGAAATGCGATGGTTGCGTAGCAACAGTCAAGGAGAAATTCTCTGCGATTGCAGGTGTGGAAGAGGTAACGGTTGATCTGGAAGGAAAGAAAGCAACGGTCAAAATGAACCAAGACATTTCCGAAGCAACTTTCAATGAAGCGTTGTCCGGCACGAAGTTCAAAGTAACCGGAAGCAAATAAGCAAAAAAACAGTAGCACGGGCTCCCTCGGCAATCGCCGAGGGATTTTTTTCGCATAAATTTGCACATTTTTTCTGTTTAGCTATTGTCGTGAGCACAATTTAGGAGTAGAATGGAACATGCAGTCCGGTCGAACAGACCTGCATGCGGGCGTAGTTTAGTGGTAAAATGCGACCTTCCCAAGGTCATGTCGCGGGTCCGATTCCCGTCGCCCGCTTACTTATAATGAATATCTTGAGGCTGGGACATAACTGGCGAAATGAATGAAAAAAGGTTCCAATCACCAGATCGTGGTGGTTGGAACCTTTTTTTGAAGGATTGTGGTGCAGTTTCCCTCCCAAGGAAGGCTTCATGGGTAGTGTATTTCCTCACGTTCACTGCCAAATCATCTCCATCAAAATATTACTCTTCTCGCTGAATCTCCTCAATCAGGATTCTCATCTCCGCAATCTCCCGCTCCTGCGCATCTATGATCTCATCTGCCAACTTTCGGACACGCTCGTCTTCTATCTTTGCCCGCTCACTCGCCAAGATGGCAATGGAATGGTGTGGAATCATCGCCTGCATGTAATCCACATCATCTATCGTCGCCTGACTGCGCACCAACCATAACGAAACACCGAAGATTAGAAAACTCGCTCCCAGTATGATAATGTTCCACTTCTTATTATCATACATCTTCCACATAAACGACAGCATCACAACCGCCATCACAGATCCCATAATCAACGTCATCAAGAGCCTCATCTCACTGAAGTAAATATGATTCAGCTGAAAAACATTCAAGAACATCAAGAAATACATAATTACCATAGAGACCAGAATCATAATTCCAAAGCGTACATACTTTTTCACAACAATCTCCTCCTGGCTGTAATGACTCCTTACACTTCATACTTCCATTATAGACACACGCTGCTGACGGGTCAAAAAATCCCATTTCAATAGGCATCCTTTTTGTTTGCCAGAAACCTCCGTAGAAGGATATAAAAATAGGCGCGAGCTTACCCAAATTAGGTAAGTTCACGCCTATTTTTATTATACAGTTGGGTTTGTCCCCACCACTTTTTATTTATGGTTACAATAAGCAAATGTTTTGTAATGATTTTTAATCAGTATAAGGATAACAAATCCGGCCCGCTTGAGAAATGACAGGCATTAAAACAAATGTTACAGCTGGAATGGTTGTTAAATCAATGGTCTATTTATTTTTCGACAGAGAGTTTGTGAAAAAAGACAGCTGTTGAGCCCATTGTTACAAGTTGATTTTCTATATTACGACAGTGTAATATTTGACTTATGTTTGTAAGATAAACACTTTATTGAGACAGTGACGTTAAGAAGGAATAACAAAGAAAGGACTTTTAACTTTGTCGGAATGATTCATGTTAGGATTGTCTCTGTTGAAAGAACTCCGATCACGACCTGGGTAAATATGTCATTTATCAAATAAAAAAGGTCACGATGAGTATAAATTGCAATACGAAAACATTGCGAAGAGAAGAAAGGGACAAAAACACACATGAAAAACTTCAAATCTAGATTATTCGTAACGAGCGCAACTTTAGCAGCCATCGGTTTTATGGCAACAGCGAATCCAACACAAGCAAATGCAACAGAATATACTTCATCCACTTGGACAGCACGTACAGCAGATCAGATCAAAGCGGATATCCAAAACTTGGATAGCGGCAGCAAATACACTTTCCAATGGGGCGATACTTTATCCGCAATCGCTTTGGCAACTGACGTATCGGTGAATGCTTTAGTCGATGTCAACAGCATCGGGAATGCAGACATGATCATTGCCGGCAACTCAATCGTATTGTCAGCTGATCACAATATCGTGACTGTTGAACAAGACTCAGAAGTGAAGAGCTACGATGTCAGTTCCGAAGAAGCAGTTGAAGTCGAAACACCAGTTGAAGCAGTAGAAGAAGTGCAGGCAGTTGCACCAGTTGCAGAACCAGTTGCAGAACCAGTTGCGGTACAAGCTGCAGAAACATATGTTGAGCCGGCTCCAGTAGCACAAGCGTCATCAACGACTTACCAAGCGAGCTACTTCTTGTATCAAGTAGTCCAAGCCGAAGCAGGCCCAAGCTACCAGGAAAAATTGAACGTTGCTTCTGTTATCATGAACCGCGTTGAATCAGGAATCTGGGGCGGAACGACCATTGACGCTGTATTGTATGCACCATATCAGTTCTCAGTAGTTTCCAACGGAGCAGCTGCAGCACAAGTACCTTCTGCTGATACAATCCAAGCAGTAAACGAAGTATTGAACGGTTACCGTTCAACCTCAGCTGAAAGCTTCCGCGCTTCAGGCGATGGCGTAACAAACGTATTCTTCTAAAAAATACAAACAGTACGGATAGTACAAAGCAAAAGGCTGGACCCATTGCGGGTTCAGCTTTTTTTTGACGCGACCGGATCCGTCCGGTAGGATCGCAGGTTGTCCGATACCAGGGAAGAATCGGACAAGCAGCATGCGGTAGGATCGCAGGTTGTCCGATACCGGGGGAGAATCGGACAAGCAGCATGCAGAAGGACCGCAGGTTGTCCGATACCAGGGAAGAATCGGACAAGCAGCATGCGGTAGGGTCGCGGGTTGTCCGATACCAGGGAAGAATCGGACAAGCAGCATGCGGAAGAATCAGACAACCTGGGGACTGCAAACAAAAAAAGACCGCCTCTTCTGAGACAGTCAATTCTTTATTAAATTTACATTCAAATGTTGATGTTCAGGTTTACTGGACTCAATTTGGAAACCAGATTGCGGAGGCGGGATCCAGCGATTTCTTTGATCGGTTCGACGACCTCTCTGATCGCGACATATTTGTCCACGTAGGTTACGACAAAACTTTCTTTGTAACGCGGCAGGCCGCAACGGCTTACCAGGAACATATGCTTAAGGATGATATCGCGCTCCAATGAGCTGATTTCAGTGATGCGGCAAGCATTTTCGCAAGCGATTTTCGGATGGGCATCTGCATGGGCACCGATATTCAGCTGTGCGACAGCATCGCGATCTTCATGGAAGAAGTCATGCAACAAACCGGCACGTGCAGTGGATCGGGCATCCAGCTTCCATTTTTTTGCAAGCTGATAACTCTTATAGGATACGCGGATAGAATGTTCCAAACGATTGGTGAAGTGGTGGTGGGTGATGGTCTCCATATGCAATAATTCTTCGTGATAGATGAGATCTTCGACCAAAGCGACATATTCAGCATCATTTTTCCAATGAAATTGTGGCATTTGCATGCTTATTCTATCATCCTTTATGTAAGTAGATTTGTTTGAATTTTTCATGATGCCCATACTATACACCCACAGCAGAAAAAAAGGAAGGGACTCGTTGTGTTTTTCTTCACTTTTACCAATTTTTAAAATGTTTGTCATTTTGCTGTCACATCCGCTGTTTTGCGAATGGGCGTGTACTTTTTGGGATTCCGGAGTAGAATAGGGGATATAAGAACAGGAAGGGGCGATGAATGTGGAGAAAGTGGAAGGACCTTTTTACTTATTGAACGATGACCTCATCAAAAATGAGGACGGCGGAAAATATCCGGAATTTGAAGGGCGAACGGTATATGAAGTCATCCGTGTCCAAGATGGGATTGCGGTATTTTTGGAGGATCATCTGGAGCGTTTTTTCCGGTCTGCGGCTTATCTGGACCTGCCGCTGCCTGCTACGGCAGAGTCTATCGAGGAGCGCGTCTATCGCCTGATAGCCGCCAATCAGGTTGGGGAGCAGAACCTTAAGTTCATCCTAGGCAAAACATCAACAGGCGAGAGTATGTTGTGGATCTTTTTCACCCAGAGCATCTATCCTCCAAAAAGCTATTATGAAGAGGGAATCGCGACGAGCCTCTTCCGCATCGAACGCTTGGACCCGAACATCAAGCTTGTCCGGTCGGATTACCAGAAAGCGGTACTGCAGGAACGGGCCGACAAAGGGGTTTATGAACTGCTGTTGGTTGATGGGAATGAGGAGATCACCGAAGGCAGCCGCACGAATGTCTTTTTTGTGAAGGGGAAAGAGTTGTACACTCCTCCAGCAAAGGCGGTCCTGTTGGGCATCGTCCGCAAGAAAGTGTTTGAAATCTGTGGAAAACGGCAGTTTCCGATCAATGAGACGGCCATCCCTGTCGAGTGGATAAAGGATGCTGAAGGAGCTTTCGTTTCCGGCACCGGCAATAATGTGCTGCCGATATCGAAAATCGGAGCGGCTGCAATTCCGACAATGGACAATCCGATTGTGCAGACGATCATGGCGGATTATGCCGAAATGGTCAGAGCGTATAAGGAAGAAAAGAAACATTAAAAAAACATTGTTACCCATCGTTTGTGATAGGTTGACAAATGACCAGTAAGAGTTTAAACTGAATACAGCATTGAGACCATCACTTCGGTTCAAGTGGTGGTTTTTTTATAGAAGAGAATGGAGGGAAAGGATGTCAACAAAGGAAAAAGTCCTGCAGTTTCTGGAACAGCATAAAGGCGAAAGCATTTCCGGCCAAGATTTGGCTGATCAATTGGAAGTATCCAGAACATCCGTGTGGAAGGCAATCAATGGCCTGAAAAAAGAAGGCTACCAAATAGAAGCAACTACGAATAAAGGGTATCAACTATCGGTCGATACCGATTTGTTATCGGAAGCAGCCATCGTGCCGCTGCTGTCGGAAGCACTGAAAGGCCACCGGATCATCGCACACAAAACAATCGATTCGACCAACCTGGAGGCCAAACGGATCGTCAACGAAGAGGCAACCTTCGAAGGCGTAATCTTATCGGAAGAACAGACAAAGGGCAGAGGCCGTTTGGGAAGAGTTTTCTACTCACCGAGCGAATCGGGTCTGTACATGAGTTTGGTTCTAAAGCCGGCTGCCGATATGGATAACGCTACCTTGATCACGACAGCCGCAGCCGTCGCCGTCTGCCAAGCGATCGAAACGTTGACGGGAAAAAATCCGCAGATCAAATGGGTAAACGACATCTTCCTGGATGGCAGGAAAGTCTGCGGCATCCTGACCGAAGGGATCATCGACATGGAGTCGCGGACAATCGGAACGATCATCTTAGGGATCGGCTTGAACTTCCGGGCTCCAAAAACGGATTTCCCCGATGAAATCCAGTCGATCGCCGGCACGTTGTTCGATTCAAAAAATGCCGTGGTGACACGGAACCAAATGGCTGCCGAAATACTCAACCGTTTTTATGTCCTTTATCCTGATTTGGCATCCCGTTCCTACCTGGACGAGTACCGCAAACGCTGTTTCGTCTTGGGTGAACAAGTCACTTTCCCGCAAGGAAATGAAACAATCGAAGCCAAAGCGATTGCAATCGACGACGATGGCGGACTTGTTGTGGCATTGCCGAACGGGGAAACGAAAACCCTGACCTATGGCGAAATCAGCATCAAAATCAAAAAGAGAGAAGGAAAATAACATGAAATTATCAACAAGAGATTTGACCCAAATCAGCATATTCGCGGCTTTGACATTCGTCAGCGGCTTTCTGAGCATACCCGTGGGACCCATTCCGATCACCTTGCAGACACTTTTGGTGCTGCTGACCGGCTTCTTTCTGCGTCCAAAAGCTGCTTTCTTCGCGCAATCATTGCACCTGTTACTGAAATTATTGCTTGGAGGATTCCAATCTTTATTGTCGCCCAGCTTCGGCTTTGTTTTTGGCTTTGTCGCAGCCGCTACGTTGATTTCTTATCTTGTGCACAAAAAAGAAGGCAGCTTTTTGAATTACGGGATTGCTGCTGTTGCCGGCACCATCGTCATGTACGCAATCGGACTGCCTTACATGGCTGCAATTCTGAATGGTGTCATGGGCAATCAATTCGGCTTGGCGGAAATTTTCCAGATGGGCATGATTTTGTTCATTCCGGGAGACATCGGCAAAGCCTTGTTGGCCATCATCCTGGCTGACCGTTTAAAAGGTCGTGCCCGCGTATTCCAGCACTGATTTCGTTTTTTGAAAAATAAATGATTTTAAAGGCATCCAAAACCGCTGTCTGGCGGCCCTGGATGTTTTTTTCTCGAAATAATATCTCGAATTCGTGAATATATAACTTGAAATACATTCCGGGATGTGGCATAATGATATTAAGCTTACGAAATGTAAGAGAGGTGAAGGTGAGGCCTTCATTGAAAATCAAGCGCATGGAGGAAAAAAATTGGAAAGCACACCTATAATATCTCGAATTAGTAAAGCTTTATTCGGAAGTAAAAATACAACAATAACTATAAACGAAAAGGGGAAAACAACTATGAAAATCGGAATTATCTCAGGAAGCGTACGTGAAGGAAGAAACTCAGCAGCAGTATCGGAATGGATCCATGAATTTGCCGAAAAACGCAATGATGGTGGCATCGAATACGAAATCGTAGCTTTGGCAAACTATGACTTGCCTTTGTTGGGCGCCAAATTACCTGAAGACCGCCAAGCAGCAGCTGGCTCAGCGATTCAAGCTTGGTCGGAAAAAATGGCTTCATTCGACGGATACGTGTTTGTGACACCTGAATACAACCATGCAGTCGGTGGCGCTTTGAAAAATGCGTTGGATTTCCTGAAGCCTGAAGTTGCCGATAAAGCCGCCGGGTTTGTAGGATACGGAAGCTTGGGCGGGGCCCGCGCACACGAAAACATGCGCGTCATCCTTGGCGAGTTGAGCGTAGCGACAGTGCACACAACAGTGAACTTCTCATTGATGACTGATTTCGAGAACATGAGCAATTTTGTGCCGAACGATTACCATGCAGGCAATGCGACAGCGATGTTAGATGAATTGATCAAATGGTCCGGAGCACTGAAAACAATCCGTTAATAATAGGAAGAACAATAATGATGAGGGGAGACCGCCATGCGCACATGGCGGTCTTTTTCGCATTATCAGAGAAATGCATCCTTCATATTTCATCCATTGCTTTTCTGAAAGTGAGCGTCTATACTGATACGTACTGAGCTTGCAAGCAAGCATTCGAATCAAGTGATCAGCATATACGAAAAAAGCAATCGGAGGAGATAAAGTGGTTTTGTTGGGAAGTTTGGTCAACGGCGCTGCCATCGTTTTAGGAGGCAGTATCGGTCTGATTTTGAAGAAAGGTTTATCGGATAGGATAGCCAGAGCTGTGATGAACGCTTTGGCGCTGTGCGTCCTTTACATCGGCGTGAGCGGCATGTTGAATGGCGAGAATATATTGATCACCATTTTATCGATGGTGTTTGGGACTTTGGTCGGCGAATGGATCGATTTGGACAAAAAAATCAATCAGTTGGGGGATACGATCGAAAAGAATGTTTCTTCACCTGATGATGAAGTGTCGGTATCGAAAGGATTCGTGACCGCAAGCCTCTTGTTCTGTGTCGGCGCGATGGCCATTGTCGGTGCGTTGCAGAGCGGTTTGACAGGCAATCACGATACGCTTTTCGCGAAATCACTGATTGATGGTATCGCGGCTATCGTGATGGCATCGAGTCTGGGGATCGGAGTGTTGCTTTCAGCAGTATTGGTCCTTATTTATGAAGGTGGGATTACGCTTTTTGCCAATGTCCTTGCGCCTCTTTTGACGGATTCTGTGATCAACGAAATGACGTGCGTGGGGTCACTATTGATTGTTGGTCTGGCCTTGAACATGTTGAAGTTGACGGATCTGAAGATCATGAATTATGCGCCTGCTGTCTTTTTCCCGATCCTTTTCGGATTTTTTATGTGAACAATGAAAAAAGACGTCCGCTATGGGACGTCTTTTTTGTATAACGGCTCTGCCTCCCTTATAATCGGTATCAAGGAAACCTAATGGAAAGGGGACAGGGTGATGTGCGGACGTTATGCGCTTGAAACTACAAAAAGGGAGCTATGGGAAAGGTACCTGTTGGGAGAAATGGCAGAGGATGTCGAAGTGCGTGCGGAAATATTCCCGACCAACAGCACGCCGCTGATCATGCCGGGCAACGAGCTGGTTCACCACAGATGGGGATTTGTGGAGCCTTTCGCTAAGCGCCCTCTGATCAATGCCCGAGCGGAAACCATCCTCGAAAAGCCGACATTCAGCCAGCCGTTCCGGACAGCGCGTTGTTTGGTGCCGGCTACTGCATTTTTCGAATGGGAAAAAGTCGGCGAAGAAAAGCTGAAACGGAAAATTGCCGTATCGGATATCCCGATTTTTTCGATGGCAGGCATCCTGAAGACGTATCAGGATGAAAACGGCAAACCTTTTACAGCTTTTTCCATCATCACCACTGACGCCAACGACCAGATGCGTGCCATCCACGATCGCATGCCGGTGATACTGGAGCCTGAAGATGAAGCCTTTTATCTGGATCAGAAGGCCGATCCGAAATTGGTTTGGGAGTTGCTGAAACCGACAGAACGTCGGCTGCTGATCCAATGAGCAATTGCTATTCCGTAAAATGAGAACACGCTCATCTGAATTTAATTTTATCGTTGACATCCTTATCTGATTCTTATAAACTGAAAGCAACAAATAAATGACGTGCGAGGAGAACTTATGCAAACGCAATCAACAGAACGCAACCCCATCCATAGCTTTGACTTTAGCTACTTTAGATGCTGTTTGTAGACATGTCCGACATGGATGCAAACAATGAACAAAAATTTGTTTGTATCTATGAAAGCTGAAGCATTTTTGCGTGATGTGACAAGCTCCATAGATGAAAAAATCTATTTGGGCTGTTGAGTTTTCATAAACTTACCTTAGCAAAAGCCCATTTAGATAATCGTATCTAAATGGGTTTTTGCGTATTCGGAACAAACAATTGCTTGCATAAGCAGTTCTCGCGCAAATTAAAAAATAGGGGGAAATGAAATGATTGGAATGGATTGGAAAAAGAAAGTAGCGACAACCTTGGCACTGACTTCTGCCTTATTGCTTGGTGCATGCGCCGGCGGTACAGATGAGGCGACGGATTCTTCCGCAGCAAGCTCAACAGTATCAGCGGATGCTGTGCGCATCGGTATCCTGCAGATCCTCGAACATGAATCATTATCAGCTGCACGCACGGGTTTCTTGGAAGTTTTGGAGGAAGCCGGTTATGTCGAAGGCGACAATCTGATCGTGGATTATCAAAATGCCCAAGGAGACCAAGCCAACCTGCAGAGTATGGCCGAGCGTTTGGCCGGCAGCAACGATCTCATTTTAGGGATTTCGACACCAGCATCACAAGCAATAGCGAACGCTGAAAAAGAAAATGCGGTTCTGTTCACTGCTGTAACCGATCCAATCGATGCCGGACTTGTGGCAAGCTCAGAAGAGCCGGGTGCGAACATCACCGGAACAAGCGACCAAGCACCGATGGACAAACAGATCGAATTGCTGTTGTCGATCGTACCTAGTGCGGAAACAGTCGGCATCATCTTCAACTCCAGCGAAATGAATTCCATTGTACAGAGCGATCAAGCGAAAGCCTTATTGGAAGCTGCAGGCGTGAACGTTGAAATCATGACTGTAACATCTACAAATGATGTCCAACAGGTTATGGAGTCATTGGTACAAAAAGTGGATGCGATCTACATCCCGACGGACAATACCTTATCCAGCACGATGGCTACTGTCGGCCAAATCGCTATGGAAGCCAAAATCCCGGTCATTCCTGGTGCGACTGAAATGGTGGAAGCTGGGGGTCTTGCGACTTACGGAATCGACTTCAAGGAATTAGGCCGCCAAACAGGCGAAATGGCTTTGCAGATTCTGGAAGAAGGCAAGCTTCCTTCCGATTTGCCTGTCCAATTCCCTGAGACACTGAAATTGGTCATCAATGAAGAGATGGCTGAAGCGCTGGGCATCGATCCAGACAGCATCAAATTGCCTGAATAATCTATGCACAAAAAACGAGGCTGCCACACTAGGTGCGGTAGCCTCGTTTTTTGTGCTGTCCAGGATTTTAGCGCTCTGCTCCGGGGAACGGAGGTTTCGCCGGAGTTCGACTAACATTTAGAGTTGCCTCCTCCGATGAGCGGGGCTTCGCCGGAGATGAGGCCGAAAATGACCGGTGAACTCCGATGAAAGGGGCCTAACCGGAGCTGCGGGCTACCCGCAATCCACCGCAATCCACTACGTTGCTCCGATTCAACACACCGTTACACGATTTTGTAAGGAAATGGTAAAAGGGGTTGACAAAAGAAGCCGCATTGCATAAAATGAGAATACGATAATAAAACTTAATGAAAAATTAGAAGGCTACAAAAAAGAGGAGGGGATCGTCATGGAAGATGCAAACGTATCAGCTAACGTAATCATGGGGACTACCCCTTCTTTTAACGGCTTATTATTATAGCAGGGCTTGGACACTGGAATATCAGTCGTTTGAGCCCTGCTTGGCATTGACAAATAATGGGGCTGAAGCGATTATTTATTGACCTTCGAAATGCATCCATTATTTGTGGATGCATTTTTTTTCGAAATTTACTCTTATGATTCTTTAATGAAACCAATAAACGAAAAATGAACCGGAGGAAAAGACCATGACCGAAAAACAGTATATTCAATTCTTTGATACGACCCTGCGCGACGGGGAACAGACGCCTGGCGTGAACTTCAATACGAAGGAGAAAGTACAGATTGCCTTGCAGATGGAAAAATGGGGGATCGATGTCATCGAGGCAGGGTTCCCGATTTCTTCAGAAGGAGACTTCGAAGCGGTAAAGGCGATCGCCGGCGCTGTCAAAAACATGACGGTAGCAGGACTTGCGCGTTGCAATGAAAAGGATATCGATGCGGCTTATGAAGCCTTGAAGGATGCGGCAGATCCACAGATCCACATTTTTATTGCGACCAGCCCCGTCCATATGGAATTCAAGCTGAAAATGAGCAAAGAAGAAGTGCTGGCCTCTGTTGCACACCATGTGGCATACGCTAAATCAAAATTCGAGAAAGTCCAGTTCTCTCCTGAGGATGCGACCAGAAGCGATTGGGATTTTTTGGTTGAAGTCGTCAATCTAGCTATCGAAAAGGGTGCAACGGTCATCAACATTCCTGATACCGTTGGCTATACCAATCCGACCGAATTCGGCAATCTCTTCAAATACCTGAAGCAAAACGTAACCCGCTTTGATGACGTAATTTTCTCCTCCCATTGCCACGACGATCTGGGTATGGCAACGGCAAACGCTTTGGCTGCAGTCGAAAATGGCGCGCTTCGGGTAGAAGGCACCATCAACGGAATCGGAGAGCGTGCAGGAAATACGGCACTTGAGGAAGTTGCAGTCGCGCTTCACATCCGCAAAAACTATTATGAAAAAGAAACGGGTATGGTGCTCAAGGAAACGAAGCGCACGAGCGATTTGGTCAGCCGTCTTTCCGGCATGCCAATTCCGCGCAACAAAGCCGTCATCGGCGGCAATGCCTACGCACACGAGTCCGGTATCCATCAGGATGGTGTGCTGAAGAACCCGGAAACATACGAAATCATCACACCGCAATTGGTCGGTGTGGAGCATAACTCATTGCCGCTTGGCAAGCTTTCCGGCCGGCACGCCTTTGTGGATCGGATTGCGCAAATGGGCTATGAAATAACCGATCCGGCTGAAATCAAAATACTGTTCGCCCGCTTCAAAGAACTGGCTGACAAGAAGAAGAACGTCACCGAAGAGGACATCCATGCGCTGATGGTGGGCAAATCGATCGAGGATGAATCGGCTTACGAGCTGAAACGCCTGCAAGTGCAGTTTGTGAAAGATGGCGTCCAAGCGGCAATCGTCGGCATCCAGGACAAGGGCAATAAAGATGCGAAGATGCAGGATTCCGCGACCGGATCGGGAAGCATCGAAGCGATCTACAACACCATCAACCGCATTATGGAGCAAGAAATCATTCTGAAGGAATACAACATTGAAGCCATCACAGGCGGGAAAGATGCCCAAGCAGAAGTGCACGTTGTCGTTGAGGATGAGGACGGCAAGAGCTATAACGGCACAGGCATCGACTTCGACGTCCTGACGGCATCCGCGAAAGCGTATATCCAAGCCAGCGGAAAAGCAAAAAATAAACAGACAATAGAAAAAGTATCAGCACATTTCTGATGAGGGGGAAAAGTAAGATGAATTATACGATTGCAGCATTGCCCGGAGATGGCATTGGACCAGAGATAATGGAAAGCGGCTTGACTTTGCTGGAAACACTCGGCAAAAAATTTCATCATGAATTCAACGTGACGGTTTACCCATTCGGAGGTGCCGGCATTGATGAAACCGGCGATCCGATTCCACCACAAACAATCAAAGGCTGTTCGGAAGCTGACGCGATCCTTTTGGCCGCAATCGGCGGGCCGAAATGGGAAAAAGCCGAGAAAACACCGGAAGATGGCCTTTTGCAATTGCGTAAGACATTGGGACTTTTCTCGAATATCCGCCCGATCGCGGTCAGCGACAGCATCGCCCACCTGTCACCGTTGAAGACGGAACGGGTAAAAGGCACTGACTTCATCGTGGTCCGCGAATTGACAGGCGGCCTGTACTTCGGCCAGCCGAAGCACTGGAACGATGAGGAAGCGACAGATACTCTCTTCTATAAGAAGAGCGAAATCGATCGGATCGTCCGCCAAGCATTTGACATCGCGATGACGCGCAGCAAAAAGCTGACTTCCGTCGACAAAGCGAACGTATTGGCCAGCAGCAAACTGTGGCGCAAGACCGTTAATGAAATCGCGACAGAATATCCGGAAGTCACCGTCGATCATTTGTATGTCGATGCGGCTTCGATGAAAATCATCCAAGATCCGACTTCATTCGATGTCATCGTAACTGAAAACATGTTCGGGGATATCCTTAGCGACGAAGCATCCGTCATCACAGGCTCATTAGGCATGCTGCCTTCCGGAAGCCATGCGGTATCTGGTCCATCCCTATATGAACCAATCCATGGTTCCGCACCGGACATCGCCGGTAAAAACATCGCAAATCCGATGTCGATGATCCTGTCCGTTGCCATGATGCTGCGTCAAAGCTTCCAGCTGCATGAAGAGGCTGCTGCGCTTGAAAAAGCGGCCTCCGAGGTGATGAATGCCGGTTTCCTGACGGCTGATCTGGGCGGCACGACGACAACGACAGCATTTACTGAACAAGTGAAAGTCATTTTGGAAAAGTGAAGGGGAGTACACAGTATGAGCAGAACACTTTTTGATAAACTTTGGGATAGACACGTCATTGCAGGCCCGGAAGGCGAACCGCAACTGCTGTACGTGGATCTGCACCTGATCCATGAAGTCACTTCTCCACAAGGTTTCGACGGCTTGCGCGAAACCAACCGCCAAGTCCGACGCCCTGACAAAACAATTGCGACTGTCGACCACAATGTGCCGACCGAAGATGTTTTCAATATCAAAGATCTTATTTCGAAGAAACAGATCGAAGCCTTGCAAAAAAACTGTGAAGAATTCAATATTCCGTTGATGGATATCGGAACAGCCAACCAAGGGATCGTCCACATGGTCGGACCGGAATTGGGTGCAACCCAACCAGGGAAGATTGTTGTCTGTGGGGATTCGCATACGGCTACACATGGCGCTTTCGGAGCGATGGCATTCGGTATCGGCAGCTCGGAAGTGGAGCATGTTTTTGCAACGCAATCGATCTGGCAGAAGAAACCGAAGTCGATGGGCGTCAAAATCACCGGCAAATTGCCTGCGGGCGTCTATGCGAAAGACATCATCCTTCACTTGATTGCCACATATGGTACTGCTTTCGGATCCGGCTATGCAATTGAATTCTATGGGGATACTGTGGAAGCCTTGACGATGGAAGAACGGATGACGATCTGCAACATGTCCATCGAATTTGGCGCCAAAATCGGCATGATGGCGCCAGATCAGACTACCTATGATTATCTGCGCGGCCGCCGCTACGCACCTGAAAATATGGAGAAAGCCATTGCCGATTGGGAGACTCTGAAGAGCGACCCGGATGCGGCCTATGACACTTCCATCGCTATCGATGTTTCCGACTTGGCGCCTTATGTAACTTGGGGAACAAATCCAGGAATGGGCGTACAGTTCGGCGAGAAATTCCCTGAAATCCAGGATAAGAATGACGAGCGTGCCTACAACTACATGGATCTGCAACCTGGCCAAACGGCTGAAGACATTCCATTGGGCTTTGTCTTCATCGGTTCTTGTACGAATGCGCGTCTGTCCGATTTGATCGAAGCGGCCAAGTATGTTAAGGGCGGAAAAGTTCCTGATCATATCCAAGCAATGGTCGTTCCGGGCAGCCGGACAGTCCGTAATGCTGCCGCGGAATTGGGCTTGGACAAGATTTTCATCGATGCGGGATTTGAATGGCGCGAACCAGGCTGTTCGGCTTGTTTGGGGATGAATCCGGACAAAGTACCTGCCGGCGTGCACTGTGCTTCGACTTCCAACCGTAACTTTGAAGGCCGTCAAGGGAAGGGTTCCCGGACTCACCTGGTCAGCCCGGCCATGGCGGGAGCTGCCGCAGTGAACGGTAAATTTGTGGATATCAGAAAGGAAGCAGTGACTTATGGAGCCAATTAAAGTACATAACGGTAAGGCCGTTGCCTTGATGAACAACAACATCGACACCGATCAAATCATCCCGAAAGTATTTCTGAAACGGATCGAAAAAACAGGCTTCGGCGCTTTTGTTTTCGATGAATGGCGCTTCCTGAAAAATGGCGATCCGAATCCGGAGTTCCCTTTGAACGACGCCGACCGCCAAGAAGCGACGATCCTTGTGACCGGGGATAATTTCGGCTGCGGCTCTTCCCGTGAGCATGCCGCTTGGGCATTGAAGGATTACCGTTTCCGTGTCATCATCGCCGGCAGTTACAGCGATATCTTCTACATGAATTCCTTGAAGAACGGTCTGTTGCTGATTGAGTTGCCGCAAGAACAACGCGATGCTTTGGCCCAGTTGCCGGCGGATGAAACCATCCAGATCGATTTGCCGAATCAAGTGGTCAGAACCAGCACAGCCGAGTATCCTTTCGCCATCGATCCGACTTGGAAACACAAACTGGAGAACGGCATCGATGACATCACCGAAACGATGGCCTATGCCGAACAGATTGATGCGTATGAAGCAAAATGGGACAATATTTATGCATAGTTGAAAGAAGCGGGAAATTTCCTTCAAATGGAGGGAATTTCTCGCTTGTTTTTTTGAAGTGTTGTAAGATGGAGTTGCGCCAAGGTCTGTCAGATATGACGATATGTTGTCGTTGTCGCTAAAAAAACAATATCCTATACTGCTTTATGTTATAATATCTTGTCTGTCGTTAAGCCCCTATTTGAGGATATCTGCAGAAAAAGGCCCGCAGGATGGATGAATGAATTTTCCCTACAGGAGGAATGAATAAGATGAGTAGAGCTTTAATTATTGGTGCCGGTGGCGTTTCCAACGTCGTATGCCATAAATGTGCCCAAAATTCAGAAGTGTTCGAAGAATTTATGATTGCCAGTCGTACAAAGTCAAAATGCGATGAAATCAAAGATCGGATCGAAAGCGGCATTTATGCTGGGCGTTCCAAAATCACGACTGCCCAAGTGGATGCGAACAATGTTCCTGAATTAGTGGCGCTGATCAATGAATACAAACCGGATATCGTGATTAATGTGGCTTTGCCATACCAAGACTTGACCATCATGGATGCCTGTCTTGAAACAAAAACTGATTATGTCGACACAGCGAACTATGAACCGGAAGATACAGCAAAATTTGAATACAAATGGCAATGGGATTACCGCGAGCGTTTCGAAAAAGCCGGCATCACCGCGTTGTTGGGATCAGGCTTTGACCCGGGCGTAACGAGCGTATTCTCTGCCTACGCGCAGAAACACCATTTCGATGAAATCCATACAATCGATATCCTGGACTGCAACGGCGGCGACCATGGCTATCCATTCGCTACAAACTTCAATCCGGAGATCAACATCCGCGAAGTGACCGCGAACGGAAGCTATTGGGAAAACGGCAAGTGGATCGAAACGGAACCGATGGAAATCAAGCGGGAATACAATTTCGATCAAGTCGGCAAGAAAGATATGTACTTGCTGCACCACGAAGAAATCGAATCTTTGGCTTTGAACATCAAAGGCATCAAACGCATCCGTTTCTTCATGACTTTCGGCGAAAGCTATCTGACGCATTTGAAAGTATTGGAAAACGTCGGCATGACTTCCATCGAGCCGATCGAATTCGAAGGCAAACAAATCGTGCCGCTGCAATTCCTGAAAGCCGTATTGCCTGATCCAGCTTCATTGGGACCGCGCACAAAAGGAAAAACGAACATCGGTAACATCTTCACCGGAATCAAAGACGGCAAAGAGAAGACATACTACATCTACAACGTCTGCGATCATGAAGAGTGCTACAAAGAAGTCGGCTCACAAGCCGTTTCCTACACAACCGGCGTCCCTGCGATGATCGGGGCAGCTATGGTCTTGACCGGACAGTGGAAAAAACCAGGCGTGTACAACATCGAAGAATTCGATCCGGATCCATTCATGGAAGCATTGAACGTCTATGGCTTGCCTTGGCAAGAGGACTTCAATCCTACCTTGGTCGACTAGGAGGTACGGATGGACACAACAATCGATTTTCAAGCCTTGCCGACTCCCAGCTATGTGGTGGATGAGACTTTATTGCGCCGCAATCTGGAAATCCTGAAATCGGTCAAGGATCAGACGGGCTGCAAGATTTTGTTGGCCCAAAAAGCTTTTTCAATGTATCATTTCTATCCTTTGATCGCCGAGTATCTGGACGGCACGACCGCCAGCTCTGTCCACGAAGCACAACTGGGTTATGAGGAATTCGGCAAGGAGACGCATGTCTTTGCGCCGGCTTTCAAGAAGGAAGAAATGGAGGCGTTGCTCCCGATCGTGGATCACATCGTCTTCAATTCCCCTAACCAAGTGAAGTTGTATGCCGAAATGGTGAAAAAAAGCGATCGGCCGATCGAAATCGGGCTGCGCGTCAATCCTGAACTTTCCACACAGGACCATGCGCTTTATGACCCGGCCAGTCCGTTTTCCCGTTTGGGCACGACCGCCGTCAATTTCGACGAAAGCCAAGTCGAACTGTTGGACGGTCTGCATTTCCACACCCTTTGCGAACAGGGGTCCGATGCCTTGGAAGCGACATTGGTCGCATTCGAAGAGAAATTCGGAAAATACCTGCACGGCATGAAGTGGGTGAATTTCGGAGGCGGACATCACATCACCAAAGAAGGCTACGACATCGCCAAATTGGTGAAGCTTGTCAATTACATCAAAAATAAATATGACGTGCAAGTCTACCTTGAGCCTGGCGAAGCGATCGCATTGAATGCGGGCTTCTTGGTTGCGAGTGTGTTGGAAACGACCTATAACCAGATGAATCTGGCCATTCTGGATACATCGGCGACTTGCCACATGCCTGACGTATTGGAAATGCCGTACCGTCCGTTCATCATCGGTTCCGGTGAGGCGAACGAAAAAGCCCATACGTACCGCTTGGGCGGACAGACTTGCTTGGCAGGGGACGTCATCGGGGATTATTCTTTCGATGAACCGCTGATGGCGGGCGACCGCCTGATCTTCACGGATATGGCCATCTATTCCATGGTGAAGAACACGACTTTCAATGGTATCCAACTGCCGGCCATCGCGGCCCATACGGTCAAAGAAGGCACAAAAGTCATCAAAACCTTCGGATACGAAGATTTCAAATCACGGTTATAGTTTTTAAATTAGGAGCTGTCTCTGATGAGGCAGCTTTTTTGCTGTTCTCCGGCGTGGGGGGCTTGGCCGGAGTTGAGGACCGCATTCTGATGGTCTCCTCCTGTGGGCAGAAGCCTCCTCGGAGAAGAGACAAAATATTACCGATCTGCTCCGGTTAAAGAAGCCTCGCCGGAGTTGCGGGGCAAAAAATGCACAGACATTAAAAACAACAGTATGGCTGCGATGAATTTGCCTCAAGTGACAAAGCCGATGGGGTCCGGTATAATCAAATTGTTGAATATTGCGCAGAAATCCTGTTGAGAGGGGAATGACATGAGGAGGAAAATGTTAGTGACTTCGTTGGCGATAATGGGTTTATGGGGGTGCACGGATGAACCGGATACGGTTTCTGAAGTTGTATCCTTGGACGCCGCTTCCGAACAAAATGATGCAGTTTTCGAAAATGAGGAGGAAAAAATCATTTCCTTCATCGGAGTCGGTGACAATCTGATTCATGATTCCATTTTCCGGGATGCGGAACTGGCGGACGGAATTTATGATTTCAAGTTCATCTACGAAAATGTGGCAGAGGATATTGAAGACGCGGATATCGCTTTTCTGAATCAAGAGACGATCAGCGCCGGGGATGATTATCCCTATTCCGGCTACCCAGCGTTCAATACACCGCCCGAAATCGCCCAGGACATGAACGATCTAGGCTTTGATTTGGTCAACGGCGCAACGAACCATGCCTTGGATTATGATTATCCCGGCGCGCTCAATTCCCTGTCCGTCTGGAATGAACAGGAGGATGTCGTCTACACAGGCATTTATGAGAGTCAAGCTGACCGTGACACAATCCGGACGATTGAAAGAGAAGATGTCACATTCGCTTTTTTGGCCTATACCTACGGGACGAACGGTATTCAGCCGGACACCTCCTATCGTGTTGCGTACTTTGACGAAGAGCAGATCCGCCAAGATGTCGCCAAGGCCAAAAATGTCAGCGATGTCGTTATCGTTTCGGCGCACTGGGGCGATGAAAATACGCAGGAAGTCAATGAGATGCAGCGTTCTTATGCGCAACTGTTCGCCGATCTGGAGGTGGATGTCGTCATCGGCACGCATCCGCATATCCTGCAGCCGATCGAGTGGGTGACGGGCGAAAATCAAAATAAAACACTGGTGGTCTATTCATTGGGAAATTTCATCGCACATTCGCTGACGGATTACAATACGCTCGGCGGCATGGTGACATTCGACTTTATCGTTGCCGATGATGATACAGCGACCATCGAAAACGTCCAATTCGTGCCTACCGTTTCGCATTATGTTGCGGATCCTGGGAATGTCGAATACTCAAGGCGTGATTTCAAAATTTACAAACTGGAAAACTACTCGGGGAAAATCGCCTCAGAGCATGGTTTGAACGGTTATGAAGGTTTGGAAATAACCCCTGATAATTATCTTTCCATCGCGAAGAAGGTCATCCCTGCAGAAATGTTGGATTGATTCAAAAAGTAAAATATCCACTATCTAGTGGTATAAGGTATCCGAATTATTCAGAAAATTTTTTTTGGGGGGCGGAAACGATAGGGATGTAACTGCGGCGCTCTAGCTTAGGGCGCCTTTTTTGCTGCCGACGTTATCCTTTGTGAAACTGCCTGATTGATGTTAAGATGATTTTGAAAGCGATAACAATTTCTTTGTGATGTAAGGGGGATGCGCTGTCAACTACCCATGACTGAAGTCACGGACTTGCCTCTCGCCACTTTGTGACGAGTGCATTAGCTTCGCTAATACTTTTTAGGTTTACGCCTAACGCTACGCAGTGCAAACGTCCTGCGGACTCCTGAGTAGTTTGAGATCGGTTGGTCCCTCAAAATGTTGGCGTTACTCACTGCAACATTCTTCTTCAACCAGAATAGAGCAGCCCGACAGTTGACTTTGCCGGCAATCCAGCACATTTATGCACTAGGAATTTGCTTGTTGTTTCTCGAATTTGGGATTCGCTACACCGCTTACGTATTGTGTCCCAAGTTGTTGAATATTCATTGCGCCAACACGGTCATCGTTTGAGCAATACCCGCATGGGCAGTGATATTCGTGATGGTGCTTATCCCGATTGGATTTTTTGATTGTGCCACACTTGGGACACCGCTGACTTGTGTATGCGGCACTTACTTCAACCACCATGGAGCCAACTTTGCTGGCTTTGTAAGTGAGCATTTGCCCGAATTGAAAGAACGCCCACGATACTTGCTCATAGCGTTGTGCTTTCGCAACTTGTTCCGTGGCGAAACGCACGCCAACCAAATCTTCCAACACAAATACCGTATCAGAACCATAGGTGGATACGAGTGTCTTAGACAGGCAGTGGTTCACATCTGCCATCCAACGGTTCTCTCGACTTTCCATTTTCCGGATACGACGTTTGGAGTTCCTGGTGTTGCGTGCCTGCAAACTACGGCGCAGTTCTTTGTAGTGTCTGCGCTTTTTCACGACTGCACTTCCGTTGAAGAAAGTGGTTTTGTCTTTTTCGTCATAGGTTGTCACTAATTGGCGCAACCCTCTGTCGATTCCGACAACATGTTTGATGTCTTTCACTTCCATTTCGGCGATTTCTTTTTTTACCGAAATATGCAAGAACCAATGCTTGCCTGACTTGACCAATTTCGCCAAACCAAACGCCCAGGTACCGTCAAGATACTCTTCAAAACCCTTGAGGAAAAAACCGCACTTCACGCGCCCCTTCAGCGTATTGATTGAAAACGTTCTGCCGTTATCGACAATACTCCAATCGCGATTGCGCACCAAATCTGCTTGTGGTCGAGAAAACTGGATAGGGTGCCAGAGCCAATTCAGGTCCTTTTGAACTGTAATGTACACTGGCTTTCCGTCCCATCCTTTTTGCCGCTGTCATACTTATTGGGATTGCGGCGGAGTTGCGTTTGGACGGTTTTGTATCGGGCCGTAACGGTCCGAAAGGTCGATTGGGTCAATTGGGATTTCAAATGGAACCGCTGGCGAACATCATGGTACAAAACTTCGTTTAATCTAACGGAATTTAACTCGAAATTGTGGTTAAAAACATAGTCAGATACGTAATTGCATGCCTGCCTATACTGTTCACAGACTTCTTGAAACGCCAATGCGGCTTTAGGGTCCGAGAGCTTCAACTTTGCTTTGGTCGTCAGACTTAGTTCCACGGCATTCACCACCTTTCAATAACCCTATTATACTACAATCGTCATTGAAAATACATCGAAAAGCGAACGTAAGTTCGTTAAAAATACAAGAGGAAGGAGCTCGGAAATCAAGAAGGATTTTTGGCCCGCTGGGCCAATCGTGTTCTCCTCCCACGACTGAAGTCGCGGGTTTCCGAAAACTAAAAAATCATGAATAAAGAAGTTCATCAACTGATCGAAATCGCTGAAATTGCGATGCAGGCGAACGACTATGCTCATGCTGAGAAAAAATACATCGATGCTTTATATTTGTTGGATGATCCGGAATCGGAAGAATACCAGAAGGTCGTAAGCAAGCTGGCGAAGTGCTACGCCGCGCAGAAAAATTTTGCTGGAGCCAAAGAGTGTCTCGAGGAGTTGTTGTTTTACGCGAAAAAAAACAAAGACCTGGAGAAGGAAGCTGAATATTTGCATGCCTTGGCAGTGAATACCCGCTCTATGGAAGAATACGATCTGGCAGCTTTGATGTGCGAGGAAGAGATCACTTTCCGGCTGACGCATTTCCCGGATGACTATTGCGGATTGGCCAGGAGTTACTGCGAGGCGGCGATGCTGGCCATGCTGCAAAGGAACCCGATGAAGGCCAAAATGAACCTGGATAAAGCGAAGCAATATGCCGACAAGTCCGATGATGATGGGTGCCGAGCCAATATCATGCGGGGTATCGGCGATTACCATTTTACCCTCAATGAATTGGAAATAGCCCACGATTCCTACCAGGAAAGTCATGCCTTGTACATGAAAAATAAAAATGAGGAGGCGGCAGCCGAAGTGCTGGCCCGGATGAAGCGAGTGAAGGGCGCAGGATGAGAACCTTAATAGGCAGCTTTGGACCGCGCTGATCTATTATGAAATGAAAAAAAGCAACCCGTTTCCAGGTTGCCTGCATTGACTATAAAATCGATAAGATGTCCGACGGGGTCTTGAAGATGTGATCGGCATCGAATCCTTTTGCTGTGTGCGATCCCCATTCCGCCAAACCGAAAGCGACTGCGGCATTGCGTGCGCATTGATTGTCGTAAATGGAATCCCCGATGTAGATGGCTTCATTTTCGGCAATGCCCAATCTGCGCAAGCATTCCGTCAAAGGTTGCCCTGAAGGTTTGTGTTCTTCTGTATCGCTGGATGTGATGATGACGTCAAAATAGCCATCCAAACCGTATGGTGTGATATTCAGCTCGTAGCTCTCTTTTGTCTTGGAGGTAACAATGCCCAGCAAGTGATTGTTTTCCTTCAAATAACGCAGTGTGTCCTCCATTCCGGAAAAGATACTCACGCTGTCCGAATAAGTTTTTGATTGTGCACTCCACTTCGGATGCAGATCGGCAGCTTCTTCAGGTGTGAAGCCCAATAACTGCAAGCCTTCCATGCCCGGTATGCCGAAAATCGTACGCATGTCTTCTGGTGTGGCATGTCTGCCGGCGTGTTCCCGAAGGATGTCATCCAGACCTTTGAAGATGGAATCTTCGGTATCCACAATCGTACCGTCAACGTCAAAAATAAATGTATGAATCATCTGTATAAAACTCCCTTGAAATGTTTCTTGTTATTATAGCACAGCTTGGAATTGTAATAAAACTACTCTTACTGATGCAAAGGCATTAAGAAAAGGTTACAATGTACAGTGTTCGTTTGGCAATAGCGTTCATTGGTTATATACTATACCTTTAGGAGCATAAAATGTTGCTAAAAGAATAAGTTCGGCATTGCCGGTTTTTTATAGAGTAAGGGGAATTGAAACATGGCTTTAAACGAGAAAGAATCAAAAATACTGAGCTACATAAAGGAAAATCCTTTTATTTCGCAGCAAGATTTAGCTACAAAGATTGGCCTGTCACGTCCCGCAGTGGCGAACATCATTTCCGGCTTAGTGAGACGGGGATACCTTTTGGGGAAAGCCTATGTCATCAATGACACGCGACCGATTGTCTGCATCGGCGCTGCCTGTATCGATCGCCGCTATTTTGTGGAAGGTGGTCTTATTCATGGACAATCGAACAATGTTACCTCACAGACGTCAATCGGCGGGGTCGCTCTAAGTATCGCTGAGAATCTGGGAAGGCTACAGGAAGACGTCGTTATGCTGTCTCTGGTCGGGGACGATGCGGAATGGCATACGATCGAAGAATCCATGCGCCCATTGATGAAGACTTCAGAAGTGGAAATGGTTTCTGGTTTTTCGACAGGCACCTTTATGGAAGTCATCGATGAAAGCGGAAAAATGATTATTGGTCTAGCTGAAATGGATATTTATGAATACATGCAGCCGAAGTGGTTGTTGAAACACTTGGCGACGCTTAAGCGGGCGAAAACAATCATCATCGATTCGAATTGCCCGAAGGAAAGTGTGGAACACTTGCTTGAAATCGGAGCGAAGTACAATATTCCGATCGTCCTGATTTGCGCATCCGTGCTGAAACTGTACAACATTCCTGAAAATCTGAAAGGATTGAAGCTGCTGATCACGAAGCACGATGAAACCGAGAAACACTTCGGCATCGAGATCAATGATGATGCATCTTTGCGGGAAGCGATGCAGCTATGGTTGGATAAAGGGGTGCAGCATGTCATCATCACCAAAAACAGTCAGAGCGTCGGTTATGCCAGCGAAAAATACGGCATGCACGTCTATGACCTGAATAACAGCGACAGCGATACCTATATCTGGGGCACGAACGAAGCGCTTTGTGCCGGCATCGTCTATTCCTACTTGAGGACTGATGATATTTCGGAAACGATCCAGACTGGATTGGTGAACGCCGTCATGTCATCAAAATCAGCCTACAAAGTCCGTCCGAACCTATCTCAGGCGACTCTTCGTAAAGATGTCAAAGAAATCGGCAAGCTGGAAAGCAGAGAAATTTAGACGGATAATGACTTTCATTTGCATGAAAAATAAAAAGCTCACCAACGCTCTAATTTGAGTAGTGCAATAACCAAAAAGAGCCATTCACGGAATGGCTCTTTTTGGTTTGTAAATTTATCGACCGAATCGTCGCTAATCTTTTGTTTATTCGGTAAGTATAGTAAAATAAGAGTAGGGAAAGCGTTTTCTGGTTGATTATTCCAAAGGAGTGAGTTTGAATGGTTCAGTATAAAAACATATTGATCCCAGTGGACGGATCGGAGGCTTCGATCAAGGCGTTCAAACAGGCGGTCCATATTGCTGAAAGGAACAATGCCGAACTTTATCTTGTTGCGATACTGGATAAAAAAAATAATGCCGATGAAGCCGCACAGCTGCAGAAAGATAAGGACTCTTTATTCGATGAATTGGACAGATACGCGCGGGCAAACGGTGTCGCGGTGCAGAAGGAAATGCGATCGGGCAACGCCAAGGAAATGATTGCGAAGACACTTGTTGAAGAATGGAATTGTGATTTGATTGTAATGGGCGCGACAGGGAAGGGCACCATCGCGAAATTCGTGGTCGGATCGATCACGAATCATGTCATCAAAAATGCATCATGTGACGTATTAATTGTAAGGAAAAATTGATCAGACGCTTTTGAACAAAAGAATCAGGAGACGCAAAAAAAGTCCAGTTACGTAAACGTAGCTGGACTTTCCTTTGCCTAGAGGATAATTTTCGCGGTGCTTCCTTCTGCTGTTCGGTCGACTTCGATGTGGACAGGTATCCGCGTCTTCAATTCCTCGACGTGGGAAATGATACCGACCAAGCGGCCGCAACTGTTCAGGGAGAACAGTGCCTCGATTGCGGTATCCAAAGACTCTGGATCCAGCGAGCCGAAGCCTTCATCGATGAACAGCGTATCGATCTGGATGCCGCCGCTCCGGCTCTGCATCACATCGCTGAGTCCAAGTGCAAGCGCTAGGGATGCCTTGAAGCTTTCGCCGCCCGATAAGGTTTTGACGCTGCGGGTTTGGCCGGTGTAATGGTCGAATACATCCAGGTCCAGACCCTTGGCTCCGGAACCTTTTCCTTTGTCCTCCTTCCGCAATAACAGGTAGCGGTTGTTCGTCATCTGTTGGAAGCGAAGATTGGCGGCTTCGATGATTTCCTCATAGTAGATCGCCAGCACATAGCGTTCGAAGGAGATATAGTCAGTTTCTTTGGTGCCGTTGGCGATGTCCGACAAAGTCCTGTATTTCTGGTAAGCGGCAATGATCTGTTGCTGTTTTTTGTAGATTGCTGCAATTTCCTGCGCCGCTTTCTTAAGCATTTGGATGTCGCCTGCAAGCTGATCTTTTTGCTCTTCCGACTCGCGGATTGCATTGTCCAGAAGCACTATTTGATCGGCGCAGGCAGCGATTGTTTGGTCTGGGGGCAGTGTTGCTGCTGCTTTTCTTTGATCGCGCAAACGGGTGACGGTGACATTCAGATCGTCTTCATGGCTGCGGATCCGTTTCTGGATTTCCAGAAACAATGCTTTGTCCAATATCAGATGCTCGAAAGGCTCTTCCAGCCCGGTTGAATCCAGTACGATTGTGTAGGCTGTTTCCGCATCCAGCAAAGCATTTTTTGTCTCCTCATTCTGAGCCGCGTAAGTGGTCCGGTTGGCAAGACAGACAGCAATCTGTTTCTCGAGTTCAGTCAGCTCGCTGTTCAGCTTGTTGTATTCATTCGTGCAGGATTCAATCTTTCCGTTGAACTGCAGAATCTCTTTTTGCACGGTTGCGAGGTCCTTGTCGCCCAAAACTTGTTTTTCCTGGTCAATCTCGGCCAGCAGATCCCGGGCAAGGGTTTCGTTCAAGTGCAATGTTTTCTGAAGCGCAAGACAGTTCTGGTCGATCTGCTGCAGTTTCGCTTCAATGTCGCTTTGCTCCTTTACGAGGGCATCCTCTTCGTCAAGCACCTTCTGCAGATTTTTCATATCCAACAGCAATGCTTTTTCTGACGCGATTTCGGTATCGCGTTTTTCTTTCTGTTCCTGTTTGTAGCTTTCGAAAGTTTCAGCCGTAACTGCTAAATCGGCGAAGAGATCAGCCAGTTGTTTTCGGATGCCGGAAAGTTCGGCAGTTGCTTGCTGGTAATCGGCATAGGCCTGGTTCCGTTTTTTCTCAAGCAGCTCCCGGTCCTGTTCGGAAAGGGTGTCCGCCGTTTTTTGCGCGGGGGCGGGATGGTCGGTTGAACCGCAGACAAGACAGGCCTCTCCGCTGACCAACTGTTCGGCTAAGATGCCGGCGATGTTGCGGTTGTAGAGTATGGTTTCATCCTTGAACTGTTGGTCGAGCCTCACGAATGTTTTTTCCAGAAGCAGGAATCGCTCATTTTTGACCAGTTGTTCAGCCAACAATTTTTCGGTTTGGACAATCCTCTTGTGGAGCTGCTCCGATTGCTGCACGTTCATTCGGCATGCGCTCAATTGGTTTTGAATGACGGCTGCATCCTTTTGGGCTTGTTTCACCGCCGCAAGCTTCAGGTGGCACTGCTCCTGTTTTTCTTTTTGCGCCTGTTTGAGAACGTTATGTTTCTGCAGTTCTTTCGTGGCATCGGTGCAAGCTTTCTGGCAACTGGCCAGCTCTTTCTCATTCTTCGCCAAGGCGAAAAGCTGTTTTTCCTGTTCCTTCGCCGCGTCGATCTGCTCACGAAAGCCTGGAATCATGGAAAAGGCAAGTTCAGCCGCTTCGAACGCCGGTTTCTTGTCGCGTGAAGCCTGATTCAGTTGGTCCAAAAGTGCATCATTTTGTTTGGTTTGTTCCTGTTTTGCGGCCCTGTTTGTGGACGCTGCAACGCAAAGCAATCTTTTTTCCTCGGCTTTGATGGCTTGTTCATGACGTTCCAACTGCCGTTTCCATCCAACAACAGCAGTTTCCTCTTCCTCAAGGACTTTCAACCTGGCCTCCAACTGTGCGATTTCTTCCAGCAGTTTGATGGTATCGGATGTTGATTGGTTTTGGGAACGCAAAGCCGTGAGCTGCAGTTCTTTGGCTGCACGGTCTTCTTCGAGCGCTGCCAACAATTCCGCGATCCGAACGAGGATGCGCTCGGTGTCCTGCAAGGTGAGTGCTTCCTGCAGGCCGTCATCGTTGATTCCCGAGGCAAACGAGTAGGCAGTTTGCAATGAATCCTGGGCGGAAGTCGCCTGGCTCTGGAGCGATTTGGCTTTTTCCTTCAGCTCCTCCTGGAAGCTTTTCAGAATTTCGGTCCCGAAGATGTTCCGGAAGATGGTCTCTTTTTCATTGCTGTTCGATTCCAGCAGTTTTTTGAATTCCCCTTGCGGCAGCATGACGATCTGTTTGAATTGCTCATAGTTCAAGGAAAGCAGCTGCTCTATTTCCGCATTGGCCTCGCGCGCTTTCGTCGTCACGGTGTCGTCATGGTAGAAGGCCACGTCAGCCGACAGACCAATGATTTTTCCGCTCTTCCCGGGACCCATCTGGGCAGGGGAGCGTCTGACGCGGTAAGTTTTTCCGTTGTATTCGAATTCCAGGTCGACGTAGCAGACCGACTCTTCCGTTGCGAACTGCGACTTGAAGGTGTCCTTTTCGCGGCTGCTGCCGCTGGCGACATCGTAAAGCGCGTAAGCAACGGCATCAAAAATTGTGGTCTTGCCTGCACCGGTAGGCCCGCTCACAAGAAACAGCGTTTGGTTCTGGAATTGCGTGAAGTCCAATACGATCTTTTCTTTGTATGGCCCGAAGGCACTTATTTCTAATCTTAAAGGTCTCATTTAATCTTTCCTTCCCAAAGCGGAAAAGATATCCGCAACGATTTTTTGGCCGGATTCATCCAATTCCATGGCGCGGTATTGCTCGTAAAAGTCCTTGAACAGGTCCGGGTAGGACAGCTGTTGGAGATCCTCCCGGTTATGCTGCAGGGCCACCGATTCGGTTTCCCTCCGGCTAACGTATTCGAGGCCCATCGCCTGCGGATAGCGGCGACGCAATTGGTTCATCGCATCCAGCACATATTCCGTATCCTTCAGTTCAAAGAACAGATAATCGTCGGATTGGCCGTTCATCAGCTCGGAAAACGTGCTTCTGACCGTGCGCATATCGCGCAAAGGCTTGATGCGGAGCGGTTCTATTTCCAGTCTGTCTTTTTCTATCGTTACGATAGTCGTCTGCTTTTGATGAGGGGTCTCCGATTTTGAATATTTCAGGATCGAGCCGCTGTAGCGGACTCTGTCGTTTTTTACTTTCTGAGCCTTGTGCAGATGGCCCAAAGCGACATAATCAAAGTCCTCGAACAGTGATACGTCCACATATTCGGATGTGCCGATGCTGAGCGGACGTTCGGAATCGGATGGTTCGCTCGTGTCGTTTCCGGTCTGGATCACATAGCCGTGTGCAATCAGGATGTTCACTTCTTCCGGGTTCATCGTTGCTTTGATGGTCGCCAATTGTGCCCGCACGGCATCTTCCATATTTTTGATGCTGTCGTCCTGAAGCGTTTCCCGGACATAGACATGATCCGCAAAGGGCAGCAAATAGAAGTTGGTTCCTTGGAAGGCAACTTTGCGGATGGTCTCCTTCAGGGTTCCTTCTATATAGAGCCGGCTGTCCGCCAGCAGATCGGCTGCGTATTCGATCCGTTCGTTGCTGTCGTGGTTGCCGGCGATGACGAACACGGGCACGCCCAATTCCTTTACCATCCGGGTCAGTGTCCGGTTGGCCAGTGCCACCGCTTCTTTTGGAGGCAATGCGCGGTCGTAAAGGTCCCCGGCCATAATGATTGCGTCGATTTCTTTATCTTTAAGTGTTTCAATCAGGTTCATCAAGTAATGGCGCTGATCGTCCAGCATGGAAAAATCATTGACGATTTTTCCCAGGTGCCAATCAGCCGTATGCAGTATTCTCATGGGAAAGTCTCCTGTCCGTCGGTTAGTATTTGAAAAAACAGTTGCGCGTATCTAGTTGTTCAGATAAATAAGTTCATTTTACATTATAACAGATTCTCGCACCGGAAATCAGGGACAATCGACGGTGCGCGAGTGGAAATGCTAGTGACATCAGCGCTTTTGGTCTATAGTATAAGTAACGGGATTCAAAAAGAGAGCAGTTGAAGGAGGAGTCGGAATGGATCTGGGGTTAACGAACAAAGTGGCATTGGTCATCGCTTCCAGCCAAGGTCTGGGCAAGGCGGTGGCGAAGGAACTCGTCAAAGAAGGTGCGCATGTCATGCTCACCAGCAGAAGCGAAGACAGGTTGGCTGAGGTGAAAGAAGAACTGGAAGCCTTGCATGCCGGAAAGGTCGCTTATTTCCCTTGCGATATCACAAAAGTTGAGGACATCCAGAAGCTGGTGGAAAGGACCCATGCCGTATTCGGTAAAATCGATATCTTGCTGAACAATGCAGGCGGACCGCCAAGCGGAAAATTCGATTCCTTTTCCGATGAGGCTTGGCAGCAGGCTTTCGAATTGAATCTGCTGAGCTACATCCGGATCATCCGCGAAGTACTGCCTGATCTGCGCAAAGAGGGCGGACGCATCGTCAATATCGCTTCGATTTCGGTGAAGACGCCGTTGCCGAATCTGGTCCTGTCCAACACCTTCCGTAACGGCATCGTCGGCCTGAGCAAGACGCTTGCCGATGAATTGGCGCCCGACAACATCCTTGTCAACGTCGTTGCGCCGGGGAAAATCGCAACCGATCGCCTGAAATATCTGAATGAAGCGAGCGCCAAAACAAAAGAGTTGTCCTTGGCGGAAGTCGACAAAGCCGCGATTGCGGGCATTCCGTTGGGCCGCTACGGTACACCGGAAGAATTCGCGAAAGCCGTCGTTTTCCTTCTTTCCGAAGCAAATACGTACATCACCGGCAGCACACTATATGTGGATGGCGGGGCAGTCAAAGCGATTTGAAGCCGAACTGCCATCCGAAACAGACAGGAGAATGGAATATGGGACAAGTAATCATCAACGCAGACGATTTTGGTCTCACGAATGGAGTGAACTACGGCATCATCGATAGTTTTTTGTACGGCATCACCACATCGACTACCTTGCTTGCGAACGGAGCCGCATTCGATCATGCTGTTGAATTGGCATCCGATTATCCGGATCTGGAAATCGGTGTCCATCTGAATTTGACACTCGGGAAGCCTTTATTGGCTGATGCGGCTAGCATCAGTGCCGATGGGCGTTTCCGCACCAGGGAATACGTGCAGCAGCATGCTGCTTCGTTGGATTTGGATGAAGTTTACGCGGAGTGGCATGCGCAGATCGAAAAGGTGCGGAAGGCAGGCATCAAACCAACGCATTTGGATTCGCACCATCATGTGCATATGTTGGAGCCACTCAACAAAGTGATCCTGTCGTTGGCGATCCAGTACGAGTTGCCGATCCGGGATCACTTTGAAGGCAGCCATGGTGTGTTGCACACGGACCGTCAATTCGATCTTGGATTCGCTGCTGAAAAACCGCAGGCCGAATTGGGGATGAATGTGATGGAGAAATTGGATGATATCATGGCCGTCCTGGAAAAGCCTGACACTTCGGTTGAATTGATCGTCCATCCGGGTTATGTCGATGCCAGTCTGGAACGCGTGAGCAGTCTGCAGAAGGACAGGGCCTACATGGCAGAATTTTTGATGCATTCCGATTTTGCGGATCGGATTCGTGAAGATGACGCAATCCAGTTGATTTCGTATGCGGAATTGGAAGAATAAGGATGAAAGGAAAGGCAGTCCCGGTAAGGGGCTGCCTTTTTGTATTTATTGCTAAATTATAATAATTATCATTAACAAAAAAGCGGCAAACAGTGATAGAATAGAGGAATGAAGCGCGGCCAATCTGAACAGCGACCTTTGGGAAGATGTAATGATTTCGGCTGCATATTGAATGATAAAGGGGTAATTAAAAAATGGCATTATTGGAAATGGATCATCTGAGCTTTGTTTCGGAGGGCAAAGTCATTCTGGATGACATCACCTATTCGTTGGAGGAGGGCGAATTCCTCTCGATAACCGGTCCATCCGGAAGCGGCAAGAGCACACTTTTGAAGATAATTGCGACGATCCTCTCGCGTACCGAAGGGGAAATACGCTACCAAGGCAAATCGCTGGATGCGTACGAACCCACCGAGTATCGTAAGGAGGTTTCCTACACGTTCCAGACACCCGTTTTGTTCGGAAAAACGGTCCGCGATAATTTGGCTTTTCCTTACGAAATCCGCAAAAAGGAATTTGATGAAAGGAAAGCGGACGCCTATTTGGAATCGGTCGGGCTGCCGAAGGAATACTTGGATAAAGAAATCAACACCTTGTCAGGCGGGGAAAAACAGCGCGTCGCCTTGATCCGGAACGTCCTGTTCCAACCAAAAATCCTCCTGCTCGATGAAGTGACGAGCGCCTTGGATGAAGCGAATCGCCAGATCATCTGGAAATGGCTCCAGGAAATGCGGAATCATTCCGATATGACAATCATCATGGTCAGCCATAACGAGGAAGAATCCAGCTTGGCGGATAAGAACATCCATATCGTTGCAGGAAAAATCGTGAAAGAGGAGGGATATTAGGATGGATCTACAAGTCAGTCCAATCACGCTTATCTTGAGCTTCTCGTTAGTAATGGTGGGAGTCTACATCTCCTACAAGGAAAAATTAGGCACGGCCAAAGACATCCTGTACAGCATTGCCAGAGCCATTGTGCAGTTGATTGCGGTCGGATACGTGTTGACCTACCTGTTCAATGTGAACAACACGATCGTCACCATAGCGATGGTTGCGGTCATCGTCTTCAATGCTTCATGGAATGCCCACAAGCGCAGCAGCAGTATCCCGAACTCCTTGAAAATTTCATTGATCGCCATTACAGCTTCAGCGATTTTGACGTTATCTGTGCTGGTTCTTTCCGGATCCGTCAAATTTATCCCCTCACAGATCGTACCGATCACAGGCATGATAGCCGGGAATGCGATGACGACCATTGGTTTGTGTTACCGTAATCTGAATTCGTTGTTCCGCGATCAGCGTCAGCAGATCCTGGAAAAGTTGTCTTTGGGAGCAACCCCGAATCAAGCTTCGCGCACGATCTTGCGGGAAACAATCAAATCAGGGATGCAGCCATCCTTGGATTCCGCCAAAACAGTGGGAATCGTCTCCTTGCCGGGCATGATGTCGGGTCTGATGTTTGCAGGGACCGTGCCGATGACTGCCATCATGTATCAGATTATGGTGACTTTCATGCTGGTGGCGGCGACAAGCATCTCGTCTTATATCGCCTCTTTCCTGGCATACCGCGAATTCTACAATGACAGACAGCAGCTGCGTGTCTGACTTTGATCGGTTTTTCGGTTGGTCCGTGCTGAAAAGTATGGTATCCTTTCTATTATAAAATTGATTTGGGAGGAAAAACGTTGAGCGGATTAATCTATCGCAGAACCCATCGCATCAAAGGCTATGAATGCGACATCACCGGTGAAATCACCTTGCCGTCGCTCGTGAACCTGATGATGGATCTGTCGGGCCAACAAAGCGATTCACTCGGGAACACGAATGACCAGATGTCCGAAAGAGGGCTCAGTTGGATCATCGTGCAGTACGATATGCAGATCGAGCGCATGCCGCACCGAGGCGAAGAAATCGTCCTGGAAACGGAAGCTATCAGCTACAATCGTTTCTTCACCTATCGCCGCTTCCGGGCTTATGATAAAAGGGAACAAATGTGTGTGGAAGTGATGACGAACTTCGTCATGATGGACATCGAGACCCGTAAAATGGTCCAGATCCAAAAAGACTTGCTGAGCGTCTATCAGGCTGATGAAATCCGGATGATGGTGCGGATGCAGAAGCCGATCCAACTGGAGCCGGAGAACCAAAGGGAACAGGATTTCCGCGTCAGATACCTGGATATCGACTACAATCGTCATGTCAACAACGCGAAATATTTCGATTGGATCATCAACACGATCGACCCGAAATTCATCATGGATCACCAGATGGCTGCCGTTACGATCAAGTACGAAAAAGAAGTCGAATACGGCAACAGCATCACCAGCGTCATGTCGACGAAAGAAGCGGAGAACGGCGAAATCATCACCGCGCATCGCATCATGAACGGCGAAGACCTGGCCTGCGAAGCCCACATGATCTGGAAAAAAGTATAAGCAAAGAAGGAGGAGCAAACCGAACGCGCGGTTTGCTCCTCCTTCTTTTTTTACAGGCTTTTCAAGTGCTGGTTTTATGCTTGTTCTTTATATAATGCGTTGATTCTTGCTTGAACGTCTTTATCTGCCAAGAAGTCTTCGTAGGTTGTTTCCATTCTGTCGACAACGCCGTTTGGAGTCAATTCGATGATACGGTTCGCAGTAGTGTTGATGAACTCGTAATCGTGTGAAGTGAACAACAAAGCGCCTTTGAAGGCGATCATGCCGTCGTTCAGTGCCGTGATGGATTCAAGATCCAAGTGGTTCGTCGGATCATCCAACACCAAGACGTTTGCTTTGGAAAGCATCATTTTCGATAGGATGATACGTACTTTTTCTCCCCCGGATAGGACAGAAACTTTCTTCATGACGTCTTCACCCGAGAACAGCATGCGGCCCAAGAAGCTGCGCAAGAAAGTGTTGTCGTCCTCTTCTTTGCCTGCGAATTGGCGCAACCATTCCAAAATGGTGATGTCGGCAACCGGGAATTCGTTCGTGTGGTCCTTCGGCAAGTAGCTTCGTGAAGTTGTAACGCCCCATTTGAAAGTACCGCCATCAGCTTCCATTTCACCCATCAAAATCTTGAAGAGGGTAGAAGTAGCGATGTCTTTGCGGCTTGTGAAAGCGACTTTATCGTTTTTGTTCAAAGCAAAGCTGATGTTGTCCAAAATTTTGACGCCATCGATTGTCTTGGAAAGGTTCGAAACAATCAGTAAGTCATTACCGATTTCGCGCTCCGGCGTGAAGCCGACGAATGGATATTTACGGGATGATGGTTGGATATCATCCAAGGTAATTTTATCCAAAGTCTTTTTACGGGATGTCGCTTGTTTGGATTTCGATGCATTTGCACTGAATCGCGCAATGAAGTCCTGCAATTCCTTGATCTGCTCTTCTTTTTTCGCATTGGAATCAGCGGCCAATTTAGCAGCCAATTGACTGGATTGCATCCAGAAGTCGTAGTTTCCGACATAAAGTTTGATTTTTCCGAAGTCGACGTCACACATGTGCGTACAAACCGTATTCAGGAAGTGACGGTCATGGGAAACAACGATGACAGTATTTGGGAAGTTGATCAAAAACTCGGACAACCACTCGATTGATTCTTTGTCCAAACCGTTTGTCGGCTCGTCCAACAGCAATACGTCCGGTTTGCCGAATAAGGCTTGCGCCAGCAAAACTTTAACTTTTTGCGGCTCCAACAGGTCGCTCATCTGCTTGTAGTGCAAATCTTCACCGATTCCCAATCCTTGCAAGAGACTTGCAGCATCGGATTCGGCTTCCCATCCATCCAATTCAGCGAATTCGCCTTCAAGTTCTCCGGCTCTGATGCCGTCCTCTTCAGTGAAATCGGTTTTTGCGTAGATGGCGTTTTTCTCGGCCATGATTTCATAAAGGCGTTTATGCCCCATGATGACAGTGTCCAATACTTGATGTTCTTCGAAACCATAGTGGTTCTGGTTCAGTACAGCTAGACGTTCATTTGGATCTAAAATGATATCGCCGGTTGTGGGCTGGATGACACCTGATAAAATCTTCAAGAAAGTGGACTTTCCAGCTCCGTTTGCACCGATGACGCCATAGCAGTTACCAGGGGTGAACTTTAGGTTAACATTGTCAAACAGCTTGCGATCGGAAAATTGTAGGCTGACATTTGATACGGTAATCATTTTTTTACATTCCTCAATTCTTGTTTATAGTCAATTAATTCTAGCATATTCCTGAAAAAATAAAAGGATTTTAACAGAGTGTTTACAAAAAACGAGTAGGATCGTCTCTTTTACGGCAACCGTTTGTTCCGTTTTGTCGTAATGTTGCCATCATTTTTAGATGCAGTCATTGCTTACGGGTAAGCAGCGAAAATGAGAAATTGGTAAGTTTTTCTGGTTAACGCTCTCAATTCTAGTCTCAGGGAAAATGCCGTGATAGAATAAACAAAATTGAAACAGAAAGTTGGCTGAGACTTAATGGATAAGAAATTATCGAAAAAAGAATATATATACATAGGCTCCATGCTTTTCGGCTTATTTTTCGGTGCCGGCAATCTGATTTTCCCGGTCCACATGGGACAATTGGCGGGGCAAAACTTGTTTCCGGCGATTATCGGGTTTATCGTGACGGCAGTTGGGTTGCCTTTTCTTGGTATCGTGGCGATGGGGCTGTCCGGTAAAGAAAGCTTGCTGGAGATGGCGAGCAAAATCCATCCGAAATACGGCGTTTTCTTCACCACCGCGCTCTATCTGACAATCGGTCCCTTCTTTGCGACGCCGCGTACCGCGACCGTTTCATTCGAGGCAGCCTTTGCGCCTTATTTGGATCCTTCAATGACAAAAATGGCGCTGTTCCTGTTCTCGCTGTTTTTCTTTGCAGCTGTCTTGTGGTTCTCCCTGAAACCATCGGAAATATTGAAATGGGTAGGGAAGGTGCTCAACCCGATTTTTCTGGTGTTCCTTTCGGTTCTGATCCTGTTCGGATTTTTCGCTCCGATGGGTACAGCGAGTGAAATACCAGTGGATGCGAGCTATCAGACAGGCGCATTCTTCAAAGGCTTTTTGGAAGGGTACAACACGATGGATGCTCTGGCTTCCTTGGCTTTCGGCATCATCGTCGTCACAACGATCCAGGGTTTGGGCGTCACAAAGACGACAACCATCGCGAAGGACACGATAAAATCCGGAGCGATCAGCATGCTGTTGATGGCTGTCATTTACGGTTCGCTGGTTTACCTGGGCGCAACGAGCCGTGGTGTTTTTGAAATCAGCGATAATGGCGGCATCGCTTTGGCACAAATCTCAAATGAGTACTTCGGCATCTTCGGAGCTATCCTGTTTGCGGTCATCATCACCGTGGCCTGTCTGAAAACGGCAATCGGGCTAGTCACGGCCATCAGCGAAACGTTCGTGCATATGTTTCCGGGCTCGTTGGACTACAAAAAATATGTCTATCTTTTCACCGCCATTTCCTTCAGTTTGGCGAATTTGGGTTTGAGTCAGATCATCGCGTTCTCGATCCCGGTGTTGATGTTCCTTTATCCACTATCGATCACTTTGATTTTGCTGTCGATCATGAGCAACCTGTTCAATGACCGGGCAATTGTCTACCAGATGACGACTTTGTTCACCTTGCCGTTCGCAACCGTCGATTTCCTGAAAGCTCTGCCGCAAGGAATCAAGGACGCTGCCGGCATGGAAGGCATCATCGCCTGGACCGATTCAGCGATCCCGTTATCCGAGATCGGAATGGGTTGGCTGATTCCGTCGCTGATCGGTTTTGCGATCGGCTTGGCGGTTTCGAAAAATAATAAATTAGCTTAAAACTTAAAGGAACGGGGCTGTCTCAATCGGAGATAGCCCCGTTTTTCCGTAGTGTTGGCCGGGGAATCGCGGTGGCTTACTTGGCTTCGGGTTACAGCTCCGGTGAAGGGCACGCTCACCGGAGCACGTCGCAACCATCGACGCGAACTCCGGCGAAGACGATCTTATCGGAGAACACAAACCAAATATCGGCCTCTCATACGGCGAAGCCAGCGTTCACCGGAGGAGAGCCATTCCGGGCCCTAAGTTTGCCCAATAAAATAAGACCGCCTCAGTGAGACAGTCTTATTCTCCGTTATTTTTTGAATCTTCGTTGGATTTTTTTGAGCCAGGAATCTTTTTCGGCAAGAATCGGGATTTCCTTTTCCTTGTTCGCCAGTTCCATGAAATACTTTTGTGCATCCACCGCGGGCTTATCATTTCGGACGTGGCGATAGGCCCCGTCCGGATGCAGTTCGCGCGCTTTCGTGTTGTCTGCGAGATAGACATCCATCAATGAAAGGATTTCTTTCTTGATGGACTCATCGAGAATCGGAAACTCTATTTCGATACGCTTGATCATGTTGCGGGTCATCATGTCAGCGGAAGACAGGAAAAGATTCTCATCGCCGTTATGATGGAAATAGTAGATCCGGCTATGTTCCAGGAAACGGCCGACGATGCTGCGGACATGGATATTCTCGCTGACGCCGGGCACTTGAGGCTTCAGGCAGCAGATGCCGCGGATGATCAGATCCACCCGGACGCCGGCTTGGCTGGCTTCATACAGTTTCATGATGACGCGTTTGTCGGTCAAAGAGTTCATTTTCGCGAGGATATGCCCGTTCCCGGATTGTTTATGCGAGTCGATTTCGTCGTCGATGTATTCAATGAACGAATCGCGGATTTCGAAAGGCGACACATGCAAGTGATTGTACTCCGGTTGATCGGAATAGCCGCTCAAGTAGTTGAAGAAATTTGTGGCATCCTCGCCAATTTCCTTGTTTGCCGTGAAGATAGCCATGTCGGTATAAAGCTTGGCGGTCTTATCATTGTAATTGCCGGTAGCCAGATGGACATAACGGATGATGCTGTTATTTTGTTTTTTTACGACCATCGTGATTTTGCTGTGGGTCTTCAAATGGGTCATCCCGTAAAGGACATGCGCACCGGCTTCTTCCAATTCTTTCGCCCATTGCACATTGTTCTCTTCGTCGAAACGGGCCTTCAGCTCGACAAGCACAGTGACTTGTTTGCCGGATTCGGCTGCAGTCTTCAACCCTTCGATGATCGGTGAATCTTTGCTGACCCGGTACAGGGTCTGCTTGATGGCGATCGTATCTTCATCTTCAGCCGCGCTCTTGATGAAATCGACGACCGGATCGAACGAATCATAGGGATGATGCAAGAAGACGTCCTGCTTTTCGACCACATCAAAGATATTTTTTCCGGACAGCTCACTTGGTGTGACCGGTGAGAAGCTAGGGTATACATCATCCGGCGAAGCAATCGCCAGATGACGGGTCAATTTGCTGAGGAATGTGAGATCCAATGGGCCGTCGATCATATAGACATCGCGGTCGTCAAGATCCAATTCTGTCTGCAAAAAACGGACATCGCCCTGGAGGGATTCGATTGTATCGCGTGTATCGACTTCAAGGCGGACCGCCATCCCGTTCTTGCGCTTCTTCAGGTAATCCTGGATGACCAACAGCAGATCATCCGCACCATCCTCATGCAATTCCAAATCCGCATTGCGGGTGATCCGACAGCTGAAGCTGTTCGTGACGGTGAAGCCTTTGAATAAGGTGTGGATGAAATGGCGGACGACGTCTTCCAGCAGGACGATGCCGATGTCGTTTTTGTCCTCGTCCAACAAAATGAACCGTTGCAGCGGAGCGGGAACCGGCACGATCGCAACACGGGTTGTGTCCTCCTTTTCCAAATTGACAAAAATGTGGATCAGTTTGTTGTTCAAGTTAGGGAAGGGCCGGTATGCATCGATCCCAAGAGGCGTCAATGCAGGGAAAATCTGCTCATCGAAGGTTTCTTCTATAACCGCCAGTTCGCTTTCGGAAAGATCACTGATTTTTTTGATGCGGATATTCTTTTCGGCTAATTTATTCAGAAGTTCATAATAGTACGTGTATTGCAAAGCGGTGTTCTCATTGTTTTTGTTGGAGATGGCAGACAGCTGTTCAAGGGGGCTCATGTCGGTTTTGCTGTCAGTCATATGATAGCCGAGTTTGAACTGATCCTGCAAGCCAGCAACCCGAACCATGTAGAATTCATCAAGATTGGAACTGGCTATGGATAAAAAGTTCAGCTGTTCCATCAAAGGGTTTTGAGGATCTTTTGCCTCCTCGATGACGCGTTTGTTGAAGTCCAGCCAACTCAGCTCTCGATTGAAATAATAATCCGCATGAGCAAGATTGGGTTTACTATCTGATTCCATCATATTACACATCCGTTCGTTCGATTTGTAAGCTTTATTTATAGCATATATTTGTTAAATTTCTGTAAATATAATGTTAAGTTTGCCGCTAAGCAGCCGCTCGATATGTTTGCGTTGACGCTCCGCGCGATATTCTTCCGCAAGAATGTCCCCTTTGTAATAAAGCACCAGATCGTACCCATTTTTTGTCGTTTTGATTTTGATGTCCCGGATGACCTCCATATGGGAATCATTGATGGCGTCAGCGAACTTGATGATGCCGCCGAATGACTGCAGATGATCAATCTGGGTCACTGTGTACCACTCCGTATAGCCGGTCAAATACTGGTTGAAGAGCGACCGGTTTTTGAAGCTGGCCAATAAAGCGATGCTTACCCGCTCCTTATGGCTGATGCCATCCAAGTCACTGTTGGAAATGATGTAGAAAGTATGCTGCGAACTGGCGCCGGTCTCGACGAATTGGCCAAGGTAATAAAGGTAGCTTCCGAAATGCAAGAGTTTTTCCATGTCCGGATTCTTGTCAAAGATACCCAGTCGACACAATTCCTCATACAGCATATCGACCAACTTCACCCTTTGCTGCGCGACATGCGCCAAAGTGTGGTAGCTGGCAGCGAGCCTGCTGACCGATTGGGCAGCAATGTTGAGAACGCTGAAAGCTTTGTTTTCGTACTTGTTGTTAAGGAACTCCATCACGATGCCTTCGCGCAAGCCTTTGTTGCTGAACAAAAACACTGGGGCTTTCACTTCATCGAAGAGCGTATTGAACACAACATTAGCCGGTATGATCAAATCGGTGCGGTCCCGGCTCAGACCATCCAGATTCTGCAGTTGCGGAATGCTCAATGACTGGAACAGATCCAATGTCATTTGGAGGTCGTTTTTGTACATGCGGTAGCCGTGCACCCCTGCTAACCGATAATCGATTTTACGTTGGTGGACATTCGCGATGCTGCGGGCAGAACCGCCCATGGCTACGATCGGTACTTGTTTCTTGCTGAGCCATTTGATCGATTTGAACTGTTCCTTCACAAATTCCTGCATCTTCTTTATCGCCTTCGGGTCATTGTGCTCTTTGCCGTCAAAGAACATCTGTTTCAAGGTCACGACCCCAAACGGGAAACTGTGGTATTGTTGGAGTTCTTTATTTTCATAGTAAGTGACTTCCGTACTGCCGCCGCCGATGTCGATCGTGATGCCGTTGAGGAATTGGGTCGTATGCAGAACGGCATAATTCCCATAAAAGGCTTCCTTCTCTTCCGGCAACAGCATCATTTCGATTTTGGTTGCCTTGCGTACTTGTTTGATGATGTCGTCGCGGTTGGTGGACTGGCGGATAGCGGCTGTCGCTACCGGCATCAGCGTGCTGACTTGGTATTGGTCAGCGACAGACTTGAAACTTTTCAAGACTTTGATGAGTACATCGATCCCTGTTTGGGACATTTTTTTCTTCTTGTCCAAATACTGAAACAGGCGTGCAGGGGTCTTGATATTCTGGACTTGAAACATCGTAAAGTGTTCATCGATTTCGAAGATGACCAAACGGATGGTATTGGATCCGATATCGATCAAACCTATTCTCTCTAGCAGCATGAGCGTCTCCTTCTGAATCCCAGGTCTTCCAAGATTCCTCACTTCCCATTTTACTGGAATTCGCCGATTTTGTCATAAAATTATCTTTGTCTGTTGCCGGAATAGGCAAGAAAGATGGGGAAATGTTACGAAAACGAATCTAATGTTACGAATTAGTTACAAAAAAGCTCCTAAAAAGGCAAAGTAAGAAGCGGGTGAATCATTTGATACGAAACGGTAAAAGGAATGCAACCCTTCGTTAAGGGAATTTCGCTATAATGAAAGAGCATTTTCCAACGAGAAAAGAGAGGCGTGAGATTTTGAATCATAAAAAGCGTATGGGGAAACTGATGTTGGCCGGCTTGGCAGCAAGTCTGACCCTTTCCATTACACAAGTTCAAGGTTCCACCTTAGATACTTTAACCCAAGAAGAAAAACAGACGGAAGCTCAAATCGCTTCTGTGGAAGTTACGATCGGCGAAACTTTGGCATCGATCAACCTGAAGCAAATGGGGATCGATGACCTGGAGGCGCAGATTACTGCCGCAGAAGAGAGCCAAACCGAGACAAGAGCAGCTATCGAAGCGCAAAAAGAAGTGATCGCTTCGCGGAAAGAACAACTGAAAACACGGCTAGTTGCCTTGCAGACTTCTGATGCAACGACGAACCAGATTTTGATGTTGCTGGATTCCGAAAATTTTGCCGATTTCATCAACAGAGCGTATGTAGTCGGTCAATTGCAGGCTGCCGATAATGAACAAATCGAATCTGCCATTTCGGAAGAGGAAAAACTGATGGCATTGGAAGAGCAGTTGGCTGCCGAAATCCAAACGGTCAAGGCTGCAGAAAACCGTCTTAAATCCGAATCCATTGCGTTGGCGGAAGAATTGAGTTCTTTGAAGGGGATCCTGTCCGACAACCAAACAGTGCTGTCGCAAGTGAAAACCGAATATGCTACTGAAGCGGCCCGTCTGGCTGCTGAAGAGGCCCAAGCCAAAGCTGATGCCGAGGCGGTTGAAGCCGCAGCGAAAACGGCGGAGCAGCAAGTTGCGGAATCGAGCAGCGCCGTTGCGGCTGCCGAATCTGCATCATCCACAACGTCAGCGTCCGTACAAGAGAGCGCAGCCGCATCATCCGAACAGGCACCCGTAAGCCAAATCACCGACAGTTCGGTTGCGGCTGTTGAAGTTGCGCCTGTCGTGACCGTAACCACTCCGACTGTGGCAGAAACACCTGCTGCGCAGGGCAAAACATTGGTCGTATCGGCAACCGCCTATTCGCGCCATGAAGCTGGCCTATCCAACTTTACCGCCACAGGCATCGACTTATCGATCAATCCGATGGTCATCGCGGTGGACCCTTCCGTGATTCCGTTGGGAAGTCTGGTCAGCGTGCCGGGCTACGGCATCGCAATTGCAGGAGACACCGGTGGAGCGATTGTAGGAAATAAAATCGACTTGCACATGGAAGACCTGAACGCCGCACTTGCTTTCGGCAGACAGACATTAACGATCACCATACTGCAATAAAAATAAAGAATCGGGCTATCTCACCAAAAAATGGAGATAGCCCGATTCTTTTTAAGTTTGTTTTGTCAGCGAGGCTCCAACTCCCCAACTCCTATGAAGCGAAGATCGGTAGGAGGTGACGGGATGGAGGAATCTGCTCCTCCGGCGAGCCTCCCTTCGTCGGAGGTCACATCATGGTCATCTTTTCAGCTCCGGCAAAGCAAAGGCTCCCCGGAGCTGTAGGTCCCTTCACGCACGCTCCTCCGGCCAAGCGCTTTTCGTTTCTGACATTGACAAATAAGAGGCAGGAGGAATGCTCAGCGCGGTGGCCAAAACTGTCGAATAGGCGCGGTAGATTCGACAATTTGACACCAGATTGGACCGAGATTGTCGAATGTCGAGAAACTTTCGACAATTTGACATCCTGTCGGACCGAAATTGTCGAATATCTGAGGAACATTCAACAATTTGGCCCCGCAGTCAAAAAAAGCGAGGATGCATCATGCATCCTCGCTTTTTTTTTACAGTTGTCAAGTTGCTTAAGTTAATGACATTGCCTTTTTTGGGAGGCAACCTTTGTTTTTGCGCTGTTACAAAACTTTGTTAAGGAAATCTTGCGTACGTGGGTTTTGAGGGTTGCCGAATACTTCATCAGGCGTGCCTTCTTCGACGATATATCCGCCATCCATGAAGATGACGCGATGTCCGACTTCTCTTGCAAAGCCCATTTCATGCGTAACGACAACCATGGTCATCCCTTGTTTTGCCAATTTCTTCATGACTTCAAGAACGTCGCCGACCATTTCAGGGTCAAGCGCGGACGTCGGTTCATCGAAAAGCATGATTTCCGGATTCATTGCCAATGCGCGTGCGATAGCGACACGTTGCTTTTGACCGCCGGATAGGGAACTGGGGAAAGCATCGGCTTTTTCGGACAGGCCGACCGTTTCCAACAATTCAAGTGCTTTTGCTTTTGCGTCTTCCTTATTTTGCCGTTTCAGTTCAACCGGGGCCAATGTGATATTGTCCATGACCGAAAGGTGCGGGAAAAGGTTGAAGTGTTGGAAAACCATCCCAATCTCTTCGCGTACTTCATTGATGTCCGTGGTTTTTTCGGTGATGTCCTGTCCGTCGATCAGCACATGTCCGTCGGTGACGTCTTCCAGCTTGTTCAGACAGCGCAGAAGGGTGCTTTTCCCTGAACCGGAAGGGCCGATGATGCAGACCACTTCGCCTTCAGCGACTTCAAGGTCAATCCCTTTCAAAACCTCGTTGCTGCCGAAGCTTTTCTTCAGGTTCGTGACATTAATTTTTGCGTTAGCCATTCTTTAATCTCCCTTCAAGGTTTTTGGAAATCTTCGTAAGGATCGTGATGACGATGATGTACATCAAACCGATGATCAACCACATGTTACCGGAAGCGTAGGTTCTGGCGATAATGATTTTACCGGTCTGTGTCAACTCGACAAGTCCGATGATGGATAAGATGGAAGTGTCTTTCAGGGTAATGACGAATTGGTTGATGAATGAAGGAATCATGATGCGGATTGCTTGCGGCAAAATGATTTTGTTCATCGTCGTTTGGTAAGTCAAGCCTAAGCTGCGTCCTGCTTCCATCTGCCCGACATCAACCGCTTTGATACCGCCGCGGAATATTTCGGCCAGATATGCTGCCGCATTCAAGCTCAGGGTGATGATCCCTGCAACCGTCGAGCTCATCCGGAGCCCCATCAATTGCGGAATCGAGAAGTATACGAAGAACGCCAAGACGATCAACGGCACACCGCGCATGATGTCAACGTAGATGGTTGCGATCCAGTTCATTGCCTTGTTAGGGGAGACGCTGAACAAGCCGATGACGATACCCAGTGCCAAAGCGATCACGATGGATGCAAAAGTGATCAGGATCGTTCTTCCTAACCCTTGCAGTAATGTTTTCCAGTTTTCTTGGATCAGTCCGAAGAAAGAAGTGTTGCTTTCCTCTATTTCGGAACCAAGATATCTGTTGACGATTTTTTCATAAGTACCGTTGGACTGCAAGTTTGCCAATCCTGTGTTGATCATATTCAGCAGTTCCGGGTTCGTGTCTTTCGCGACTGCGATTCCGTAAGAACCACCAGCTTCTTTTTCGGTAGCCAGCTTCAGTGCGATGCCTTGACCTTCGATGGCGTAAGCCATAACCGGGTAATCTTCAAATGCCGCAGCGGAATTGCCGGCGATGACGTCTTGATACATGTTGGCTGAATCATCGAAAGTCGACAAAGTGAAGCCATATTCATCCTTGATTGATTCAGCAAATGTTGCGCCTTCCGTACCGGTCTTTACGGCCACAGTCAGGCCTTCCAGATCATCATAGCTGTCGATATCGCTGTCGGCAGCTACTGCCATGACAACACCGCTCTCGAAATACGGTTCAGAGAAATCAAAGGTCTGTTTGCGCTCATCGGTGATGCTCATGCCGGCGATGACGGCATCCACTTGTTTAGCTTCCAACGCTTGAAGGGCAGCATTGAATCCCAACGGACGGATTTCGATTCCGAAACCTTGGTTTTTCGCGATTTCGCGGATAAGATCCATATCGATACCCACATAGTTGCCGTTGGCATCCTGGAATTCGAATGGGGCGAAAGTTGTGTCGGTTGCGATGATGTAGGTTTTTCCGTTCTGTGCCGGGACATCCAGGCTTGTATCCGCGGCTACGCCAAGATACTTCTCTTGGATGGCTTGGTAAGTGCCATCCGCTTTCAGATTGGCCAAGCCCGCGTTGAACATTGCCAACAATTCCGGATTGGTATCTTTAGCTACCGCAAAACCGTATGAACTGCCGGCTTCTTTGTCTGTAGCCAATTTCAGCGCCAGACCTTGGTCCTCGATGGCGTAGGCCATTACTGGGTAGTCCTCGAATGCCGCTGCGGAATTGCCGGAAAGGACATCCTGATACATATTGGCGGAATCTTCAAAAACGGTGGTAGTGAAGCCATATTCATCCTTGATGGATTCGGCAAACGTTGCGCCTTCCGTTCCGGTTTTGACTGCCACGTTCTCGCCTTTCAAATCTTCGTAGCTTGAAATGTCACTGTCATCGGCTACTGCCATGACCACGCCGCTTTCAAAATACGGTTCCGAAAAGTCAAAGGTTTGTTTCCTTTCATCCGTGATGCTCATGCCGGCGATGACGCCGTCAACTTGCTTCGTCTCCAAAGCCTGCAGCGCGGCATTGAAGCCCAAAGGACGAATCTCTACTTCAAATCCTTGATCCTCCGCAATCGCTTGGATGAGTTCCATATCGATGCCGACAAATTCGCCGCTTGCATCCTGGAATTCAAATGGTGCAAAAGTTGTGTCAGTTGCGATGACAAACTTCTGTGTTTCTGTTGCCTCCACTACTTCGTGCTGGGCTGAGCCAAAAATAAAAAAGCCCAAAGCCATGAAGAGCATCGGCAACTTGAGTCGCAGTTTCTTGCTTAACATATTTCTTCCTCCTTATAAACAGCATTCCTTCTGAATAACCATGAGATTACGATGAAGCCTCTGCTTGAATATTCATATAATACCACATTGGGATCATATTTTAAATTAACAGAAACCACAATCGTATAGCGACATTTTTATGTCAGAAAAAGTGACGCGAAAGCCGTTAGCCACACTAATGCTGACAAATAGCTGTCAACCGATCTGGTCTATTTGGAGACGTTCGGAAAAATGCAGAAAAAGCCCCGGCATGATGGCATAAAAGCTGGCATGTCAGGGCTTTTTCTAGGTCTGATGAGGCAATGGTGTGATCATTTAAAGGCTCGGCTCAGTTCTTCGATTGCGCCGACCAGTGCATCGAGCTTTTTTTCCATCCGGTGCAGCAGGTACATCGCAATCACGATCGGAAAACCGGTATTGCTGATCAGTTCCATATACGTCAGCACATCCACGTTCGCATCCATTCATTTTCCCTCCTTTCCTACATCCATAAAGACGTAAGCAGGAAGGGATCTGTAACTCTTACAGAGGCGGTTAAAGGATCATAAATTTTCGTTGATGCAGCGCATGATGGCTTCGGCAACGCCGTTTTCCGAGTTTTTGGAGGTGAGGTGCTTCGCGAATTCCTTGACCCCGTCTTCAGCGTTGGCCACTGCGAAGCTGGCGCCTGCTACCTTCAGCATGGAGACATCATTGAAATTATCCCCGATAGCCATGACATTCTCCAATGGAATGCCTCTTTTTTTGGCGAATTTAGCCAAGGCGATGCCTTTTTGGGCTTCGACATGATTGATTTCGATGTTGTTTCGGAAGGAGGAGGTCACGACCAACCGGCTGTCCTCGGTCAACTTTGTCCGGATCGGATCCAGTTCGCTTTGTCCGGAATCGCTGAATACGAGGATTTTCAGGACTTGCTGGGCATTGTCATCCAGAACGTCCTTGAAGTTGTCGACGTAGTTTACGTGCATCAGTTCCAAACGGGCGACCGCCAGAACAAGCGCCATCTTGAAGGTCGTTTCTGGGTTTGTTTCATGCAGCAGCGAAGTAGTCGCCTCGATCCGGCGCACTTTGTCATCCGAAAATATGCCTTTGGATGTCATGAGTTCGCAATAGAGTCCGTATTTTTTCACATCTTCCAAAATGTGGCGTGTGGTTGTTTTGTCGATCCCTAGGTTTTCGACCAGTTGTCCGTCTTCGTCAAATACTTGCCCGCCGTTCAGCGTGATCATGGGGCAGTCGATGCCGACTTCCTTAAGAGCCGGAACAGCTTCGGTATACCCTCTGCCGGTAGCAACCATAAATTTGATGCCTAATCTATTTGCTTCATTGATGGCGCTCACGTTCGATTGAGAGACTTCCATCTTATCGTTCAATAAGGTGCCGTCCATATCCGAGACGATCAGTTCAATCATACATTCATCCTCCTGTTCGGTAATAGCAATATATTCACCCTTATATTCTACCATGCTTTTTCATTTTGACCGGAAATTTGTTCAGGCTCATCTAAAATTAATAACAGACAAAAACGGAAGGGCTGAAAAGAATCCGCCCATTATGGTACTATTATCAGAGCCAGCAATGAAAAATATGATAGATAGTGATGTGAAAATAATGACTAAAGCAATTATCCATAACGAGTGGCAAGAAAAGCTGGAAAAGGAGTTCGAAGCGCCGTATTATCAGCAGCTGCGCGCCTTCCTGAAGGAAGAATATCTGAACGAGACGGTCTATCCCGGAATGCAGCATATCTGGGAAGCCTTCGAATTGACGCCGTACAACAAGGTGAAGGTGGTCATCCTCGGGCAAGACCCTTATCACGGCCCGAATCAAGCGCATGGATTGAGCTTTTCGGTGCAAAAAGGGGTTAAACTGCCGCCTTCCTTGGTCAACATCTACAAGGAACTGCAGGATGATCTCGGCATCCCGCCTGCGAAACATGGTGACTTGACATCCTGGGCGAAGCAAGGCGTCTTTCTGCTGAACGCTGTCCTGACGGTCCGTGGCGGAGAAGCGAATTCCCATCGCGGAAAAGGCTGGGAACTGTTGACTGATGCCGTCATCCGAGTGCTGAACGAGCGGGAAGAACCGGTCGTCTTCATCCTCTGGGGAAACGCGTCGATAGCCAAAAAAGTGTTCATCGACACAACGAAGCATGTCGTGATCACATCGCCGCACCCAAGCCCGCTGTCTTCCTATAGGGGGTTCTTCGGATCGAAGCCTTTTTCCAAAACAAATGAAGCGCTCAAATCTTTCGGTGTGGAGCCGATCGACTGGCGTTTGCCGGATTAATAGATAGAAGGAAGGGGCGTTTCCCATGAGAGGAAAGACATTGAGGACCGGTAAAGGCAAGCTCTATTATCAGGTAGGGGGGAAGGGTGATGCGCTGCTTCTGCTGCACGGAAACGGCGAGAGTTCGGACATCTTCGCTAAGCAGTTCCCCTTTTTCACGAAACACTTCACGGTCTATGCGCTTGATACGCGAGGCCACGGCCGATCGGATCTGGGAGTGCAAAGGTTGACATTCAAACAGATAGCCGCTGATATCCTAGCATTGCTTGAAAAGGAACAGATTCAGCGGATCCATGTGCTCGGGTTCAGTGATGGCGGCAATCTGGGCTTGTATTTAGCGGCTCACCATCCGGAGCGGATATCTTCTTTGGTAGCGATGGGGGCGAATTACGAAGCGGATGGTCTGACCGATGCCTGCAATGAGGAAACGTTGGAACGATACAAGGAGCTGCTCGCGTTGCCGGATTCCGATCCGGAAAAAATCCAGCGACTGTGCATCCATAATCTGATGCTGGAGGAACTGGACCTTTCTGCCGAGGACCTGCGCCGTATCCAAACGCCGACTTTGCTGGTGGCGGGTGAATTCGATCTGATCCGTGACGACCAAACGGAGGCGATGCACCGCTTGATTCCCGGTTCGCGGAAATGCATCGTGCCCGGTGGAAGCCATAGCTTTTTCGTGGATGATCCGAAAGTGCTGGAACGGCTTTCGAAAAAATTCTATTCAAGTTTGTGATTTCCGGAGCGTATCAGGAGGTGCTTCAGGGGAATTATGTTAGAATAAAATTCTGAAACGTCGCCGAAAACAGTCATTTGCTGCCGCGCAACTTTTGGACGGATAAAGTGAAAATACAAACAAAGGCACGACATGTTGTGTGGTTTCGGAAAACGCATACTACATGTTGTGTCTTTTTGTTGTAATTCCATCCGCTCAACCGTATAATGGATGAAGAACAGTAGGGGAAAGGATGATGCAAAATGAAGGTAGTGTTTATGTCGCTGACCGGCCAAACAAGGAAGTTCGTGAATAAACTGGGCCTTGAAACCATCGAGTTGACGGCCGGCAATGCCTTCCGGACGATTGAGGATCCGTTCATCATCGTGACCCCGACCTATGATAAAGAGGTGACGGATATTCTGGTCGACTTCATCGAGACCGACCAGAACCGCGCCTACTTCAAAGGAGTGGCAGGTGGTGGGAACCTGAATTTCGGTAAGCTTTTCGGTTTTACCGCAAAAGACTTGGCACGCGACTATGGCGTCCCGCTGCTGCACTTGTTTGAGTTTCAAGGGAACGAGAACGACATTCAGATTTTGAAAGAGAAGGTGACGGAACTTGGATAGTCCAAAATTAGTAACCAAAACAGATGATGTAACCTATTATAAATTGAACAACGAAATCAATCGTCCGATTGATAACGCCATCCCTCTGCATAAGGATAAGGAAGCCGTCCGGGCGTATTTCCTGGAGCATGTGAATCCAAACACGGTTTTTTTCTATACGTTGGATGAAAAATTGAATTATTTGATCGAACAGGATTACATCGAAAAAGAATTCCTGGAGAAATATCCGCTTGATTTCATCAAAAAGTTGATGCAGGATACGTACAACAAGAAGTTCCGTTTCAAGTCGTTCATGGCGGCCTACAAGTTCTATACCCAATACGCGCTGAAGACGAACGACGGCAAACGTTATTTGGAACGTTACGAAGACCGGATCGTCTTCAATGCCCTCTTTTTGGCTGACGGGAACCAAGATTTGGCGATCGACCTTGCGGAAGAGATGATCCATCAACGCTACCAACCGGCGACACCGACCTTTTTGAACGCCGGCAGAAAACGCCGCGGGGAATTGGTGTCGTGCTTCCTGATCCAAACAACGGATGACATGAACAGCATCGGCCGCACAATCAACAGTGCCCTACAACTGTCCCGCATCGGCGGAGGCGTCGGCGTGAACTTGTCGAACGTCCGGGCGGCGGGCGATCCGATCAAAAAGATCGAGAATGCATCGAGCGGCGTCGTGCCGATCATGAAGCTTCTCGAGGACAGTTTCAGCTATTCCAACCAGTTGGGCCAGCGAAACGGGGCTGGCGCGGTGTACTTGAGCGTATTCCATCCGGATATCGTGGCCTTCCTTTCCACTAAAAAAGAGAATGCCGATGAAAAGATCCGCGTGAAGACACTATCGCTGGGGCTGGTCATTCCGGATAAGTTCTATGAACTGGCGGCGAAGGACGATCAGATGTATCTGTTCAGCCCTTATGATGTGGAGCGGATCTACGGCAAACCGTTCTCCTATGTCGACATCACCGCTGAATACGAGAATCTGGTCAACAATCCGGAAATCTCCAAATCGAAGATCCGCGCCCGCGACCTCGAGAACGAAATCAGCAAACTCCAGCAGGAATCCGGTTACCCGTACATAATCAACATCGATACCGCCAACCGCACGAATCCGGTGGATGGAACGATTGTCATGAGCAACCTGTGCTCGGAAATTTTGCAGGTGCAACAACCATCTTTGCTGAATGACAAGCAGGAATATGAAGTGCTCGGAACGGACATCAGCTGCAACTTGGGTTCAACGAACATCCCGAACCTGATGAAATCGCCTGATTTCGGAAAATCGGTCGAAACGATGGTCCGCGCTTTGACATACGTAACCGACCATTCGAGCATCGAAGCAGTCCCTACAATCAAAAACGGAAACGATCAAGCGCACACAATCGGCTTGGGCGGCATGGGCCTGCACACGATGTTCGCGACCAATCAGATGCATTACGGTTCGCCGGAATCCATCGAATTCACGGACGTCTACTTTATGCTTTTGAATTACTACACATTGGCAGCCAGCAACAAAATCGCCAAGGAACGCGGAGAATCATTCGTCAATTTCGACAAATCCACCTACTGCACGGGCGAATATTTTGATGCCTACACCGATTCCGACGTCGTTTTCCAATCCGATAAAGTGAAACAAATTTTTGAGGGCATCAAAGTCCCTACGAAAGAAGATTGGTTGCAGTTGAAGCAAGCAATCCATGAATCCGGCTTATATCACCAAAACCGTTTGGCGATCGCGCCGACAGGTTCGATCAGTTACGTAAACGAAACGAGCGCGAGCCTTCACCCGATCACGCGTCTCATCGAAGAACGTCAAGAGAAGAAAACCGGCAAGACTTATTATCCGGCTCCGCAGCTTTCCAACGAAACGATGCCTTATTATCGTTCGGCCTATGATATTGATATGCGCCGTGTCATCGATATTTATGTCGCTGCCCAAAAGCACATCGACCAAGGCATGAGCCTGACGTTGTTCATGCGCTCCGAATTGCCGGAAGGCATGTACGAATGGAAAGAAGGGCGCACCAATAAAATGACGACACGCGACCTGAACATCCTGCGCAATTACGCCTGGAAAAAAGGCGCAAAATCGATTTATTATGTGCGTACATTTACGGAAAACAACGACGAAATCGGAGCGAACGCCTGCGAATCATGCACCATCTGATGAGGCAGCGCAACTGTATTTGATTACCCTTATGCAATAATCGGAAAGTCTAACGGAGGAATGAAGGATGGCAAATAAGCCTTATATAGCAATCAACTGGAACAGCATCGAAGACATGCTGGACAAGTTGACATGGGAAAAACTGACGGAGCAATTTTGGCTGGATACGCGGATTCCGTTGTCCAATGACTTGGACGACTGGCGCACGCTCAGCAAAGCCGAGCAGGATATGTTGGGGAAAGTGTTCGGCGGATTGACGCTGCTGGACACGCTGCAGTCGCAGGACGGCATTGCAGCCATGAAAGAGGATATGCGTACGCAACACGAGGAAGCGGTATTGAACAATATCCAGTTCATGGAATCTGTGCATGCGAAAAGCTATTCATCAATCTTCAGTACCTTGAACACGAAGGCTGAAATCGAGGATATCTTCAACTGGACCAACAGCAACGAATTCATCCAGCGCAAAGCCAGTCTGATCAACGACATCTACAAGACCGGCAATCAGCTGGAAAAGAAAGCCGCCAGCGTACTGCTGGAGTCTTTCCTGTTCTATTCGGGATTCTACGCACCGCTTTGGTATCTCGGCAACAACAAATTGCCGAACGTGGCGGAAATCATCAAACTGATCCTACGCGACGAATCGGTCCACGGCACCTATATCGGCTACAAATTCCAGATCGCCTACAACCAACTGTCCGAAGCGGAACAGGAAGAAGTAAAGAATTGGGTCTATATGCTGACGTATGAACTGTACAACAATGAAGTGAAATACACGCAATACATCTACGACGAGCTGGGCTGGACGGAGCGCGTCAAAGTGTTCATCCGCTACAACGCGAACAAAGCCTTGCAGAATCTGGGCTTCGATCCGTTGTTCCCGGACACGGCCGATGATGTGAATCCGATCGTCATGAACGGCATCTCGACCGGAACCAGCAACCACGACTTCTTCTCGCAAGTCGGCAACGGCTACCTGTTGGGGGCCGTCGAGGCGATGGAAGACGAAGATTACGTCAAATGGATTGACTAACATAAAAAGCAAGGAGAGCAGCGGATCGATCCGCTGCTCTCCTTGCTTTTTTGGACTTATGCTTCAATATTTTTTGCTGCGCACTGAATCAGGTTCCGGAATCATGGATAACTTTGCGTTATTCATGGTTTTGGCTCGTGATTGGGTTTGAATGAAAAAAAGCCAGTGCTCCTTTCCTACATTTATATCCATTTTTTGATCAGAATGCAGCAGCCGCATGGTTTCATTGCTGTTTACAGAATGCTTACACAAGGTTAACAGCGAATTCAAAGGTTATTTACAACCATCTGTTAGTATTTATTTGTAGTCAAATACGTAATGAAAAACAATGAAACCATTGTTCACAAATAAGGAGCGAATAAAATGAGATTGTCCAACAAAAGATTGTTTGCAGGTTTGGCCTTAAGCAGTATGCTGGTTTTGAGCGCATGCGGAACAGAGGCGGCGACAACTGATGAGGCGGAAGTCGATCTGAACGCCTTGACATTGAGTGAAATTGAAACGCAAGCCAAAGAAGAAGGCCATGTGGAATCAGTAGGGATGCCGGATACGTGGGCGAACTGGGGCGAGACTTGGGAAGAACTCGAAACGACTTATAGCTTGACACATGCAGACACGGACATGAGTTCAGCGGAAGAATTGGCTTTATTCAAGGCGGAACAGAACAATCCGACGAAGGATATCGGCGATGTCGGTCAATCGTTCGGACCTGTTGCAGAAGCGGACGGCTTGACGCTGGCTTACAAAACGTCGTATTGGGATGATATCCCTGAGTGGGCGAAAGACGATGATGGCGATTGGATCGTCGGTTATTACGGAACATTGGCTTTCATCACCAATTCTGGAAAAGTAACGGATGCCCCAACCAGCTTCGCGGATATTCTGGAAGGCGATTATAAAGTCACGATTGGTGACGTAAATGCCGCTACCCAAGCACAAAATGCGGTATTGGCTGCAGCCATCGCAAATGGCGGGGACGAAACCAACTTGGATCCGGGCATTGCTTTCTTCGCAGAGCTGGCTGAACAAGGCAGATTGGACTTGGGCGACACATCGTTGGCCCGTTTGGAATCTGGGGAAATCGAAGTCGGGCTGTTCTGGGACTTTAACGCACTGAATTATGCGAATCAAGTTGCAGAAACGAACCCGAATGCCAGTTTTGAAGTGACGATTCCGCTGGATGGAACGATCCAAAGCGGATACGCAACAGTCATCAACGCGACAGCGCCTAATCCGCATGCGGCAGCGTTAGCCCGTGAATATATCCTTTCTGATGAAGGCCAGATCAACTTGGCTAAAGGCTATGCGCGTCCTATCCGCGATAATGTTGAATTGCCGCAAGAGGTGCAGGATATCTTGCTTCCGGAAGAGCAATACGTGAAGGCGCAACCGGTCTCTGATTTTGATGCATGGGAAGAGGCTGCAGCCGGTCTGGGTCAAAGATGGCAAGAAGAAGTACTGACGAAAGTAAAATAATTGAGGTTGAATACAGTGGATAAAGTAATTTTTATAGTGTTGGACGGATTGAATGCCAAGACAGCCCATAACCATATGGGCTTCTTGGAGCATCTGGTCGAAAAAGGAATAATGGCGGCTTATACAGTCAAATCGGAGATGCCTGCCCAATCAAGGCCTTTGTATGAGGTTTTGCAGACGGGAGTGCCAACTGCAGAAAATGGCATCACCTCGAATCGCACAGTCCGCCGTTCCAAAGAACGGAGCGTTTTTGAAATCGCCAAGGAACACGGGCTCAAAACCGGGGCAGCCAGTTACTACTGGGTGAGCGAGTTGTACAATCATGCACCATTTCAGGTGATGGAGGACCGGATTCAGTTGGATACGGATTCCCTCATCGAACACGGCATTTTCTATCATGAAGACCATTATCCGGACAGTCATTTGATTGCGGATGGCGATTACTTGATCCGTAAAAAGGCTACGGATTATACGCTGATCCATTCGATGAACATCGATGATGCCGGCCATAAATTCGGTGCCGACAGCAAAGAGTATGTGCAGGCGGCCGTCCGCGTGGATGCCGAACTTTCCCAGTACATCTGGAGATGGATGAGCGAAGGCTATCAGATCGTGGTCACTTCCGATCATGGGATGAATGACTATCATACCCATAATGGCATCTCGAATGAAGATCGCCTTGTTCCGCTTTATTTGTTTTCGGACAAAGTGATCATCAAGGACTTCCGCAAAGAAGGCGCAGTCGTGCCTCAGCTTGAAATAGCGCCATTTTTATGCAAGTTGCTGGGCATTCCGGCAGGGGATCGCATGCAGGCCATTGAGGGAATCCTGATGAAAAGAGGGTCAGGCAATGCTGCAGAATGAAAAACGGAAGTATCTCATATTGCTGATGCCGTTCGCGCTGCTGATCCTCTTGTTCGAATTGATGCCGTTAGCCAACATCTTCGTCAACAGTTTCCTGGAACCCGGAACTCGCAGCATTACGCTTGCCAATTTCACAACCATTTTTACGAGTGAGTATTACTTGATGTCGATCAAGAACAGCTTGTTCGTTTCCTTGCTGTCAGCATTCATCGGGATTGCGCTAGCACTCTTGGGCGCCTATGCCATCCACACTGCGGGCGACAGCATGAAAAAGTTCTACATCACGACTTTGAATATGACCTCAAACTTCCAAGGCATCGTGTTGGCTTTTGCCTTCATCCTGTTGCTGGGGAATTCAGGCATCCTGACAACCTTGGGCGAAAAATGGAATTTGGTTGGTTTGAACAACTACGATCTGTACACAACATCAGGCATCCTCATCACTTTCATATATTTCCAGATTCCCTTGGCTACCTTGTTGCTCTATCCTTCATTTGATGGCATCAAGACCGAATACAAGGAAGCGGCAAGCCTGATGAACGCGACGACTTGGCAATTCTGGTCAAAAATCGGTCTCCCGTTGGTGCTGCCGAGCATTTTCGGAACCTTTTCCGTTCTCTTTTCCAATGCGTTGGCAGCCTATGCGACACCTTATGCGCTGCTTGGGAACAATTATGCCTTATTGCCGATCCGGATTTCATCCATGTTTACGGGTGATGTCGTCCAACAGGTGGAACTGGGGAGTGCCTTGTCGATCGTGATGCTCGCATTGATGAGTACGATGACAGTGATCAGCACCAGCCTGTTAAAGAAATTCAGAAAGGGTGTGTAAAAAGTGAAGAAACGAAGCAATGCCTTTTCTTCATTCCTGATCGTGATCCTTTCCGTGATTTTGCTGTTGCCTCTGTTTGTGACGCTGCTGAATTCTTTGTTCAGGGATTTGAGCAACATCATCCCTGAAGGCTTCACTTTTGAATTCTATACCGGCATTTTTGCTGGAACAGGCGGGATGGCTGGCGCGATAGGCAGGTCTTTGTTGATTGCGATCATTCCGACACTGGTTCTGTTGCTGCTCCTTTTGTCGGCGATGTATGTCGTACAGATCCATTACCCGAAAGGCGACAAATATTTGGATCTGTTGTCAAAAATACCGTACGGCATCCAAGGGGTCATACTCGCGGTTTCGATCATTTCGCTCTATGCCTCTTCCGGCACCTTTCTGTCGAACCGCATTTTTTTGTTGAGCTGTGCCTACGGGATAGTCATCCTGCCCTACATGTACCAAGGCATAAAAAATGCGTTGACCACATTGGAAGTCATGCCGATTCTGGAGGCTGCGGAAACGCTGGGAGCCAGTAAGCTGTACGCCTATTTCCGAATCATCGTACCCAGCGTATTGAAAGGTTTGGTTGCGACGATTCTGCTCTCGATAGGCATCCTGTTCAGCGATTTCGTATTGGTGAACATCATTGCGGGCAGTTATTATGAAACAACCAGCATCTTCCTGGATAAAACCAGAAGCGTTTCGGGGCATGCGGCCAGCGCGATTTCCGTAGTCATCTTCTGCATCATGCTGATATTGACGAACTTGGCGGGTTATCTCGGATCGAAAGAGTCCAAAAAAGCAAAAACGAACGCTAAAATCGAGTAGACGATTCACATTTTTTGTAAAGTATAGAGGAGACACAATGGCTTATATAGAATTCAGAAACATTCGAAAATCATATGACGGTGAAAATTTAGTGTTGAAAGATCTCAATCTGAAAATAAATGAGGGCGACTTGGTCACGTTATTGGGTCCGTCCGGCTGCGGGAAATCAACCTTGCTTCGTTCGCTTGCCGGTTTTGAAAGTATCGACGGGGGCAGCATCCACATCAACGGTCAGGATGTGACGGATCTGCCGCCAGGGAAAAGGAATATCGGGATGGTTTTTCAACAATACTCGCTGTTCCCAAACATGAATGTAGCCGAGAACATCGCATTCGGTTTGAAGATGCAGAAAATGAACCAGAGTTTGATCAAAGAAAAAGTAGCCCGCATCATCGAGCTCGTGGACCTGTCAGGTAAAGAGAATCATTATCCAACGCAATTGTCCGGAGGTCAAAAGCAACGGGTGGCGTTGGCACGCGCCATCGTAACCGAGCCGAAGGTCTTGTTGCTGGATGAACCCTTGTCTGCTATCGATGCGTTGCTGCGGAAGAACCTCCAAAAGCAGATCCGCCGTATCCAGAAGGCGTTGCATATCACAACGATCTTTGTCACACATGATCAGGATGAGGCGATGCTGATGTCGGACGTCATCCATGTCATGGCTTCCGGAAAAATCGAGCAGTCGGGTACACCGACTGAAATTTACACGCATCCCGAAACGCATTTTGTAGCCTCATTCATCGGAAACTACAATTTGTTGAACAACGCGGATTTTGAGAAATTGACCCAGCAAAAAACGCAGGCAAGTCAAATTGCTATCCGTCCGGAGGCCATCGAGTACTTCAAAGAGCCTCAGCTTGAGACGACTGAACATCTGTATTTCAAAGGGAAAGTGGTCGATGAAACGATCAGCGGGAATATCTTGTCCTATGTGATCGAAACGGATCAAGGCGTTGCGCTGCGGGCAGATCATCTGTACCGTACTTTCAATCTGCTCGATAAAGGCGAACAAGTCTTTCTGAAGGTCGAGAAGCGGAATGTTTTGGAGTTTTAAAAAGAGCCCCTCATCACTGCCGGAAAAGGCAAGTGATGAGGGGCTTTTCGCTTGGATCCAGTGTTCAAAACTGGAATCAGATTCGTGAATCCGAGCAGATCCATGAAATCCATCTTTGTGAGCCATTTGCGCTTCGTCACCAATTCGTCCTCCATCATGGCGATGTGCGCGGCCGGGCCTCCGAAGGCAAACAGACCCAGCCGGGCAAAAACAAGGCAGATTTCCTTGTAGACTTCTTAAGGATAGGTCATAGGATTCCTCCAATCAAAGAAGAGGTTATTGGATAAGTGGATCAGATGGGTTCGGTGTAGGCAATTCGATTATTGAACAGGGTCAATTCGCTCACACCCAGCTCGCGCAATAGCGCAAGCGCATCGTCAAAGTGGTAACGGTATTTTTGGACACTATGCGCATCCGAACCAAGACTGAAGCGGGTTCCGCCCATTTCCAGATAAAGGCCGATCATATAGCGGTACAAGTCTGCGTTTTTGTATTCGTACATGCTGCGCGTGTTCAATTCCAGTGCCATTTCTTTCGTAAGGATTTCCTTGAGCAATCTCTTCAGTGCGGGCTCGAATTCGCGCAGATCATCTACCGTGACCGACAGGCGGCGGATTCCGTAATCAAAGTGCGCGAAGACATTTGCGCCATCGACTTGCCGGACAGCTTCCGTGCAGAGTTCGAAATATTCCTTCATGACCGCTTTGGGATCCATCTCATCGATGATCGGCTGCAGGTAATCGTAACGCCCGTTTTGGTGAACGCTCAACAAGATGACGTCGAAGGCTTTGCCTTCCAGATAGGACGTTAGCCGTGCGTGGGATTCCGGTGTGTAGCCGACTTCGATGCCCCGGCGGATGCGTCCTTCATGGATTGCGTTCAAGGCGTCTATTTTTTCGGTATAGGCGGCATAATCCAAGACGGTATCCACACCGCCATTGTAGGCATCATGATAATCCAGGTGTTCCGTTGTGACGAGCAGTCCGTCTGTTTGCTCGAGATAATTTTCAAATGATTCTGCAGAATCGGGCGAAAAATGCGTATGCATATGTTGATCGTAGTAACTCAAAATTGTTCCTCCTTGTGCGTAGATGCCATCAGTATAGCAGATGGAGGTGGATATCCAGAAAAGAATGCGTTAAGAAAACGTAAACGATCGGAGGCAGAAAACAGAATGTTATCAAAAAATTTGCACCAATGCTTGTGGAATTTTGCTATAATGGTTAAGGTCGTGGAAAAATAAGATAAATTTTTTGGATTGGTGGTTTTTTATTTGGCAGCACGATATGTCATGGGAGTGGATGTCGGTACCACAAGCACAAAAGCTGTATTGTACGAAACGGACGGCTCAGCTTATGAATCAGCGTACGCGCATTATCCATTGATTAAAGAGAATCCCGAAATGGCGGAACAAGACTTGGATGAGATCTTTTCAGCCGTATTAAAAACAATAAAAGCAGTCATAGAGAAAGCGGAACTGGGCCCGACGGATATTGCCGGCATCGGCTTTTCGAGCGCCATGCACAGCCTGATCCTCATGGATGCGGAAGGGACGCCGTTGACGAGGAGCATCACTTGGGCGGATAATCGTTCGAAAAAATACGCAAGCATGCTGAAAGATTCCGAAATGGGCCAACGTTTTTATGAAAAAACAGGGACCCCGCTGCACCCGATGTCCCCGTTAAGCAAGGTTCTCTGGCTGAAAGCGGAAAAGCCTGAAGTGTTCCAAACAGCGCGTTGGTTCATCGGCATCAAGGAATACATTTTTTGGCGCCTGTTCGGTGAATTCGTCGTGGACTATTCCGTTGCCTCGGCTACCGGTTTGTTCAACATCAGAGAATTCCGCTGGGATGAGGAAATTATGGAATTCTGCGGCATCACGAGCCAATTGCTGCCGTTGCCGGTAAGCCCTAGTCACCAGCTTAGCGGACTCTCGGAGGAAGTGGCTGATTTGCTGGGGCTTGCTGCGGACACACCCTTTATAGTTGGAGGGAATGACGGCTGTTTAGCCAATCTCGGTATGGGAGCGATTCGCGCCGGCACAGCAACAATCACAATCGGTACGAGTGGTGCGGTCCGGATGACGAGCGACAAGCCTTATGTTAGTCCGGAAGGTCGAACATTCAGTTATATCCTGGATGAAAACCATTATGTGAACGGCGGCGCCGTCAATAATGGCGGAAACATCTTTGATTGGGCCATCAAACAATTTTTACCGGCGAACATTGCTGATGAAGATCTCTATGACAAAGCGATGGAGGTGATCGCAAACGTCGCACCGGGATCGGATGGATTGGTTTTCCATCCTTATCTGAACGGTGAACGGGCGCCTTTATGGAATGCGGATGCCAGAGGGAATTTCAGCGGCATCAACATGCTGCATACGAAAGAGCATTTTTTGCGCTCCGTTTTGGAGGGTATTTGCCTGAATCTGAAGGATGTGCTCGCGGCGGTCATCCCGATGAACGGCGAACCAATAAAAATCATGGCCAGCGGTGGCTTCTCGCGCGCGCAGGTCTGGCGCCAAATCTTGACGGATATCATCGGCATGCCGATCGAATTTCCGGAAACTTTCGAAAGTTCCTGCACGGGTGCCGCTTTGATCACGCTGAAGAGCTTGGGGTTGGTGGAATCCGTGGATGATGCGGAGGAATTGATGGGCGCCTCGATCGAGCATCAACCGAACGAGGACAGCAAGTCTGTCTACGCAGCGATGTTCCCGCGCTACCAAGAGATGAGCAGACTGTTGCAGGAATTCTATACAGAAAAATGAAATTGAACCAACGAAAAAGGCATGGACACTGAATTTCCACTCAGTGTCCATGCCTTTTTTGTCTATTCATTGGTGATTGGTTGCTCCAAAGCGCTTTCGATCAGTTTCGTCATTTTCTTTGGTGTGGTGATCGGGGCAAAACGTTTGATGATTTCGCCATCGCGGCCGATAAGGAATTTTGTGAAATTCCACTTGATGGCGCCGCCTCCTGTCTGTTCGACCAAATATTTGTAGAGCGGATCCGCATTCTCACCGTTCACTTCGATCTTATCGAAAATCGGGAAGGTGACGCCATAATTGAGTCGGCAGAATTCAGCTGCTCCTTCGCCGTCCAACGGTTCTTGGTTATTGAACTGGTTCGATGGAAATCCCAGAACGACGAAATCCTGTTCTCTGTATTTCTCGTAAAGTTCCTCGAGTTCATCCAACTGACCCACCAAACCGCACTTCGAAGCTGTGTTGACGATACAGATGACTTTTCCTTTGTACTGTTCCAGTGATACAGATGACTGATCTGTTTTAATTGCTGAATATTCATAAATGGGCATAATAAATGACTCCTTTTGTTATACTACTTATATGTGTTAAAGTATAGTATAAACAACAATGAAAAGGATTGCAAAAGAAAAGGCCCGCGAAAAATCGAAGGAGATATGACAGTTTCATGAGAAAATATGAAATTGTAACAGCAATTTACAGAAATGACTGTTTTTTTATTCTCGTTTGCTGTATGATAGTTGAGTATTATAAATCGAATCTGGAGGGATTTTTTTTGGACATGTTTGAAGGCTTAAGCCAAAAAATCGTAGGAAAAAAAATAAAAATCGTTTTCCCGGAAGGCTTAGAACCAAGAATCTTAGGGGCAGTCGTTCGTCTGAAAGCGGAAGATTTAGTTGAACCAATCGTTATCGGAAATGTGGATGCAGTCAAAGAAGCTGCAAAAGGCCGCGGTTTCAGACTAAGCGGCATCCAAATCATCGACCCAGCTGATTATGCTGAACTCGATGAAATGGTTGCATCTTTCGTCGCTCGCCGTAACGGTAAAGTCACTGAAGAACAAGCTAGAAAATTGTTGTTGGATGAAAATTATTTCGGAACAATGCTGGTACACATGGGCTTAGCCGATGGTCTGGTGAGCGGTGCTGTTCACTCTACGGGTGATACTGTCCGTCCTGCACTTCAAATCATCAAAACAAAACCAGGCGTTAGCCGTACGAGCGGTGCTTTCATCATGATCCGTGGTACTGAAAGATTCCTTTTCGCTGACTGCGCAATCAACATCAATCCTGGCGCTCAAGAATTGGCTGAAATCGCTGTTGAAAGTGCTAAAACAGCTGAAATGTTCGAAATCCAACCAAACGTTGCTTTGATGAGCTTCTCAACAAAAGGTTCAGCAGCATCACCGGAAGTCGACAAAGTCGTCGAAGCTACCAGAATTGCAAAAGAATTGGCTCCTCAATACAACATCGACGGCGAATTGCAATTCGATGCTGCTTTTTCTGAAGTGGTCGCTAAGCAAAAAGCTCCTGGCTCAACAGTGGCTGGTCAAGCTAAAGTATTCATTTTCCCTGAAATCCAATCAGGTAACATCGGCTACAAGATCGCACAACGTTTCGGCGGATTCGAAGCGGTTGGCCCAATCCTGCAAGGCTTGAACAAACCGATTTCCGATTTGTCACGCGGATGTAACGAAGAGGATGTTTACAAAACAGCCATCATCACAGCAAACCAAACATTGCTTGATTAATGAAAAAATGGAAAGCCTGGATCAAATCCGGCTTTCCATTTTTTTGTTTGCATCCCAAATTGGGCCATATGCAGAAAAAAGGTGCATTCCGGAGGGAATATTCCTATAATAAGGAATGGAATAAAATAAATTGGTGAAGATGGAGGCAGATTCAGGATGTTCACCTTAACAGCAAAAAATGAAGAAGAGACAATGTGGATAGCTGCGCAATTGGCGCGGTTATTGGAACCGAAAGATGTCATCCTCCTGGAGGGAAATCTAGGTGCCGGAAAAACGACCTTTACAAAAGGTTTGGCGAAGGGTTTGGGCATCGACACTGTCGTAAAGAGCCCCACGTATACTTTGATCAGAGAGTACACAAAAGGCAGGTTGCCGTTGTACCATATGGATGTCTATCGCCTGGAGGATGTCGGCGGCGATGATTTGGGGTTTGAAGAGTATCTTTACGGAAAAGGCGTTACGGTGATCGAGTGGGCTAAGTTCATCGAAGAGGAGTTGCCGGATGCGTATTTGACGATCCGCCTGGTTCCTACCGGGGAGTTTTTTGAAAACCGGGAAATCACTTTTATCCCGACCGGCGAACGTTATGATGCTTTGGTCGAAACATTGCACGGAATACTCACGAAAGAAGGGCTATAGCATGCGTAAAAGAGAGAAAGTCGAAATCATGATCCGGGAAGCCATCCCGGCCGATGCAAAGGACATCATCGCCTTCAGCAAAAAAACAGGCGCCGAGACGCCTTTTTTGGCATATGGGGCTGAAGGATTGGAATTGTCGGAAGCCTTCGAAGAATTGTATCTGGAAGATCTGATGGAGAAAGACAACAACGTGATGCTGGTTGCGACGATAAACAACAAGCAATTGATCGGCTTGGCGTCCGTTGGGGCAACGGACAAGCCGAAGCTTAGGCATGTAGGGGAAGTCGGTATCACCGTCGAGAAGGATTATTGGGGATTCGGAATCGGCTCGGTTCTGATGGAAGAAATCGAAACCTGGGCAATCGAAAGCGGCGTGATCCGCCGGTTGGAGTTGACGGTTCATGGCAGAAATGAACGGGCCATCCATCTTTATGAAAAAATGGGTTATCAGCAAGAAGCAGTGATGCCGCGTGCCATGCTGATCGATGGGGAATTTATCGATGGCGTCTTGATGAGTCTGATGATCGACTAATTTGCAAGTGCAGAATGACATTTCAGCCGAAAAAATTCTTTGGAATTTTTTGTTGAAACCGTCATTTTCCACTTGACTTGTTAGCGCTTACATGTTATTATAAGTATACAAAGAGAGACATACTAAGTAACACCAAGAAAAACAAAAGAGTATGCCACTCTTTCAGGGAAATCCTTCAAAAAGATTTTCCGGTTAACAGCTTTTCAGTTAAGCTGTTAATGCAAAGTCTTAGATGGTTCGGAATTTGTGTTCTAGATGTATTTCTAAGACATGAAAACTTGAACCATTCTAAGATTAATAAACAGTAGATTTCATTCAAGCAGCTAGAAGCGAAAGCTTACATGTCTTGCCTGAAAAACAAGCATAACTAGTATTGAAAAGTTCGTAGATCATTAAGATTGAACAATCAATGAAGCGAGGATGAGGCTACTGATTTAGGAGGAAGTGTTCCGATTGTTGGAGCACTTCCTTTTTTTGTTGCGTCGCAAAAAGAAAAAAACGGGTTATTGTCGATACCCATAAAAATTTCTATATATGAAGAAATAAATGATTGCACACAAATGACTTGCATCAACCAAATCTTTGCGCTATCCTTTAAAACGTAATCGTTACGATTTGCGAATGAGCAATCATTATCACATTTCGGAAAGTTCATAAAGAGAAGACGGGGGAAAAATAAATGAATCAAATAAAGAGTATGAAGTGGGCATTGTCGCTGTTGGGGACAACCGCACTATTGGCTGGTTGCGGAGCAGCCGGGAACGGGACAGAAAATACGGAATCGGACAAGCTGCAGGTCGTCACGACCTTTTATCCGATGTACGATTTTACGAAGCAAGTCGCGCAGCACGATGCCGACGTGAGTATGCTTTTGGAAGCCGGAATGGAGGTGCATTCCTTTGAACCATCGAGCCAGATGATCGCTGAAATCCAGGACGCGGATGTTTTCATCTACAATAGTCCTGAGATGGAGACGTGGGTGCCGGATGTGCTGGCGGCCATCGATACCTCGGATATGGTGGTCGTATGCGCAAGCGAGGCAATCACGCTGTTGGAGTATGAAGGCGAGGCACACGCGCATGAGCACGAATCAGAGGAAGAAGATGTGGAGAGCGGACATACCCATACTGTCGATCCACACGTATGGTTGGACCCTGTGCTGGCTCAGACGGAGGTTACGACGATTGCAGAAGGATTGGCTGAAGCGGATGCAGATCATGCGGAAAATTATTTGAATAATGCCGAAGCGTACAACGGACAACTGATTGAGTTGGATGAAGCCTACCAGGCTGCTTTTGAGGGAGCGGAAAACCGCACTTTCGTGACGCAACATGCTGCTTTCGCCTATTTGGCGGCCCGCTATGATCTTGATCAGATTTCTGTAACGGGTCTGAATGCCGGGGTTGAACCGAGCGCGGAAGCTTTGGCGACACTTTCCGATTACGTGAAAGCCAACAATATTTCGCATATTTATTTTGAAAATAATGCTTCTTCACAGACCGCGGAGACGCTAGCCAAAGAGGTTGGCGTGGAATTGGCGGTATTGAGTCCTCTTGAAGGGATCACCGAGGAAGACCAGGAAAAGGGTTCGGATTACATTTCGGTCATGCTGGAGAATCTTGAGGCATTGAAGAAAAGCATCAACTGATGTTTCCTTTCCAGCGGCCGGCTCTGATAATCCGAACAGCTGACAGCATCAACAGATGCAGAAGTGTTATCATTCCTCCTTGTGGCGTTTGCGTGTTATGATTTGGGTGAGAAAAGAATGCAGAAAAAAGCTTGCAATGAAAATCGGAAAACAGTCGAACCACATGCACTTGTTTCAGTCAATGGGAAGGTATTGTCGGACAAGGAGGGAAAGCTATGTTATTTACCGATCGGAAAGAGGCCGGCATGCTGCTGGCAGAAGCGTTGGAGAAGTACCGCGGAGAAGACATTGTCGTATTTGCTTTGCCGCGAGGTGGGGTGCCTTTGGGTGTCGAGATCGCCAAGAAATTGGCGGCACCGCTTGATTTGCTCATCACGAAGAAAATCGGACACCCGTTCAATCCTGAATATGCCATCGGGGCCATCACGGAGGATGCGGACCCGATCTTCAATCCAGGCGAGCACGGGGTGTTGGACAAGAATTGGTTGGAATGGGAGCTGAAGCGGCTCCGCCAGGAAATCAAACGGCGCAGGGAAACGTACGTCGGGGCAGCGAACATCCAATCGCTGGAAGGCAAAACGGCCATCATCGTGGATGACGGCATCGCGACCGGCTTCACGATGTTCGCCTCGATAGCGGCACTCAAAAAGCGGAATCCGAAACGCATCATCGTGGCGGTTCCGGTCACGCCGGAGGATACGGCGAAAAAGATGGACCAAATGGTGGATGCAGTCGTTGCCTTGGAGCGGGCGGATGACTATCTCGGAGCGGTGGGCGCCTATTATGTCCATTTCAATCAGCTCGACGACGCGGAAGTCGTCTCCTTGCTCCGGAGCATGAACGTGAAGGAGGGGGAGGCAGATGAGTGATCCAGAAAGGACAGTCAAGATAATCGGTGCTGGCGTCACCTTGAATGGTGATCTGGTCTTGCACGGAGACCCGAAAGGCCTCGTCATTTTTGCCCATGGCAGCGGAAGCAGCCGGCACAGTGTACGCAACAAATACGTGGCCAGCGTGCTGCGGGCGCATGGATTATCCACTTTGTTGCTGGATCTGTTGACGGAAGCTGAAAGCGAGTGGACCGACAAGCGCTTCGACATCGATTTGTTGGCCCAGCGGTTGACGCTTGCGGAGAACTGGGTGAAGCAGCAGGATGAAACAAAACAGTTACCGATCGGGTATTTCGGATCCAGTACCGGAGCGGCTGCCGCTCTGCAATCGGCCGCTGCGTTGGGCGATGAAATCAACGCCGTTGTTTCGCGGGGCGGACGTCCGGACTTGGCGAAAGCATGTTTGGCTAAGGTCACGGCCCCAACGCTTTTGTTGGTGGGCGGCTATGATGATGGCGTGATCGAACTGAATGAGCAGGCATACGCATTGCTGAACTGCGAGAAGGAAATGACCATCATTCCGGGAGCCACCCATCTGTTCGAGGAAGCCGGTACGCTGGAACAGGTTGCTGAGTTGGCTGCGCAATGGTTTGTGAAGCAGTTTCTGAAAAAGTAAAGCGGGTCAGATTCATTTCAGGACGGATAACAAAAAAAGCAGGACACCTTTCAAGTGAAGGTCGTCCTGCTTTTTTTTTTGGGTGCTTCAGCATGCGCATGCTCTCAACAATGCCGTTCACTCGGATTCGGGATTGTAGGTCCAGCCATGGTCGTTGTGGTAGATCATCAGCTTGGACATCCCGCCGTCAACGGTGAAATTCTGCCCGGTGATGAAGCCGGCTGCGTCGCTGCAGAGAAAACGGATCGTCTGCACGATGTCATCGGGTACGCCGACACGGCCGACAGGATGCTGCAGGAGATCCGCGGCTTCATAGTCCGGCTGATAGTCCTCCTCTTTAAGGAAGGAACCCGTGTCGATCCAGCCAGGGCTGATGGAATTGACGCGGGCTTTTCCGGCCAAGGAAATGCTGAGGGCGTGCGTCAAGGAAAGGATGCCACCTTTAGCTGCCGAGTAACTTTCGGTGTCCTTTTGCGACATGAAACCGCGGCTGGATGCGATGTTCACGACCGAAGCGTCAGCTGTGAACACCGGCAAAAATAAGCTCGTCAACAGGTACGGCGCCGTGACACCCAAAGTCAGAACATAATTGAAGTCCTGAAAGGAACACTGCGACACGATCCCTTTTTTGCTGATGCAGGCATTGTTCACTAGATAATCGACTTTGCCGAAGCGTTGCTTGACGGATTCCGCAAAAGCATGAATGGCAGCCTCCTCCGCGATGTCTCCGTGATGGAAATACACGTCGTTCGCTTCAAATCGTGAAACGATCCTCTCACCGGCTTCCCTGTCCGTATCCACGAAGGCGACAGCGGCACCCGCAGCCAAAAATGATTCCACCGTTGCCCGGCCGATTCCGTTCGCTCCGCCGGTCACCACGACCACCCGATTTTGAATATCCATATTCCATTCCTCCTGACTGATTGATGATTCAATCTTTCCGCTTACTGCAGCGAAAGCTTCAGCGATATCGGGCAATGGTCGCTGCCGAAGATATTTTCATGGATATCCGCATCGACCAAAGCATCCTTCAAAGCTTCCGACACAAGGAAATAGTCGATCCGCCACCCCGCATTGTTTTTGCGGGCGTTGAAGCGATAGCTCCACCAGGAATATCTGCCTTCCGCATCGGGATGGAAGTAGCGGAAAGTATCGATGAATCCGTTGGCGATCACTTCGCTGAACTTGGCGCGTTCCTCGTCCGAAAAGCCCGCGTTCTTGCGGTTCGTTTTCCAATTCTTCAGATCGATGTTTTCGTGGGCAACGTTCAGGTCACCGCAGACGACGACCGGTTTTTCTGTCTCCAGGCCCTTCAGATAAGCCAGAAAGGCCGTCTCCCAATTCATCCGGTAGTCCAACCGCTTCAATTGCTCCTGTGAATTGGGCGTGTAGACAGTGACCAGATAGAAGTCGGTGTACTCCAAGGTGATGACGCGGCCTTCCGAATCATGTTCGGCATCGCTTATGCCCAACCGGACAGAAAGCGGGGTATGCTTTGTGAATATGGCCGTGCCGGAATAACCTTTGCGATCCGCATAATTCCAATAGGACTCATACCCGGGAAACGCTAGATCAATCTGGCCCTCCTGCAATTTCGTTTCCTGCAGACAGAAGAAATCGGCATCGAAGTCCAAAAAAACATCCGCAAAATTCTTGTTTACGATGGCCCGCAAGCCATTGACGTTCCATGAGACAAATTTCAGTTCCATTTTGTTCACCTGCCTTAACGCAACGCGATCGTATAGTAAAGGAACAGGATGAAGAGGATCAGATTGATGGCAGCCAGTGTCCACTTCATTTTCGGCTCTGGGATGTTCAGCGCAAAAATCGTTCCGACGATCGGCAAAAACAGCGCCAATATCAACGAAGTCGTGGATACGGAGCCGGGATCCTTGGTCGTGAAGAGGTAAAGCGGATAAAGGATGGACAATAAAGTGAAGGTGATTCCGTTTCTGGTTTGTTTCGGTTGCATGGAGCAGCCCCCTTTTTTCTGTTATCTGTAATATTTTACCATATCTGCGCGACCGAACCGCAAGGAATAAGATTGAATTCGCGTTCAAAAACGAAAATGGGCCGTGTATGTAACAAAGCTCTTGCAAATTGATTAAATTGTAAATTTTTTCATAAACTTGTGTTAAAATAGCATGAACAGATGCGGAATCGCTCTTGATTAAATTTTGATTAATCAATGGTTAAAAAAATATAATTAATTGCTGCCGCTTACTAATTTGATACAAATTGGTATCAAGTGATGTTAAAATGGACTACATAAATAAAATTAGTGGGTGAAATGCATGTTGGGGACGGAAATAAAACAACAGTTTCCTGAAATGATCGTTAAAGAGAATGAAAACTTGTCACATTATACATACACAAAAACAGGTGGCCCGGCGGATGTGCTGGTCTTTCCGAAATCCAAAGAAGAAGTTGCGGCAATCGTCGCATGGGTGAATGAAAAAAAATTGCCCTTGACCGTATTGGGCAACTCCAGCAACGTCATCATCAAGGACGGCGGCATCCGTGGTATCGTCATGATCCTGACGGAAATGGACCACATGGAAGTGAAACGCCATCGGTTGATCGTCCAGAGCGGCGCACGCCTGATTGATGCTTCCCGGATGGCTTTGGCAGAGCGGTTGAGCGGCTTGGAATTCGCATGCGGCATTCCCGGCAGCGTCGGCGGAGCGGTCTACATGAATGCCGGAGCATATGATGGTGAAGTCGAAGAAGTCATCGAATCCGTTGTGGTGATCACACGCGAAGGAAAAATCAAAACCTACGAGAAGGATGAACTTGAGTTTTCCTATCGCCACAGCAAGCTGCAGGAAACGAACGAAATCGTTCTGGAAGTCGTCTTCCATCTGGAAAAAGGCAAGCACGAAGCGATCAAAGCCCGAATGGATGAATTGACCGCTTTGCGCGAATCGAAGCAGCCATTGGAATATCCTTCATGCGGCAGCGTCTTCAAACGGCCGACCGGGTACTTCACAGGCAAATTGATCCAGGAAGCGGGTCTTCAGGGCTTGACTTGGGGTGGGGCGCAGGTTTCGATGAAGCATGCAGGGTTCATCGTGAACATCAACCAAGCTACAGCAACCGACTACATTGAACTGATTGCACACATCAAAAAAGTCATAATGGAACATTATGGCGTGCCGCTGGAAACGGAAGTCCGGATCATCGGAGAAGACGCAGTGGGAAGCGTATAGGTGAAAAGAAGGCTGGGTGTGAACATTCAGCTCTTTTTTTGGATAGCACTTAATTATTATTTTTTTGAATAGAGGAGTAACGGCCATCCCGGATTCACCGACTGCAGTCATCAGGGCAGCGAAATCAACAGTATGAAGCCGTTCCGTAACAAAATAATGAAGGAGGATAGCCATGCGAAGACCACTGATATCTTTTCAGAACTTTAGTTTCACCTATTCAGATCAAAAGGAACCGACGTTGGAAGAACTGAATGTCACCATCTACGAAGGAGAAAAAATACTTGTGCTCGGCCCTAGCGGCTCCGGGAAAACGACCTTTGCCCGCTGTCTCACAGGCGTATTGCCGAGTGAAGAGAACGGCGATGCGAGTGGAAACATCCTCTTTCACCATCAGGTCGATCAGACAGTTGCCCCCTTTGAAGATTTTCTTCCGAATGAAATGAAGCTGGTCAAGAATAGTCTGATTCCCCACGCGGATCAGATGGGGAAATTCGGAGTGAAGCAACAAATTCCATTCCGCTCCGCCGAAGAATTGAAAAAAATGGACAGTTGGCATGAATTTTTGGAGAAACGCCCTTACCTGAAGCGCAGTTTCATGAAATTATCGGAACAGCAATTGGGCGACATCACGATGGCCGGTATTTCCTTGGATGGCAAACCGTTGATTTTGTTCGATGAGCCATTAGCGAATCTGGACCCGAGCTCCGGGGACTTGGCCATGAAATTCATTGATGATCTGCATCGCGTCAGCGACACGACCGTCCTCATCATCGAACATAGGTTGGAAGATGTCTTGGCACAGCCGATCGATCGTATCCTGCTGTTTTCCGGCGGGCGGCTCATCGCGGATGCAACGCCGGAGGAGATACTCCGCACCGAAATTTTGAGCGATATCGGCATCCGGGAACCACTGTACATCACGGCTATGCGCTATGCCGGAGTCGATCTGGACAATGTCCGGGAGTTGGCGAACGTAAAGAAAGTGAATGGTCCGCAATTAAAGGAACAAATGGAGAGTTGGCTGAATTATCTGCCGCAATTCCGGTATCCCGATTATGATGAAGTGCTTTTGGAACTGGATGGCTTGTCGTTCAAATATCCTTGGAATGACGAGGACATCGTCGACGGAGCCTTTCTCCGCATCTACAAAGGGGAAATGATCAGTCTTGTCGGTGCGAACGGCGCCGGCAAATCGACGCTTTCCCGCTTGATGACCGGAGAGGAAAAACCGCAGAGTGGACATATCTACTGGAAAGGCCAGAAAGTCAGCGACATCGACTCGGATGAAGCGGGAAACTATGTCGGCTACGTCCCGCAGAACCCGAAAGACAGCCTGTCGCAGGAAACCGTGTATGAAGAGATTGCATTGAAACTGAAGCAGCGCAACATCCCAGAGGAAGAGATCGTAAGGAAAGTCGATGAAGTTGCAAAAGTTTGCGGACTGCAATACATCAAAGACTTGCCGTTGTCGATGCTGAGTTTCGGCCAACTGAAAAGGGTGTCGATTGCAGCCGTCTTGGCGCTGGATCCGGAGTTGATCATCTTGGATGAGCCGGCAGCCGGTCAGGATTTCAGTCATTATAAAGACATCATGCATTTCCTCCAGCAGATTCACCAGAACGGTGTGACCGTCGTGATCGTAACGCATGATATGCACCTGATGCTCGAATACACCCGCAGAGCGGTCGTCATGGCCAAAGGGAAAATCGTTGCCGATACGAGTTCCGCTTTTGTCCTCATCAATCCAAGGCTGATCCAGATCGCCTCATTGAAAGAGACTACCTTGTTCACCTTCGCCAACCAAATCGGAATGACGGATCCATATTCCTTTACGGAAAAATTCGTCTACTACGATCGGGCCGCGCGTCTGTTCTAATAAAATACATATAGTTCCAAACGTCAGGATGATCATTTCTGGCGTTTTTTTACGTGGGATTCTTTTGTAAATGACGCTGCTTCTTATATAATGATAGTGTTTTGTGCTAACATAATAGTGATGAGTGAATATCCGGTCGCATCCGATTGGAGTGAATGTTCAGCGCCCATACATAAACGATAAAGGCGGGAGAAAATGACTGACAAACCGATCATTACTTTGGAGAATGTGAAAAAAGTATACGATGATGAAACTGTGTTGCATGATATTAACTTTGAGCTTGAAAAAGGCAAATTCTATACCCTTTTGGGACCATCCGGCTGCGGGAAAACGACGATTCTGCGTTTGATCGCCGGCTTTGCGGACGCTACGGAAGGCGTCATCAAAATCAACGAGGAAGTAGTGAATGACATACCGGCGAACCGACGCAAAGTCAATACCGTTTTCCAGGACTACGCTTTGTTCCCCCACATGAATGTTTTCGATAATATCGCATTTGGGCTGACGATCAAAAAATTGCCCAAGGATCAGGTCAAGCTGAAAGTGGATGAAGCCCTGAAAATGGTTCAACTTGAGGGCTATGAAAACCGTGAAATCAGCGAAATGTCGGGCGGCCAGCAACAGCGGGTCGCAATCGCCCGGGCAATCGTCAACGAACCGGATGTGCTGCTGCTGGATGAACCGTTGTCGGCTTTGGATTTGAAATTGCGCACGGATATGCAGTACGAACTCCGTGAACTGCAGCAGCGTTTGGGTATCACCTTTATTTTTGTTACGCACGATCAGGAAGAGGCATTGGCGATGAGCGATTGGATATTCGTTATGAACAAGGGCGCGATTGTCCAGAGTGGCACACCTGTGGATATTTACGATGAGCCGATCAACCGGTTCGTTGCGGATTTCATCGGCGAGAGCAATATCGTTTCCGGAACAATGGTGGAGGACTACAAAGTCAGCTTCGTCGGCAAAGAGTTCGAATGTTCCGATGCGGGCATCACTCCGGGTGAAAAAATCGAAATCGTCATTCGTCCCGAAGATCTGGAGCTGACGACTGTCGAAAACGGCAAACTGGTCGTGAATATCGATACGCAGCTGTTCCGCGGTGTCCACTATGAAATCATCGGCTACGACAAGGACGGAAATGAGTGGATGATCCATTCCACTAAGCGCGCGGAAATCGGCAAGGATGTCGGCCTCCGTTTCGGTCCGCAGGATATCCATGTCATGCGCCTGGGCGAATCCGAAGAAGAGTTCGATGCCCGTCTGGAAAGCTATGAAGAATAGGGGGAAGAGACATGACGAAAAATTCTAGAGCGTTCTATTCTGTTCCTTACGTGCTTTGGCTGGGGTTGTTTGTCCTCTCGCCGATGCTGCTGATCCTGTACCAGTCGTTTTTCGACATCACCGGAGCATTCACGTTTGCCAACTACGCGACCTATTTCAGTTCGGGAAATTATCTTCGGATGACGTTGAATTCGTTCCTGTATGCGTTCACCATCACCCTCGCGACGTTCCTGATCAGTTACCCGACGGCCCTGTTCCTGAGCCGGACGAAGCATAAGCAGCTCTGGCTGTCCTTGATCATTCTGCCGACATGGATCAACCTCTTGCTGAAGGCCTATGCCTTCATCGGTTTGTTCAGTCAGAGCGGTACGGTCAACCAGTTCCTGAGCTTCATGGGCATCGGTCCCCAACAGATCCTCTTCACGGACTTCAGTTTCATTTTCGTGGCGGCTTACATCGAGCTGCCGTTCATGATCCTGCCGATCTTCAATTCGATCGAAGAGCTGAACCCGTCCCTAATCGTCGCCAGCGAGGACTTGGGCGCAACAAGGATGCAGACTTTGACGCGGGTCATCTTTCCTTTGACGCTGAGCGGCGTGCGCAGCGGTTTCCAGGCCGTCTTCATTCCGTCTCTGTCGCTGTTCATGCTGACGCGACTGATCGGTGGAAACCGGGTAATCACGCTGGGAACCGCCGTAGAGCAACATTTTCTCGTCACCCAGAACTGGGGGATGGGTTCCACGATCGGCGTCATTCTGATCATCAGCATGATTGCCATTATGTCCCTGACGCGTGACAAAAAGAAGAAAGGCAGGGGAGTCAAATGAAGGAAACAACCAACACGAAGTGGAACAATGCGTTCCTTGTGCTCGTTTTCGCCATCCTGTACCTGCCGATCTTTTATCTGATCTTTTATTCGTTCAATGCCGGCGGGACCATGAATGCCTTCACCGGCTTCACGTGGGAGCATTACCAAGCTGTCTTTGAGGACACGCGCTTGATCGGCATCGTGCTGAACACATTTTTGGTGGCGTTGCTGTCGGCCCTCATCGCGACTGCGATCGGCACGATGGGTGCGATTTTCATTTATTTCACGAAAAAACGTAGCATCAAGAATACGCTTTTGAGCCTGAACAACGTGCTGATGGTTTCTCCGGACGTTATCATCGGGGCAAGTTTGTTGATTCTGTTTACGATGCTCGGCTTCTCGTTGGGCTTCTCCTCGGTGCTGTTGTCGCACATCGCTTTTTCGATCCCTATTGTCGTGCTGATGGTGCTGCCGAAGCTTTATGAGATGAACGATTCGATGATCAGTGCGGCCCAGGATCTGGGCGCCAGCTCCGGCCAAGTGTTCAGCAGAATCCTGATCCCGAGCATCACTCCAGGGATACTGAGCGGCTTTTTCATGGCTTTTACCTATTCCTTAGATGATTTTGCGGTGACATTTTTCGTGACGGGGAACGGCTTCACTACTTTGGCGGTGGAAATTTATTCACGGGCCCGCCGTGGGGTCAGCCTGGAAATCAATGCACTCAGTGCGCTGATGTTCCTGTTCACGCTGCTGTTGGTCTTGGGCTACTATTTCATTCAACAGTACGAGCACAATAAACATGCGCAGCAATTGAAGGCGGTCGGGAAACGCGCCGGCTCGGGACGGACGGTGAAAAAAGGATGAAAAAATTAATGGGAATGGCGGCCGTTGTCCTGCTTGCTTGTGCAGCGATCGCTTTCGGTATAAACGCTTTGAACAGAGCACAAGGTTTTTCGGAAGGGAATACGCTGACCATATACAACTGGGGCGACTACGTCGAACCGGAGCTGATTACGAAATTCGAAGAGCAGTCCGGGTATAAAGTCTCCTACGAGACGTTTGATTCGAATGAGGCGATGTACACCAAAGTCAAACAGGGCGGGACGGCTTATGATCTGAGCATCCCCTCGGAGTACATGATCAATAAAATGGCTGAAGAAGGCTTGCTGATCGAACTGGACCACTCGAAAATCGAAGGCCTGGATAACATCGATCCGCGCTTCCTGGATTTGCCGTTCGATGAAGGCAACAACTATTCAATTCCTTATTTCTGGGGGACCTTGGGCATCATCTACAACGACAAAATGGTGACGAAAGAGATCACCTCCTGGTCCGATCTCTGGGATCCAAGCTACGCGAACAGTCTGCTCCTGATCGACGGGGCGCGCGAAGTGATGGGGCTGGGTCTCCAAAGTGAAGGCTACTCCCTCAATGAAACGGATCCGATGATTTTGAACGAGGTCGCGGAGAAACTGAAGGATATCACGCCGAATATCAAAGCCATCGTTGCCGATGAAATCAAGATGTACATGATCCAGGAAGAAGCGGCCATCGCCGTGACTTTCTCCGGTGAAGCCAGCGAGATGCTTTGGGAAAACGAAAATCTTCATTATGTGATCCCGGAAGAGGGCTCCAATCTCTGGTTCGACAACATCGTCATACCAAAGACCGCCAAAAATATCGAAGGCGCCTATGCCTTCATCAATTTCATGCTGGAACCTGAGAATGCGGCCATCAATGCGGAATACGTCGGCTACGCCACGCCGAACCAAAACGCCATCGAGCTGATGGATCCCGAAATCACCAGCGACGAACAATTCTACCCCTCGGATGAAATCATGGACAAACTCGAAGTCTACGAAAACCTGGGAGCAAAAACACTGGGAACGTATAATGATCTGTTCCTGGAAATCAAAATGTTCAGAAAATAATATAGAAATAAGGAGAACATACGGAGAATGAATAATCTCATAACCAAATGAACTGGCGATTTGATTATCAATTGTTTAACGATTTTCCGAAAGAAGTCTCCCACTTCTAAACGTTTCGGTGCGCAGCGCCAGTGAAAGTGGGAGATGAATTTCGGTCAGGCAATAGTCTGAAATAGATAACTGTTTTCTAACGCTGTATAATTAGTGTTAGAAAGAGGTGATAATTGTGTTGAAAGCCTACCAGTTTCGACTTTATCCCAATGAACCACAGAAAGAGTATTTCTCCAACTGTTTCGGCTGTGTGAGATTTGCCTACAATCGAATGTTGAACGACAAAATCGAATACTACAAAGAAACGAAACAGATGCTCCACAATACGCCTGCACAATACAAGGAAGCATTCCCCTTCTTGAAGGAGGTGGATAGTCTCGCTTTAGCCAATGCCCAGCAAAACCTGAACAAGGCTTACAAGAATTTCTTCCGCGACAAGTCTGTTGGTTTCCCAAAATTCAAAGCCAAGCACAAATCAAAAGCATCATACACTACCAACAACCAGGGCGGGAACATCCGCATCGAAAACGGAAAAATCAAACTGCCGAAGATCGGCTTCGTCAGACTCAAGCAGCACCGGGATTTTGACGGCCTGATCAAATCCTGTACGATTTCCATGAACTAGGCTGGTAATTATTTCGTTTCCATCTTGGTGGAACAGGAATTGCCCGAACGGCTGCCGGCGGAACACAAAATCGGCATCGATCTAGGTCTTTCCGATTTCGCCATCACCACAAACGATGCCGGGGAATCCGTGAAATATGCGAATCCGAAATGTTTGCACCAGTCCGAAAAGAAAGTCAAGAAAGCCCAACGCGCCTTGTCGCGCAAAGAAAAAGGCAGCAAGAACCGGGAAAAAGCGCGTGTGGTGCTGGCCAAGAAACACGAAAAGGTCGCAAACCAACGCAAGGATTTCCTGCGCAAACTCTCCAACCAGATCACGGACGAAAACCAAGTCATCGTGATCGAAACGTTGCGGAGTTCGAATTTGATGAAGAACCACCGGTTGGCAAAAAGCATCGGCGATGTCAGTTGGTTCGAATTCAATCGACAATTGATATATAAAGCCGAATGGAAAGGCCGGACACTCATCAAAGCGGACCGATTCTACCCATCCAGCCAAATCTGTTCCGCCTGCGGACAGAGGGACGGCAAGAAAGCCCTGCATATCCGCGAATGGATGTGTCCGAAATGTGGCGCCATCCATGATCGGGACATCAATGCCAGCAAGAACCTTTTGGCTTTGGCCAAGTAAAAGAAAAACCACGAGGCAGGTACTGCCTTTTGAGCCTACCCATATCCGTTCCCGCTGCCTGCAAAGACATAAGCAGGCAAGGAAGGAGTTCGTAGGAAGCTCCCACTTCAAAAGCCGTTAGGATTTAAGCGGTGAGCAGTTCACGCGAGGCGGGATAATGAGAAAGAGAATCTTGCTAACTTTCATGCTCTTCGCTATTGGTCTATTAGCCTCTTGCTTTAGACAAACGTCTGAAAGAGGTGAAACAGATTTGAACTCAAGGTTACAAGATAGTCAATCATCAGAAAATGGTATTGAGACAGGAGAAAACAAAATGCAGATACAAGTTCAAGATAACGCGCATACTGTTGTATTTATGCTAAATAATAGTGTTGCAGCAGAATCACTCTATAATCAGCTTCCATTGAAAATAATGGTGGAGAATTATGGGAACAACGAAAAAATATTTTATCCGCCAACAAAACTGAATACCAGTAACTCTCCAAGTGCAGAAGGTCCTGCTGGCACACTTGCCTATTTCGAACCATGGGGAAATGTCGTCATGTATTATGGCAGCTTTGGACGTTATCGGGGGTTGTATGATTTGGGAATAGCTGTTTCAGGGGGAGGACATATCAAAGAATTGACAGGGGAAATATCTGTTACCAAGGTTCCTGATTGAAATCAGTTGGATTGTATTGGTTTGGCAGCCGCACTTACAATATACTCAAAAAGTCTGTCGAAGAAATTCCACTTCACAATCCGCGCAAGGTTGTGCTATCATTAAAATAAGATTAAAAGAAAGAAGGGGATCTCTTGACTAAATTCATCAGTTCAGACAAAGCACCCGCAGCGATCGGTCCTTATTCGCAAGGAACAAGAAAGAACGGTTTCATCTTTTCATCCGGACAATTACCGATCGATATGGAAACGAAGGAACTTGTTTCTGACCCTGCTGCAGCGACAACTGCCAGCTTAAACAATGTACTGACGATCGTCAAAGCGGGCGGTGGATCGTTGGAATCAATCGTAAAAGTCAACGTGTTCGTGAAGGACATCAATGATTTTGACGCCATCAACGGCGCATACACTGCATTCTTCGGGGAACATAAACCAGCCCGCTCTTTGGTGCAGGTTGCCGCTTTACCGAAAGATGCCGTCATCGAAATCGAAGCTATCGCGGTGAAAGACTAATACTAATATGGAAGAACGGCTGTCTCACTTTGAGACAGCCGTTCTTCTTTTAGATAGGATTTTGTTCAGGATGTCCGATTCTTCCTGGCTATCGGACATCCTGCAGGACAGTCGCGCTCTAGTTGTCCGATTCATACGCGTTATCGGACAACAATCGATCTGAGTGTGTTCGGGATGTCCGATTCATACGGGTTATCGGACAACGATCGATCTGATTGTGTTCGGGATGTCCGATTCATACGGGTTATCGGACAACGATCGATCTGATTGTGCTCTGGCTGTCCGATTCATACGGGTTATCGGACAACGATCGAACTGGATGTGTTCAGGCTGTCCGATTCATACGGGTTATCGGACAACGATCGATCTGATTGTGTTCTGGCTGTCCGATTCATACGGGTTATCGGACAACGATCGATTTGACTGTGTTCAGGCTGTCCGATTCTTACGGGTTATCGGACAACGATCGATCTGATTGTGTTCAGGTTGTCCGATTCATACGGGTTATCGGACAACGATCGAACTGATTTTGTTCAGGCTGTCCGATTCATACGGGTTATTAGACATTTTTAGCATGGCAATAGTTACAGCACGATGAATCTCAGGACAATCAATTAGGAGAGAGACGTCCGTCATTCGAACGGATCCGCTTTGGCCGGAGGCTGGTCATCCACCCATTCCGGCTTGATTTCCAGTTCCTGACCGAAGATCATCATTTTCAGGCGGACGCCTTCACGGGTGGCTGCGAGGCCGCCCAAGCCGGTTTCACGCAGGGAGGCGGGAAGGGTTTTCCCGACTTTGCGCATCGCTTCAATCACATCGTCAGCCGGGATCTTGTTCGTCAGCCCGGCCAAGGCCATATCGGCGCTGATCAGGGCGTTGACCGCTCCGATCGCATTGCGCTTGACGCAGGGGATCTCGACCAGTCCGGCAACCGGATCGCAGACGAGGCCGAGCAGATTGCTGATGGCCATGGCCATCGCTTCCGAAGCCTGCTCCGGCGTGCCGCCCGCAATTTCGACGGCCGCAGCGGCTGCCATCCCGGATGCGCTGCCGACTTCGGCTTGGCAACCTCCGGCAGCCCCGGAGATCATGGCGTTGTTGGCGATCACCATGCCGAAACCGCTGGCACAGAACAGCATTTGGACCATCTGCTCCTCCGTCAAATCCAATTTGTCCTTGATGGCGAACATCACACCGGGCAAAGTCCCCGATGAACCGGCAGTCGGTGTCGCGCAGATGATGCCCAAGGAAGCGTTGACTTCGTTCGTGGCGATAGCACTCTCCACCGCAATCAGCAGATCGTCTCCGGAAAGCGTGTTGCCGCGCTGCCGGTAGTTCCGCAACTTCACGGCTTCGCCGCCGGTCAATCCAGTGGGGGAAAACACACCATCGCCTGCCAAGCCTTTTTCGACTGCGGCTTTCATGACGTGGTAATTGTTGCGCATCTGTTCCCAAATCTCCGCGCGCGTCCGATGGCTTTTGGCCATTTCCTGCAGCAGCATCAATTCGGAAATCCGTTTGCCGCTTTCCTCCGCGGCGGTCACCAGTTCTGCAATCTTATTGTACAAAGTGGTATTCCTTCTTTCTTAACTGATCAATATCGCCTTTTCGATGAAAGGCAGCTCGTTGATTTCGTAGATCATTTCTTTGGTGGGGACCGTATCCAGATAGAGGACGACCCATTCGGTATCTTTTTCCCTGAAAATGCGGATATCAATCAGCGGATAGCCTTTGAATGCGAAATAATTCTGCCATTCCGCTTCGCTGAACAGGTGGTATTGGAGCGTGTTCTGATGGATGAAATAGAGCGGCAGATGCGCATCCAAACGCATCGAAAAGTTATCGATATCGACCTGGTTCAGAACGATCGAGCCGCCCCCGATGGAGCTGCCTGTTACGGATATTTTTTTCTTGTCCCGCTCCAACACCATCGTGGCTGTGTTCGGGTGGCCGACGGGAGAGTCGCCGACCTCTTCGATGAATGTCACGGCTATCTTTTGGGATTCGGCCATTTTCAGGGATTGCGGGATCATCGGATCATCCGCCGCAAAACCGAGGATTCCGCCGAGGACGGCAAAATCGGTGCCGTGCCCGAGATGGGTATCCGCGAACGACTCATAGTAATGGATTGTGACCTTTTTCGGCTTGACCTCGAACAGTTGTGCCGCCGCCTTTCCCAACGCCAGGGCGCCTGCAGTATGCGAGCTGGAGGGGCCGACCATCACCGGACCGATGATATCGAAAATGCTTCTGAATGTGTGGCTCATGACGATCTCCTCTTCATTATTGGTTGATAAAAGCTTGCTTCTCATTATAGCGAAAAGGCTGTCGGAATGACAGAACGCCGACAGGGTTTTTTAGCGGATTTTAATCGCACACGAAATAATATTGAAAAAGCAACTTACGTGGGCAATGCGCGCGGTTTTCTGATTCATCCATAATATGAAATTTTCATGTGGGAACGCAAAAGCTCTCTCATTATCGGCATTCAAGCATAGTAACGCTTCCTTTCCGTATGATATAATGACCTCATCATCCTGAAAGGAACGCGTGAGAAAATGGAACTAAAAGAACTGGTTGGATTAAAAGCTGCAGAATACATCAAAGACGGCATGACAGTAGGTCTGGGGACAGGCTCGACTGCTTATTATTTTGTCAAGGAAATCGGTAGACGTGTGAGCGAGGAAGGATTGAATATCACTGGGGTGACGACTTCGATCCAAACGAAGGAATTGGCTGAGTCGCTAGGGATTCCGTTAAAGAGTGTCGATGAAGTGAGCTGCATCGACATCACCGTGGACGGAGCCGATGAAATCAGCGAAGATTTCCAAGGGATCAAGGGCGGCGGCGGCGCTTTGCTGTTCGAAAAAATTGTTGCCGACAATTCCAAGAAAGTCATCTGGATCGTCGATGAAAGCAAAATGGTGAAACATCTGGGTGCATTTCCGCTGCCAGTGGAAGTCGTCTGCTACGGATCAATCCAACTGTTCAATAAATTCAACGAAAGAGGCTACAATCCGGAGTTCCGCAAGACGGCAGACGGCGACTATTATTTGACCGATGAGAAGAACAACATCATCGATCTGCATCTTGGAGAAATTTTGGATCCGAAGGCACTTGCCGAGGACCTGATCCATCTGACCGGTGTCGTGGAACATGGTTTGTTCCTTGACTGTGTGGATACCGTTTTGGTCGGTACAAAAGACGGTGTGAAAGTGATCGAAGCGAAAAGATAAGCTTCAACGTAGATGCACAAAAACGTTTTGCGCTGTGCTTGATATTCGAAAAGTCAGATTCAGATGGAGGAAAAGCCTATGAGAATGGTAGATTTAATTATCAAGAAACAAGAAGGCAAAGCATTGACGAAAGAAGAGATCCGTTTCATCATTGATGGATACACGGATGGATCAATTCCCGATTATCAGATGAGCGCATGGGCGATGTCCGTCTTTTTTCAGGACATGACCGATGAGGAACGGATGGAATTGACGATGGCCATGGCTGAATCCGGCGATCAGATCGATCTTTCCGCCATCGCGGGCATCAAGGTCGATAAACATTCAACTGGTGGTGTCGGCGACACGACTACGCTTGTTTTGGCTCCGTTGGTCGCCAGCTGTGGCGTGCCGGTAGCGAAAATGAGCGGACGTGGACTGGGACATACAGGCGGCACGCTGGATAAATTGGAATCGATCCCCGGCTTCCATGTGGAGATCGATGAAGCGACATTCGCGTCCATCGTGAATGAAAATAAAGTCGCTGTCATCGGCCAATCCGGCAATCTCTGCCCGGCGGACAAAAAATTGTATGCGCTGCGGGATGTGACCGGAACCGTGAACTCATTGCCGTTGATCGCAAGTTCGATCATGTGCAAAAAAATCGCAGCCGGTGCGGATGCGATTGTGCTCGATGTGAAAACCGGAGCCGGCGCGTTCATGAAGACGGAAGAAGATGCGCGGGCACTTGCCCACGCAATGGTCAAAATCGGCAATCTGGCCGGCCGCAAAACAATGGCGATCATTTCCGACATGAGCCAGCCTTTGGGTGTGGCGGTCGGGAACGCCTTGGAAGTTGAAGTGGCGATTGAAACATTGAAGGGCAACGGGCCGAAAGATTTGGAGGCGCTCTGCATCGAATTGGGAAGCCAGATGGTCTATCTGGGCGGAAAAACGGCTGATTTGGCTGAAGCCCGCGAATTGGTAACCGAGAACCTCCGCAACGGCAAAGCGTTGGAGAAATTCATAGTTTTCATTGCTTCCCAAGGCGGGAACCCCGCAGTCGTAGATGATTATTCATTGATGCCGCAAGCCTCGTTCCAAAAAGAAGTTTTGGCTGAGGAGTCGGGGTACGTAACGGAAATCGTTGCCGATGATATCGGCGTGGCCGCGATGCTGCTGGGGGCAGGGCGCGCCACGAAAGAAAGCACGATCGATCTGGCGGCCGGATTGAAGATCCTGAAGAAAGTCGGCGATCCGGTCCAAAAGGGCGAAGCGATCGTCAGGATGTTCGCCAACAAAGCAGATTTCGGTCCGACCGAAAAGCTGATCCAGGAAGCCTATTCCATAGGTGAAGAACGAAAAGAAATCACGCTGATACACGGCGTCATCACAGACTGATTAGATGGCTGTCCCTAACAAGGGATGGCCTTCTTTTTGTTTGCTTGCTGGACGGAGAAGGGCGCCGTTCACCGTGTCCAGCTCCGGCGAACGGGCCATCCGCCGGAGGTAGCCGGTAATGAGTAGCCGCACCTCCGATAAAGCCTGCCCTATCGGAGGACACAAGCAGATTGTGTAGTGAACTCCGTCGAAGCCTGCGTTCACCGGAGCAGGGCGGCTCTGTAAATAAATTGCAATATAAATGAAAAGAAGCAACCGAAACGCGTTCCGGCTGATAAACCGGCGGATATTCGCCCCTCACTATTGGTCGAAGGTTACTTTCGTGATGTCCTTGCTCATGCTCATCAGATCGTTCACCAGATCCTTTTTCTTGTAGTAATGCGGCAAATCGATCCCGTAGATGACGATGTAGTTCGGCTGCTCGGTTTCCGGATTCTCGATCAAAAACTTCATGTCCGAAGTCTCGATGTTGTTTTCGGAAAGGAACAATTCGATCGCTTTTTTCAAGTCCTGATGGCGGTATCGGATCTCCACATGCAGACCGCCTATGGAAGTCCTGATTTTTTTGATGATGTGCAGAACGATGTATAGGATCAGACAGCCGATGAAAGAAAGAAAATAATAACCCATCCCGACGGCAATCCCGAGGCCGGCGACCGTCCAGATTGTTGCTGCCGATGTCAGGCCAGTGACCGTGTCCCGTTTGGTGATGAGGATCGTTCCGGCGCCCAGAAACCCGATTCCGCTGACGATCTGGGCGATGATGCGGGTGAAGTCGACCGTGATGCTGGAGGCCACATCCGGATTGGCGATCGCCAGGTTCAGGCTGTAATAACCAATTTCGAGCTGGATCAAGGTGATGAGGCAGGCGGAAACGGAAACGATGATGTTCGTCCGCAGACCTGCCGCTTGGCGATTCTCTTCGCGTTCATAGCCGATGATGCCACCGACAAATACCGCCGCAAGCAAGCGCATCGTTATTTCCAATGTGCTGATCGCATACACAGCAGTCCCCCCTTTCAAAATAGAGCATTTCTTCTATTCTAATGCACGGGCCGTTTTCTGTAAAAGGAAATGACGATTTTCTGAAAATATGCAGAATCCTCCCGATTCTTCCGTCAGCATGTGATAAAATGGAAGATATTATGATTTTTTGATTAGAGGAGGGACAATATGTCGAAAAAAGAATGGCTGGCTGGGATGAAAGCCATCTATCCGGTTTGTTTCGGCTACATACCGATGGGCTTGGCCTGCGGGGTTCTGCTGCAGCAAGCCGGCTATCATTGGCTGGCGGTCATGCTGATGAGCCTGCTCATCTACGGGGGCGCTGCGCAGTTCATGGTCGCTTCGATGACGGTGGCGGGGGCAGGCTTGTTGGAAATGGTGATCATGATCTTTTTCATCAATCTGAGGCATCTTTTGATGAGTTCCAGCCTGGCCCAACGGATCCGCGAGAAGAGCACGGCTTTCGGCGTGTTCTTTGCGCAGACGATCACCGATGAATCGTTCGCCGTCAACACGCTGTATTTCAAAACCGATGGCATGTGGAATCCGACGAAAGCGATGGCCGCGAATGTGACGGCCTATTCAACTTGGATTTTGAGCACGGGGATTGGCGCGATGGCCGGCAAGAGCATCGCTTTGTCGCCGGTTGTGATGAACTACATCCTGATTGCGATGTTCATCTTCCTGCTCATTTCCCAGATCGAGAACCGCATCGTATTCTGGACAGCGGTATTTTCCGGCATCGCGGCGGTCCTATTAATGAACTTGCTGCGCCATAACATTGCCATCGTCCTGACTTCGATCTTGGCTTCCGGGTTCGGGCTCTATCTGCAGAACAAAAAAGACGATAAGGAGGGGATTTTGCGTGGATGATAAAGCGTTGTGGCTCATTCTTGGGGGCGGATTGGTGACTTTTTTGCCCAGATGGCTCCCGATTGTCGCCCTGAAGAACGCGCGGATTCCGATCTGGTTCCAGAAATGGATGAGCTTTCTGCCGGTTTCCATCTTTTCGGCATTGATCGCTTCGGATATTTTTTTCTGGGAGGGAAATGTTTCCTTGAATGCAATGGAGAATGCCAAACTGTTGCCGTCGCTTGTGACAGCTGCGGTGGCTTATTATTCGAAAAACATGATTCTCTCCGTCATCGTCGGCATCGTAGGGATCAGCCTGATGGTGTGGGCACTTTGAGTTCTTTCGCTTATTTTTAATGTTTTTGCCATCGTATTTTCATTATTCTGTTGACATGCTTTTGTTTGTTGATTATGATGAATGCATACCCAAGGGAAGAGGAGGCAGTCGCGATGCAAACGATCACGCGTGTAACAGCAACGAATGGAAAAAGCTGGCAAAGCCGCATAGTGTAGGTTGATCGTGTGACAGGACTGTCCATAGATGCAACCTCAGATTTAGTCTGGATTAGCGTCTATGCGGATTTTTCCTTCTTTTACTTATTCAGGAAACCATTACCGCAAAGACTATTAGGGTCTCTGCGGTTTTTTTGCATCCAAAAACGCGTTTCTGATCCGGATTGTCATGTGCAGAAAAATCAAATTTAAAAAATGGAGGAATAATGATGATGAATAATGGGATGAAAAACATGTTGCGAATGAGTTCGGTATTGGCGATCGGGTTATTGGCTGCTTGCGGTAATACCGCTTCGGAAAGCGACTCTTCAGCTGCGACGACGGAAAGCGAACAGGAGCAGTTTTATATCGGTATCCTGCAGCTGACGACGCATCCGGCCTTGGATCAGATCACGGAAGGCATCCTGGATGAGTTGGCGGCGGCCGGCTATGTCGACGGCGAGAATGCCACCATCGATTTCCAGAATGCGCAGGGGGATCAGGCTAACATGAAATCGATCGCCGAAAGCTTCGTCAGCCATGATGCGGACATCATGATCGGCGTCGCGACGCCAGCCGCTCAAGCGTTGAAGAATGCTTCCGATGAGATTCCGGTGATCCTTGGCGCGGTCCAGGACCCGGTCGGCGCCGGTTTGGTCGAATCCTTGGAAGTTCCCGGCAGCAATGCAACGGGGTTGTCGAACCGGACACCATCAAACGAGCAGATGGCTTTGATCAAGCAATTCCTGCCGGATGCCACAACGATCGGCGTCATGTACACGACTGCCGAAGACAATGCGATCATCTCAGGCCAACGCGCTGAGCAAGCGGCAGCGGATCTCGGATTTGAAGTTGTGACGAAAACGATCACCACCACGAACGATATCGCGCAAGCCGCTGAAAGTCTTGCCAAAGAGGTGGACGCGATCTATGTGCCGAATGACAATGTCATCGCGAGCGGAATGGCGACTTTGGTGGATGCAGCCGATGCGTTCGGTATCCCGGTTTTCCCGGCTGCCGACACGATGGTGAAGGACGGCGGCGTTGCAACCTTCGCGCCAAGCCAATACGGCATGGGCACCCAGATCGGTCAAATCGCGATCGACATCCTGAAGGGCGCAGATCCGGCGACTTATCCGGTCCAACTGGTGAAAGAGAATTCCGTCTACATCAACCAAGCCAAAGTGGACGAACTGGGCTTGACGATTCCGGAAGAAGTCAAAGCCGATGCGGTGTTTGTGGAATTGGCTGAATAATAATTGTTTAGGGGAGAGGCTTATCCGATTGCGGATGGGCCTCTTTTTTTGGCGTGGCGCTAGTTAGGCGGTCGCTGAGCTTACCGGATGCGGAACAAGAACAAGGCGGATATGTCGGTTGAACAGATTATGTGTTGCTGCGAACAGCCGGCACATATCGAATGTGTTGACTGAACGTATCTAGCGTTGTCGCGAACAGCCGACGCAGCGATGACCTGTCATTTGTTCGTCCGCAAATCCAAAACAACAGCCGACAGCAATCCCGCCTTCATATGAACCCAAGCAGCAACACCCGCAAAAAAGCGCGCCAACGACCGGTAGAATGATACCGGCCGCTGGCGCGCTTCTTATATTTTAAATTACTGCTTCACAGAACGATTGGCGTACTGACGGCAGTCGATCCCGCGCATGTCGCACCAGTCGAGGATGTCCCGTTGGAAGATGAGATCCGTCCGGGTCAAGTCGGCAACCGACGTTTTGCCCAGAATGGCCATCACTGTCGTGATCTGTTGCTTCCAGGCTTCGATCGTTTCGGCAGTCTTCTCTGGACCATCGCTCAGGACCATATGCAGGAACTGGCCGGAAAGTCCGGCTGCTTTTGCACCCAAGCTCAGCGCCTTGACGATGTCCAACGGTGTTTTGATGCCGCCGGATGCGAGGAATTCCGCCTTTCCGCGGTGAACATCAGCCTCCAACAGCGAAATCAAAGTCGATTGGCCCCAGTTTTCCAGCTCGTCATAGGCGATTGCCGTCCGCCTTGCGTTTTCGATCGCTGCAAAGTTCGTGCCCCCTTTGCCGGAGACATCAATGGTATGGACACCAACGTCAATCAGCTGTCCGATCGTTTCCCGGCTCATACCGAAACCGACTTCCTTCACGATGACAGGGACGCCGACATGCGCAGTGATTTCCTCGATCTGGCGCAGCCACATCGTGAAATCGCGGTCGCCTTCGGGCATGATCATTTCCTGGGGCGCGTTGATGTGGATCTGCAGAGCATCGGCCTCGAGAATGTCCACGGCGCGCTTGGCATTCTCGAGCGAATGGTGCGCTCCGATATTGGCGAATATCCTTCCGTTCGGGTTCACCTTGCGGATAATGGAAAAGCTGTCGCTCACGCTGGGATCCTTCAAGGCAGCGCTGACGGAGCCGGATGCCATCGCCAAGCCGGTCATTTTTGCCACTGTCGCCAGATCGGCATTGATCTGTTTGGTCCGCTCACTGCCGCCGGTCATGCCGTTGATGTAGAAGGGCGCTGCCAGTTTCATCCCGGCCAGCTCCGTCTGCAGCGAAATATCCGCCACTTTCAGATTGGGCAAAGAATGATGGACGAAGCGCATCTTCCCGAAATCGGACAGATCGGCTGGCTGATACTGTTTTTCGGCCAGTTCGACGTGCTGGTCCTTTCTGTTTGAATCAAGCGTCATTTGGAAGCTCCTTTCGATTCCATTCGATGGGTGCCGCGGTGCGTATGTACTTGAAGACATGCAGCGGCAAGTTCATGATCCCGACTTTTTCCCATTCTGAAATCAAGGGGATGATGCCCGATTGCCTGTCGATGATGACGATGCCGCAGTCTCCTCCGCCGGCACCGGATGATTTTGCCGCACCCAGATTTTTCTCGGCCAAATCGCATAATTGCGTCAACGGGGGTGTCTCGATGACGACGCCGGTATGCGCGGTCAATTGCTGCAGCAGCAAGCGGTTCTCCCGGATGCCTGCCTGAATCGCCTGCAGATCGTTACGTTCGAAAGCTGCGATCATAGCGTTTACGCATTTTTTGCTGGCTTCCAGGAATGTCTTGTAAAAATCGTCGATGCCTCCGCGGACATCATTGACGCGATCGACGAGATGGGTGGTCGAAGCCGGCGAGCCGGTCCAGCCGATCACCAACCGCAGATTGGCTGGTGGTGTCAATGGCCGGATCATCAATTGCGGCCATGCTGTCTTTAACAACTCGGTGAGCGTCAGCTCGTTTGCCTTCTGCATTACCCATTCCCTGTCGAAACAGGCATAGGCGATCCAGCCGCCGTAGGTGCTCGCGGCGATGTCGCCGAAGGAACCGTTGCTTTTGACGGACAGATGCGCCAAAGCGGCCAATTTGTAGACCAATTCGAATTCCGGATCGATCGCATAAAATTTCAGCAACGCTTTGATGGTCGCGACCGTCACCGCACCGCTCGATCCCAGTCCGTATTTTTTACCGCTGGCGTTGTCCAACTCGCTCTTCACGGACAGATGGAAATAGGATAACGGAATCCCGGACTCTTTGATGTAGCGTTCCGTCACCTTGACCGCCTCGGTGATGTAGAGGAAAGGATTTTCGCGCTGGTCGATGACCAACTGATCCTCTTCGCGGGTCCAAGGAATCGGCAAACCGCCATACTGCGCCGATCGAATCGTCCCGGTCGTATCGGCTTCCTCCAAAGATACGGTGATGAACTGATCCAAAGCGACCAAAATCGATGGGTGGCCAGGCGTCACTACCGCGTATTCTCCGGCGATGAACAATTTGCCCGGAGCACTTGCTTCTGTTACAGTCATGAATTCAACCCTCTCTGTTCCTGTTAGTCGTTCCAATTGTAGACAGCGCGTTCGGCTGCAGTCAATTCCCGGATGCCTTTGCCGGGCTTGGTGATGATCAATTTATCCTCTGTGAAATGTTCCAACAACGCTTCTTTTATCGTTTCGGCTTGCGAAAGGCGGCACAGCACCTTCACATTCGGACCGGCATCCATCGTGACATAACAGGGAATGCCTTGTTTGCGCAAAGCCTGTGCGGTCTTGATGGCGACGATGCTGTCCGGTTCCCAATAGGAAAAAGGCGGTTCCGCCCCCAACATCGTCCCGTGCATCTTCATGCCGTTCGCTTCGGTGATTTCGCCCAAACGGATGAAATCCTTCGCGGTGATGGCTGCTTTGATGTCCTGGATATCTTTTTTCGCTGATTCCACCCAAGCTGGATAGAAGGGCGAAGTCTCGACCGTTCGTTTCATGCCGATGCGGCTGGAGACTTCCTTGGCTTGCTGGTTGACGGCCACGATGACCATGCCGATATCCCAGCCGGCATCGTCGACCGGTACTGCGAAGGAATCGTCTGAACAAGTCCCCATATCCCACTCCACAAAACCGCCGTAGATGCTGCGCGTTGCACTGCCGCTGCCGCGTCTTGCGAAAGTCGAGAGGCGCTGGGGATCCAAATCAAGGCCCAAAGCCAAGTTGGCAGCTCCTGCCAAAGCGGCGAAGGCGGAGGCGGAGGATGCCAAGCCGGCTGCAGTAGGGACATGGTTGATGCTTTCGACGTGTGCCCGCATGGCTGTCTTTTTTTCTTCACGGAACAGATCAAGGAATTTGGAGATTTTTTGCGTCTCTTTTTCGCCTTGCTTCTCGCCGTTCAGCCAGAAGGAATCCTGCTGGAAGGCTTCATCGAAGACGACCATCGTATCCGTGTAGAGTTTGTCCAAGGTCATGGAAAGGCTGCTGTTCATAGGCAGAAAGTAGGTTTCGTCCCGCTTCCCCCAATATTTGATCAGCGCGATGTTGGTATGCGCACGGACATAAGCTTTATTAGGCATTTTCAGTTCCTCCCATTAGGTAGATCCAAGTCCGGATTGCACCGGCCTGGCGTATAGCTGCTTCTATTCTTTCCGCTTCAGAGCGGGTATCGGCCAAAGCGATCATGCAACCGCCGCGTCCGCCGCCCGTCAATTTGGCGCCCAATGCTCCTGCAGACCGGGCTTCTGAAACGAGCCTGTCCAGGTCAGGGCTGGATACTTCCAGAAAAGACAACACTTCATGGGCCTGGTTCATCAATTGCCCCAATTGTGGCGGGTCATTCGCTTCGATTGCGGATTTTGCTGATTGGGCAAAACTGCCCAAACGGGTGATGGCATCCCGGTACGGTTGCGGATTTTCCCCATTCAGTTTCGCAGCGATGCTGGCTACAGCTTCCTTGGTTTGCCCGGTCACGCCGGTATCTCCGACAATCATGTAGGCCTTCAGGTTGAGCGGGAAAGCTTCGAAAGGCTGGCCTTTGATGTAGAAGAGCGGATCGTCACCGCTTGCCGTGGCTGCGTCCAGTCCGCTGGGGTTGCCGTGTGCGACCATTTCGGATATGTTGACGAGCCGGAGCAAGGTGTCTTGGTCCAACGGTTTGCCGAAATAGGCGAAAAGGGCACGGGTCAAAGCCACTGAAACGGCAGCGCTGGAACCCATGCCTCTTTCCGCAGGGATGGTGCTCGCGAGCGAAATCGCCAGGTTATCGCTTGAAACCTGCAGTTCGGCCAAAGCCGATTGGATGGCGGTCCGCATGCTTTCCAGGATTTCCGGCATTTCTGCAGCGATGCCGTTATAATAGGAGCAATCAATGGTCAAGGGACCGTCCGCTTCGCATACGGTTGCGGTCATTTCGACTGCCGGGAAGGGCAGTGCGATGGATGGCTCCCCGTGGACGACGGCATGTTCACCCATCAGGATGATTTTGCCGTGCGACTTGCCGGTTGAGCAACGTGTTTTTATCATATAGGATCGTCCTTTACTGGTTCTGAATCAAGCGGAAAAGTCGTACTTACGTTGATTCTTGCGCGTCTTCTATTATGCTTGCTGTACATGGATATTGCAAATCGGCATGACCTATTTAAAGCTTTCCGATTTGCGAAGTTGCCGCTTATGAAATTCCGACAAATTCGGCACATATTTTTTGCTATTTTCTTTCATCATTTTCATTGTATCGGAGCAAAAATGCAAAGTAAATCAAATCTTTGGGATTTTACGGAAACTTAAAAAGCTTTACCGACGCAGAAAACAAAGATTAGGTTTCAATTAAAATTAAATGTTCGTATTTGATGGGGGTTAAATTTTCAGGAAAGTATGATACAATTACCAAAAGTTTGATTATTTCCAGAAGGGAAAAGCTATGATAGAAGATAGAAATTACTACGAAATCCATCGTGAAGAATGGCAAACTTTTCATCAAGATTCCATCCCGACCATCACGGAAGAGGAACTGAAGGAATTGACATCATTGAATGATAGGCTTTCATTGGAAGATGTTAAGGATGTCTATGTGCCATTGGTGCATATGTTCGATATTTACTTGCAGCAGTACCGGAATCTTCAACGGGATAAAAGCAGATTTCTTGGCAGATCCTATGAACCGTCTCCGCTCATCATCGGCGTAACGGGTAGCGTTGCAGTCGGGAAAAGTACGACAGCGCGTGTCCTGCAGAATCTTTTGAAACGGGCCTATCCCACAAAAGCAGTCGAATTGATGACGACGGATGGCTTCCTGTATCCGAACCGGATATTGAGGGAACGCAACATCATGGACCGTAAAGGATTCCCGGAAAGTTATGATATGGAAAATTTGGTGCAATTCCTGTTGGATGTGAAGACAGGCAAGCCGAATGTCCGGTTTCCGGTCTATTCCCACCGCATCTATGATATCGTCCCTGGCGATTATGAGGAAGTGAATCATCCGGATATCCTGATTGTGGAAGGGATCAATGTGCTGCAGTTGCCGAGCAATCAGCAGATTTACGTCAGCGACTTCTTTGACTTTTCCATCTACGTGGATGCCGAGGAAGAGATGATCGAAAAATGGTACATCGAACGTTTCGAAATGCTGATGGACCTGGCGATCGATCAACCGGATAATTATTATTACAACTATGCAATCGGCAAACGCGAAGACGCCATCGAGATGGCCAGAGGCGTCTGGAAAAGGGTCAACCTCAAGAACCTTCGGGAGTATATCTATCCCACGATCACACGGGCAAATTTAGTGATTCACAAAACGACCAATCACTTTATTGATGAATTGTACATAAAAAAATATTAAGGGAATTGGAGAGATTATTAGATGATAGAGCAATTTACCGAGTTGGAAAAAATCGTCGTACTGGATTTCGGCAGTCAATATAACCAATTGATTACACGACGCATCCGCGAATTCGGCGTATTCTCAGAGTTGGTTTCACACCGCACAACTGCTGAGGATATCAAAGCGATGGGGAACGTCAAGGGGGTCATTTTCTCCGGCGGCCCGAACAGCGTCTATGAAGAAGATGCTTTCAAAGTAGATCCGGCCATTTTCGCCATGGGCATCCCCGTATTGGGAATTTGTTACGGCATGCAATTGATGACCGATCATTTCGGCGGAAAAGTCATTCCTGCTGAAGAAAGAGAATACGGACGTTCCGACATCCAAATTCTTGATTTGGATACGCCAATGTTCAAAGGCCTTTCCGACATCGAAACTGTTTGGATGAGCCATGGTGATAAAATCACTGACATCCCTGCCGGCTTCAAAGTGACTGCCACAAACGACAACTGTCCTGTCGCAGCCTTCGCCAATACAGCAGAAAAATTCTACGGCGTCCAGTTCCATCCGGAAGTACAGCACTCTGTACACGGAAACGAAATGCTGAAGAACTTCGCCTTCGAAGTCTGCGGTTGCTCAGGTAACTGGTCGATCGCCAACTTCATCGAAATCGAAACTAAAAAAATCAGAGAAACTGTCGGCGACAAAAAAGTCTTGTTGGGACTTTCCGGCGGGGTTGATTCAAGCGTAGTCGGCGTATTGCTGCACAAAGCGATCGGCTCGCAATTGACTTGTATCTTTGTTGACCACGGCCTGTTGCGCAAAGGCGAAGGCGATCAAGTCATGGAAAGCCTGGTAGGCAAATTCGGCTTGAACATCATCCGCGTTGATGCGAAAAAACGTTTCATGGACAAACTGGCAGGCGTCAGCGATCCGGAACAAAAACGTAAAATCATCGGCAACGAATTCGTTTACGTATTTGACGATGAAGCTACGAAATTGCAAGGCATCGACTTCTTGGCCCAAGGAACGCTTTACACCGACGTGATCGAAAGTGGAACCGAGACTGCCCAAACAATCAAGTCCCACCACAACGTAGGCGGACTGCCTGAAGATATGCAATTCAAATTGATCGAGCCATTGAACACCTTGTTCAAAGATGAAGTCCGCGAATTGGGGACACAACTTGGCATGCCTGACAGCATCGTTTGGCGCCAGCCATTCCCAGGCCCTGGTTTGGGTATCCGCGTCATCGGCGAAATTACCGAAGAGAAATTGGAGATCGTCCGCGATTCAGACTACATCCTCCGCGAAGAAATCGCGAATGCCGGTTTGGAACGCGACGTATGGCAATACTTCACCGTCCTTCCAGGATTCCGCAGCGTAGGCGTAATGGGCGATGGCCGTACGTATGACTACACAATCGGTATCCGCGCCGTGACATCCATCGATGGCATGACGTCCGACTGGGCACGCATCCCTTACGAAGTGTTGGACAAGATTTCCCGTCGCATCGTAAATGAAGTAAAGCATGTCAACCGCATAGTGTACGACATTACGAGTAAGCCACCATCGACCATCGAGTGGGAATAAGCCAATAATTAAATTTTAAGCCATTTTGGATCAGCTTTTCAGGCTGATCCAAAATGGCTTTTGTTGTAGCTGATGCTAAAAATTGGGGCGAAAATCCAGGTTGTATACAACGCAGTGCCCAATAATTTGGGTGGAGACGCTGCACAAATACTAAAAAGAGGGTACGAACTAAATTTAACAGAGAGGGTGTCTCGAAATGAGACATCCTCTCTGTTTTTGTTTGCGGTTTGAATGCGGAATTCCCCGCGAAAACGGATTTGATGGGGAATCTCGTATAGTTCGCGGCCGTTTTTCCCCGCTAAGGTAGTTTTTGCGGGTTTTCTGACTTTGGTTTGGACTGATTTTCCCCGCAAAAATGCTCTTGGCGGGTTATCTCTGAGCATATGTTCAATTTCCAACGAAAGTGGCCTATCCTGATTTGAAAAAGCATACGAAAAATACAAAACACTTGCTCGGTTTCATTTAATAAGCTAAACTTAAACGAAAAGTTAGGTGAACCTAATAATTTGTTTAATCGCTCCTTATAAAATTGGGCGTTCAACATAAATTTACGAGCCGGCAAATAAAAAATGAGAAAGGAACAATACATAATGGGAAATTTAACAATCCAGAATATGAACATAGCCTATCAAGGGCAGTCTGCAATCAAAAATGCAACGCTTGCTTTTGAGCCGAACAAATTAACAGGGATCGTTGGCCCAAACGGGGCCGGAAAATCAACCTTATTGAAAGGGATCATGGGCTTGACGCCGTTAAATACTGGGGAGGTCAGTCTTTACGGCAAACCACTGAAGGACATGATGAACAAGATAGCTTATGTCGAACAGAGACAAGAAATCGACCTCTCATTTCCGATAGATGTTTTCGGAACCGTACTTTTTGGCACCTACGCCAAATTAGGTTTTTTCCAGAGACCGAAGCAAAAAGAAAAGGAATTGGCATTGAAGGCTTTAGAGAAAGTCGGCATGGCAGCTTTTAAAGATCGGCACATCAGTGAATTATCCGGTGGACAGCTGCAGCGCGTGTTCATTGCACGGGCGTTGGCTCAGGAAGCGGAATGGTTGCTGCTTGACGAACCTTTTGCCGGGATCGATGCTACAAGCGAGAAAATCATCATTGAACTGTTGAAACAACTCCGCGATGAAGGTAAATCAATCGTGATCGTGCATCATGATCTGCATAAAGTACAGTCTTATTTTGATGATATTGTCCTGATCAATAAAGAAGTGGTTGCCAATGGTCCTGTATCTGAGGTATTTACTGCCAATAATATGGGAAGGGCTTATGGGGAAGCAATTTCCGAAATGATCAGTCTAGGGGGTGGAACAAATGTTAAATGAATTCATTCAAGGACTCTTGGATTTCCAATTCCTGCAGAACGCTTTGATCACTTCCGTTATGGTCGGGATTTCTGCCGGAATCATCGGTTCCTTCATCATCTTGCGGGGGATGTCTTTAATGGGGGATGCCATCTCGCACGCAGTATTACCTGGCGTGGCGATTTCTTACATGCTGGGGAGCAGCTATATCATCGGCGCCACGGTTTTTGGGATGGCGTCGGCCGCGCTCATCGGTTTTGTCACGAAACACAGTCGTTTAAAAAACGATACGGCAATCGGAATCGTCTTCAGCGCATTTTTTGCGCTAGGGATCATCTTGATTTCCTTCGCCAGAAGCTCCACGGATTTGTATCATATCCTCTTCGGAAATGTTCTAGCAGTCCGGGATTCTGACATGCTGTTGACTGCCGCTGTGCTTATCATCGTCTTGATCTCAGTGCCGCTTTTCTATAAACAACTCAAACTGACTTCCTTTGCGCCGACGATTGCAAAATCATATGGTTGGAACATCAGTGCGATCAACTATGGATTAATGTTTTTGCTGACACTTGTGGCGGTGACTTCGCTTCAGACAGTCGGGACGATTTTGGTGATCGCAATGCTGATCACACCGGCTGCGACAGCCTATCAACTGACCGATAAATTGATTGTCATGATTGTCCTGTCGACAGTGTTTGGAACCCTCAGCTCTATTGTAGGGCTTTACTTCAGCTACAGTTACAACTTGCCGTCTGGGGCGACGATTGTCATGGCAGCAGCTGCCTTTTTCATCGTGGCATTCGTTTTTGCACCGAAGAAGGGCCTGATTGGTCAATTAAGGAAGGAGAATTTACATTATGAAGAATAAATTATTGTTGCTTACGGCAGTGCTATTTGTAGGTGTTTTGGGAGGCTGCGGAAATTCTCCGGAAAGTGATTCAGGAAATACGGATGCACCAGAAACAACAGAAACCAAGCTTAAAGTGGTCTCCACCAATTCCATAATCGGCGACATGGTAGAAAAAATTGGAGGGAATCTGATTGATGCGCACAGTATCGTGCCTGTCGGGACTGACCCGCACGAATACGAACCCCTGCCGGAAGACATTCGAAAAGCCAGCGAAGCTGATATCGTGTTCTACAACGGCTTGAATTTGGAAACTGGCAATGGCTGGTTTGACAAATTGATGGAAACTGCTGGTAAAGAAGAAAATGAGGATTACTTCGTTGTCAGTAAAAATGTCGAACCGCTGTATCTGTCGGGAAACAGTTCGCAACAAGATCCGCATGCTTGGTTGGACATTTCCAACGGCATCCGCTACATCACCGAAATCTCACGCGTCATGAGCGAAAAAGATCCTGAAAATAAAGCAGCCTATGAAGAAAATGCGGATGCTTACATTGCCGATTTGACGGAACTGGACAGCGAAGCAAAAAAAGAATTTGCTGATATCCCCGAGGAAAAGAAGCTGTTGGTGACCAGCGAAGGAGCTTTCAAGTATTTCTCCCAAGCTTACGGATTACAAGCCGCCTATATTTGGGAAATCAATACCGAAAGTCAAGGTACGCCTGATCAAATGAAGCAAATCATTGAAAAAGTCCGAGACTCTGAAGTTCCGGTTCTCTTTGTGGAGACGAGCGTCGATCCCCGAAGCATGGAACGGTTGTCAAACGAGGTGGATCTTGCAGTTTTCAGCAATCTGTTCACGGATTCCATCGCAAAAGAAGGGGAAGACGGTGACAGCTATTACGAGATGATGAAATGGAATCTGGAAAAGATTCATGAAGGATTGAGCCAGTAAAAAAGATTCCTGCTGGCGCAGTTCTGTGCAGTTCCGGGGGTGTTTCCGGATGGGTTGCTGCTCGTTTGAAAGCAGTATGATTTGCAAAAAATGAAAAAAGCTTATCTACTTATCCTATAACGGAGAACGTAGGTAAGCTTTTTTCGCTTTAGCTGGATCAAGGGCTATTTGGAACCGCTATAAGAATGCTTATCCTGAAAATAAGGTTGCTTACAATTTTAATCCTATGCTATGATGGCTGAGTGAATTCATTAAATTTTAATTAAATTAGAATGATGAAACATGTCATTATTTATTTTTGGAGGTAACTATGGATAAAGCATTAATTTTTATGGCGATGGCCGGCTACATGTCGATCATCATCGGAATCGGCTTCTACTACTACAAGCGGTCGAACGAAAGCTCCGATAACTTCTTCCTGGGCGGACGCAGTCTGGGCCCTTGGGTCGCCGCAATCAGTGCAGGAGCTTCGGACATGAGCGGGTGGCTGCTGATGGGTCTTCCGGGCGTGGCTTATTGGTCAGGTTTGTCCGACGCTTTCTGGACAGCAATCGGATTGGCGGCCGGAACAGCGCTGAACTGGATCATCGTTTCGAAACGGTTGCGTCATTATTCCGAATCGGCGAGAGCGATCACGTTACCGGAATTCTTCAGTAATCGATTCCATGAGGACAAACGCGTCATCTTGACGGTTTCTTCCACATTCATCTTCGTATTCTTTTCCGTCTATGCAGCCAGCTGCTTTGTTACAGTAGGGAAGCTCTTCGCAACCTTGTTCGAAGTGCCTTACATCCCAATGATGATCGGCGGAGCGGTGTTTGTCGTATTCTACACATTCATCGGCGGATTTTTGGCGGAGAGTGTTTCTGACTTTATGCAGGGCATCATCATGATCGTGGCTTTGGCTGTTGTATTGGTAGGAGGCGTCCTGCATGCTGGTGGCCCGGGAGCGGTCATCGATAACCTGAAGGGTATCCCAGGGTTCTTGGATTTCTTCGGCATCGCAACTCCGACCTTGGTCGACGGGGTCCAGCAGGCCGATGGCGCGTTGGCTGCTTTTGGACCTGCCGGAAAATACGGCCTGATCACAATCGCTTCGAGCATGGCTTGGGGCCTTGGGTATTTCGGTATGCCGCAAGTGCTGTTGCGCTTTATGGCGATCCGTTCGGCTGATGAAATCAAGCAATCTCGCCGCATCGGCATCACTTGGACGATGCTTTCGCTGAGCGCTTCCGTCCTGATCGGCCTGATCGGGCGCGCGATGTTCCCGATGGCCTTGACGACAGCTTCGACATCGGAAACGATTTTCATTGAGATGTCGACGTTGTTATTCCCGCCTCTATTGGCCGGGGTCGTCATGTCGGGCATTTTGGCGGCGACGATCAGTTCCGCGGATTCTTATCTCCTGATCGCCGCAAGTGCCTTTTCGAAAAACATCTATAAAGGCGTTCTGCGCAGGGATGCTTCAGATCAGCAAGTCATGGCGATGACGCGGATGATCCTGATTGTCTTGGCAATCGTCGGAATCATCATCGCTTTGGATGAAAATTCTGTCATCTTCACGATCGTATCCTTTGCATGGGCGGGATTCGGTGCGACATTCGGACCGTTGATGCTGTTTTCCTTGTTCTGGAAAAAAACAACGCGGCAAGGCGCTATCGCCGGTATGTTGACAGGCGGAATCGCTGTTTTCATCTGGAAGCTTCTGATCAAACCGATCGGTGGCGTGTTCGGCATCTACGAACTGTTGCCGGCATTCATCCTATCCTGTGTGGCGATCGGGATCTTCTCCTTGATCGGGGAAAAACCGTCAGCTGCGATGGAAGAAGAATTCGAAATGGTGAAAAGCCAGTCGAAAGCCTAACACATATGCTAGGCATAAAAGAAACAATCCATTTTGGATTGTTTTTTTTATGCGCTTGAATACCGGGCGAAGGCACAACCCAATATTCAAGCCTGTCCTCCGGTGAACCGGATGTTCAGCGGAGGACAGCGCGAAATGCGGACCACAACTCCGACGAAGAGGGCTTCAGCGGAGGACAGCGGAGAAATCGATCTTGACCTCCGATGTGGCCCTTCTTCACCGGAGTTAGGAGAAGAAAGTCGAATAGGGCTCTTTCGGTATGCGGGCGAATGCTGTGGGATTCATGAATGTTTCGAAACAACTGTTTAAGCATCGTTCGGGAAACCCAATTGAAAAAAATTATAATTTTCTATCCAAAATCATTGACATATACGCTGTATTTGTATAGAATTTAGCTTGCATAAATTGAATATCTCTTATTAATAGCCGTTGAGACGAGGGGTCGAAGATACGGTGGCAAACCAATCAATCTAATTATTTTGCAGTACAGATTGATATTGGGTGCCCAACCTGAGCGTAGGATTATCCAAGTCCTATGAGCAATAAGAGGAAAAGCAGCTGATAGATATCGAAGCTTTCCTTTGGTTGGAGAGCTTTTTTTATGCCCATTTTTTATATCAAAGGGGGAAATCTATTTGGCTGAAAAGGTTCTATTCAATTCAGACACTTATTTGGAAGGTCATTCCGACAAAATCACTTACCAAATTTCTAACGTTAAAGCAAAAAATATTACACATATCAAAATGCCGCTTTTCGAAGCGCTTGTTAAATATGCGAAACAGGACGTTACACCTTTCGATGTCCCTGGACATAAAATGGGTGCGCAGATGACGCCATTTAAAATGGCAGTCGGTGATATGACGATGCAGATGGATGTCAACTCCATGAAAGAATTGGACTTGTTGAGCCATCCGCAAGCCGTCATAAAAGAAGCACAGGAATTGGCTGCAAAAGCATACAATGCCGATCAGGCCTTTTTCCTGGTGAACGGTACGACTGTAGGCATCCAAGCGATGATCATGAGCGTGGTGGGACCGAACGATTCGATTTTGGTTCCCCGCAACTGCCATAAATCAGTGATGAGCGGGTTGATCTTGAGCGGCGCAAAGCCGATCTTCATCCAGCCCGAAATGGATTTGGCTTTCGGAATTTCTCACGGTATTTCCGTGGAACGCATCATCAAAGGCTTGGATGAAAATCCTAAAGCGAAAGCTCTTTTGGTCACGTATCCGACTTATTTCGGATCTTTGAACGATTTAGAGACGATCTGTGATATCGCACATGAACGCGGTGTTGTTGTCATCGTCGACAGTGCGCATGGCGCGCATTTGCCGTTCATGCCCGGAAAAATGAAGGATCCGATGAAAGCCGGAGCCGATGCGGTGACTTATTCCATGCACAAAACCGGCGGATCCTTGACGCAGAGCTCCTTGATGGTGATGCAAGGCGAGCGCATTTCCGCAACAAAATTGCAAAAAGTGCTGAACATGCTGCAATCGACAAGCGCGAACTACTTGTTGATGAGCTCGATCGATGCCGCACGCAGCGAATTGGCGATGTACGGCAAAGACCGCTACAAAAAACTGCGTCCGGTCGTCAGCGAAGCGATTGAAGCGATCGAAGCATTCGGCGACTATGAAGTATTGAAAGCCGACTACATCAAAGATAAATTTGACCAGACTTATGACTGGACCAAATTGGTGATCCGCGTGAATGATATCGGCCTGACCGGCTTCGAAGTCTACACAATCTTGAAGGAAGAATACGGCATCCAAATGGAGTTGGCTGAAGGCTATGTCGTGATGGCAGTCATCAGCACAGCCGATACGCGCGAATCGATCGGAAGATTGGTTGATGCCTTGATGGATGTCCGCAGACGCTACAAAAAAGCAAGCCAACATTTCGATGCGCACGTCATGACTTGCAGCATCAACAAATTGGCCTGCAGTCCGCGTGACGCCTTCTATGCCGACAATGAAGTGGTCGGCATCGACGACGCAATCGGCCGCATCAGTGCCGACTCGATCATGATCTACCCGCCAGGAATTCCGTTGATCATCCCTGGTGAAGTGATCTCCGAGGCAGTCGTGCAGCATTACCACTACTACAATGAAACTTTAGGCAACGTCCTGACTGAGGAAAAAATGCCTCATCAGATCAAAGTCCTGAAAGACTAAGCAATCGAAACAACAATCAAATAGCATACAGTTGGAGGACGGCAGAAAGTGAAAAATAACATGAACATCCAGACCTTTATCGGCTGCGAATCTTCATTTGAAGAAGCATCTACTGTATTATTCGGGATCCCATTCGACGGAACAACCAGTTTCAGGCCAGGCACGCGCTTTGCGATGCAGGCGATCCGCCAAGATTCATTCGGCTTGGAAAGTTATTCCCCTTATTTGGATCGCGATCTTGAAGAAGAGGCCATCCATGATGGCGGAGATCTGGATCTGCCTTTCGGCAACACAGAACGCGTCTTGAACGATATCGCAACCTACACAAAAGAAGTATTGGACAGCGGCAAGAAATTTTTGATGGTCGGCGGCGAGCACCTCGTGAGCTTGCCTACCATCGAGGCTGCCTATGAAAAATACCCGGATCTGCATGTCATCCATATCGATGCCCACACAGATCTGCGTGAAGATTACATGGGCGAATCGCTGTCGCATGCCTCGGTCATCCGTCGTTGCTTCGACTTCCTGGGAGACGGACGCATTTTCCAATTCGGCATCCGTTCCGGTTTGAAGGAAGAATTCGAGTGGGCGAAAGAGCACACTTATATGGAGAAATTCAGCATCGACACGCTGCCGCAGATTGTGCAGCAATTGAAGGATGTTCCCGTTTATGTGACGATCGATTTGGACGTATTGGATCCAGGCACTTTCCCTGGAACCGGCACACCTGAACCAGGCGGCATTACCTATAAGGAATTGTTGGCGGGTATCGCTGCGTTGCAGGATTTGAACCAGATCGTTGCAGCCGATGTCGTTGAACTATCTCCGCAGTACGATCCGTCAGGCGCTTCGACCGCTATGGCCTGCAAGACTGTCAGAGAAATGCTTTTGACGCTTACTAAATAGAACAAAATCAATTACCCGACCTTAAAATTAATCAAGGTCGGGTATTTTTTAATAAAAACAGCATCCGCAGGTCAGGATGACAAGATGCAACCAGTTTTCATTAAAAAGTAATGAAAACGGTAACTGTTCACATGGTCGTGTCATGAAATCTATCACAAGGCAGTCATCGGTCGGCAGGGTGTATAATTGTGTTATATCAAATGTTTTTTTCAAAGTTAATATTGTTACTATCAAAAAAAAGATGCAACTAATTGTGAAAAAATGAATGAAAATGGATTGTATTTAAATTAGAGTTTGATTATAATATCAGAATAACATAAATAGAAAGTAGGGACGCCGAAATGAATAGTTACACTCCTCCACAAAAACAAGGAATGTATGATCCCGCCTACGAGCATGATGCATGCGGTATGGGATTTGTCGTTGATATCAATGGAAATGGCTCTTATAAATTAGTCTCTGACGCGTTGGATTTATTGGAAAATATGGAGCATAGGGGTGCTTCCGGCGCTGATGCCAAAACAGGTGACGGAGCAGGTATCATGGTGCAGATCCCTCATCATTTTTTCAGCAGAGAGTGCGACGTCCTGGGAATCCATTTGCCGAAAAAAGGCGATTATGGTGTAGGGATGCTCTTTGCCCACAAATATGAAGATCTACGTCACGAACAAATGCGAATGGTGGAAGAGATCATTACTTCCGAAGGACAAAAAGTGTTGGGTTGGCGTGAGGTTCCGATCGACAGTTCCGAAATCGGTGTGACTGCTAAAGCAGCCATCCCGCGTTTTATCCAGGTCTTTGTCGGTAAAGGAAATCCTGAAATGACTGAAATGGACTTCGAACGCAAATTGTTCGTCATCCGTAAACTATCCGAAAAACAAATCGTACCGATGAGCGAAAAAAGAGGCGGTTCGTTCTATTTTGCCAGCTTCTCTTCGAAAACGATCGTCTACAAAGGGATGTTGACTGCAGAGCAATTGCGCAACTTCTACCTTGATCTGACGGATTTGGACTTCACATCCGCTTTGGCGATGGTCCACTCCCGCTTCAGTACGAACACCTTCCCGAGCTGGGAAAGAGCCCATCCGAACCGTTATTTGATCCACAATGGCGAAATCAACACAATCCGCGGCAACATCAACTGGATGCGCGCCCGTCAAGGCAGCATGTCCCAGGACCTGTTGGATGTGAGCGAAAAGATCTATCCGATCGTTGACGAAACCGGGAGTGACTCTTCCCAATTCGACAACAATCTGGAATTCTTGTATCTGAACGGCCGCTCATTGCCGGAAGCTGTCATGATGATGGTTCCAGAGCCTTGGGAAAAGAACAAAACGATGTCGAAATCAAAAAAAGATTTCTATAACTTCAACAACTTCCTGATGGAACCATGGGATGGCCCTGCAGCAATGGGCTTCACGGATGGCGAAATCGTCGGAGCGGTGTTGGACAGAAACGGTTTGCGTCCGTCCCGTTACTATGTGACGAAAGACGACCGCGTTATCCTTTCATCTGAAGTTGGGGTCGTAAATGTGGATCCTGAAGATGTAGCCTACAAAGGCCGTCTGGAGCCAGGCAAGATGCTGTTGATCGATACGAAGCAAAAACGGATCATCTCGGATGAAGAAATCAAAGAAACGGTCGCTGCTAAAAAGCCTTACGGAGAATGGGCTAAGAAGCACATTTCCAAAATGAAGGACTTTGCGCCTGCTCCAACGACAGCGACGGTTGCTCCTGAAGAATTGATGCCACAACAGAAAGCTTTCGGTTATACGTTCGAGGACATCCAGTTGTTGATCAAACCGATGGCCGTTACAGGTACTGATTCAGTCGGCGCAATGGGGATTGATTCTCCGTTGGCAGTCTTATCGGACAGACCGCAGATGCTGTATCTGTACTTCAAACAGTTATTTGCGCAAGTAACGAACCCTCCGATTGACGGTATCCGCGAGGAAATCGTCACTTCCGATACCATGCTTGTCGGAAATTGCGGAAACCTGTTGGATCCGGATAATGCGGACACGCACGCTATCTACTTGGATAGCCCGATTTTGACGGATTCTGAACTAGCGAAGATCAAAGCACTGCAGGACGACAAATTCAAAACGGTCACGCTTTCCCTTCTATACCGCGTCGAAGAAGATGCAAAAGGGATGGAAAAAGCTTTGGAACGTATTTTCCGTGAAGCGGACAAAGCCATTGCTTCAGGCGCCAACATTTTGGTCCTTTCCGACCGTGGCGTGAACGCTGAATGGGCAGCCATTCCGGCTTTATTGGCTGTTTCCGGTCTGCACCATCATTTGATCCGCGAAGAAACACGCACGAACGTCGGCCTTGTGCTGGAATCCGGTGAAGCAAGAGAAGTGCATCACTTCTGTACATTGGTCGGATACGGCTGTAATGCGGTCAATCCATACTTGACTTATGCGACTATCCGCGAGCTTGCTGAAGAAGACTTGTTGGACGGACTGGATGCTGAAGCAGCGGAAGCGAACTACATCCACGCGGCTGTCCACGGCATGTCCAAAGTATTGACAAAAATGGGTATTTCAACGATGCGCAGTTACCATGGTGCGCAAATCTTTGAAGCATTGGGAGTAAACAGCGAAGTTGTCGCTAAATACTTCACAGGCACGCCTACCCGCATCGAAGGAATCGGCCTGCAGGAAATTGCCACAGAAAACAAAATGCGTCATGACAGTGCCTACAAAGCTACAGCGCCTTACAGCGAAACGCTGGGAGTGGGCGGTCATTTCCAATACTCGGCCATGGGTGAAGAACACCTTTACAATCCGAGCACGATCTACCGTCTGCAGCAAGCGACACGCCAAGGGGACTATGAGCAGTACAAAGAGTTCTCCCGCGAAATCAACGCTGACACGAATGCGTACACGCTGCGTCAACTGATGCAGTTCAAGCCAAACGCACAGGACGCGATTCCGATCGAAGAAGTCGAATCGGCTGAAAGCATCGTGAAACGCTTCAAGACCGGCGCGATGTCTTACGGTTCGATCAGTATCGAAGCGCATGAAACATTAGCGATCGCAATGAACCGTCTCGGCGGTATGAGCAACTCGGGTGAGGGTGGAGAAGATCCGCGCCGCTTCGAGTTGGATGAAAACGGCGATTCCCGCAACAGTGCCATCAAGCAAGTCGCTTCCGGACGTTTCGGCGTAACGAGCCACTACTTGGTGAACGCGAAGGAAATCCAGATCAAGATGGCCCAAGGTGCAAAACCGGGTGAAGGCGGACAATTGCCGGGACCGAAAGTATATCCTGAAATCGCCAAAACGCGTGGGTCCATCGCGGGTGTAGGCTTGATTTCACCGCCTCCGCATCACGATATCTACTCGATCGAAGATTTGAAAGAATTGATCTTCGACTTGAAGAATGCCAACCGCGATGCGCGCATCAACGTGAAATTGGTTTCCGAAGCCGGCGTCGGTACAATCGCTGCAGGTGTTGCGAAAGCAAATGCCGATACGATCCTGATCAGCGGTTATGACGGCGGTACAGGTGCAGCACCTAGAACCAGCATCCGTAACACCGGCTTGCCGTGGGAACTGGGCTTGGCTGAAGCGCACCAAACATTGGTGTTGAACAAATTGCGTGACCGTGTCCGCGTCGAAACGGATGGTAAACTGTTGACTGGTCGCGATGTTGCGATCGCCTGCATGTTGGGTGCCGAGGAATTCGGCTTTGCGACAACGCCGCTAGTTGCTATCGGCTGCGTCATGATGCGTGTCTGCCACCTGAACACATGTCCAGTGGGTATCGCTACGCAGGATGAAACGTTGCGCAAGAACTTCCAAGGCAAACCGGAATACGTCGTGAACTTCATGATGTTCGTTGCCGAAGAATTGCGTGAAATCATGGCGAAATTAGGTTTCCGCGCGATCAATGAAATGGTCGGACGCAGTGACAAACTGAAGATGAAAGAAAATGTGAAGCATTGGAAAGCGAAGACAGTCGATCTGTCCAGCGTATTGTACCAACCGTATGCAGCACCGAATGTCGGCAGATACAATATGACGGAGCAAGACCATGAATTAGAGAAGACATTGGATATGCGCCGTCTGTTGAGAATCGTGAAACCGGCCATCGAATCGAAGAAACGCATTGTAGCGAAATCAGCTATCCAAAACATCGACCGCGTTGTCGGAACCATCATCGGCAGCGAAGTATCGAAAAAATATGGTGCTGAAGGCTTGCCTGAAGATACGATCCAATTGACCTTCGTGGGCTCAGCAGGACAAAGCTTCGGCGCATTCGTTCCGAAAGGGATGACATTGACGCTGGAAGGCGATTCGAATGACTATATTGGTAAAGGCTTGTCCGGTGGTAAAATCATCGTACGCGTACCGAATGAGGCTACATTCGCACCTGAAGAAAACATCATCACCGGTAACGTCGCTTTCTATGGCGCAACCAGTGGTAAAGCATACATCAACGGAATCGCCGGAGAACGTTTCTGCGTCCGTAACAGTGGCGTAGATGCAGTCGTAGAAGGGATCGGCGACCACGGCTGTGAATACATGACCGGCGGAACGGTTCTGATCATCGGGAAAACCGGACGTAACTTCGCTGCCGGGATGTCCGGCGGGGTAGCTTATATTCTTGATTTCGATGAAAATAACCTGAACATGGAAATGGTCAGCGCAACGACAGATTTGAACGATTTAGAGCAGGATACAATCAAGCGCATGCTGCAGGAGCATATGATCTATACGGGAAGTCCAAAAGCGCAAAACATCTTGGCTAACTGGGATCAAATGAAATCCCGCTTCACTAAGGTCATCTCCAACGACTACAAGTTCATCCTGGAGAACATCGAAATAGCGAACCAGATGGGCATCACTGGTCAAGACGCAATGCGTTATGCCTTTGATGAGCGCTACAAACCAGTTGTGACAAACTAAGGAGGAGGGATAAGATGGGAAAAATTACTGGATTTAAGGAATATAGCCGTTCCAATTATGAAAAGATTTCTCCGGAAGTCCGCATCAAAAATTGGGGCGAGATGCGTGAAGAAACATCAGAAGAAAAAATTCGGACTCAAGCGTCCCGTTGTATGAGCTGTGGCATTCCGTTCTGTTCAGCAGGCATCATGTTGCCGAACGGGGCGTCCGGTTGTCCACTGCACAATCTCATCCCCGAATGGAATGACATGGTGTATCGTGGCCAATGGCAAGAAGCGTACGAGCGCTTGGCTTTGACCAATCCGTTTCCGGAATTCACGGGTCGTGTCTGTCCTGCCCCTTGTGAAGGATCTTGTACGGTAGGACTTATCGGTGAGCCCGTTACGATCAGCAGCATCGAATACGAAATCATCGAACATGCTTTCCAGAATGGTTGGGTAAAACCGGCTAAAGCTCCGGCAACCGGTAAACGCGTAGCGGTTGTCGGCTCCGGTCCTGCCGGTCTTGCGACTGCGCATTATTTGACTTCAGTCGGGCATGCGGTGACAGTCTTCGAAAGAAGCGATCGTCCAGGCGGTCTATTGATGTACGGTATCCCGAACATGAAATTGGACAAGGATATCATCCAAAGAAGACTGGACATCCTGGAAGAAGCTGGCGTGGCATTTGTCTGCAACACAGAAGTCGGCAAAGACATCAGTGCGCAGGAATTGGTCGACACGTATGATGCAGTCGTTCTTTGCGGCGGCGCAACCCGCGCCCGCGGCATCAATGTTGAAGGGAACGACGCAAAAGGCGTACATATGGCTATGGACTTCCTGACTGCAAATACACAAAATATCCTTGCAGGCGAACCGCAGGAAAGCAAAATCTCTGCCAAAGACAAACACGTCATCGTAATCGGTGGCGGGGATACCGGTACGGACTGTGTCGGCACATCCATCCGTCATGGCGCGAAGAGCGTGCACCAATTCGAAATCATGCCGAAAGCACCGGACAAACGCGATGCAGATACGAACCCTTGGCCAGAATGGCCTAAAAAGCTGAAAACGGACTACGGCCAAGAAGAAGCGATCTACTTGACCGGATCGGATCCGCGCAGCTATGAAATCAACACGACTAAAGTCGAAAAGAATGAAGCAGGCGAAGTTACGGCTGTCCATACTGTCCAGATCGAATGGAAACGTGATGCGTTAGGCAGAATGAATCCAGTTCCTATCGAAGGAACCGAAAAAGTCTGGAAAGCGGACCTGGTTCTGTTGGCTATGGGATTCACCGGTCCTGAAGATACAATTCCGGATGAATTAGCTTTGAAACGCGATCTGCGCAGCAATGTTCAAGCAGCAGAGGGCGACTACAGAACAAACGTGGACAAAGTCTTTACCTGCGGCGACATGCGCCGGGGACAAAGCTTGGTCGTGTGGGCGTTGCAAGAAGGAAAACTAGCTGCAGGCGAAGTAGACCGTTTCTTGTCAGGCGACACAGCCATTTATTAATCAGTTGAAAAAAACCGAAGCAGCGGGGAATCGCTGTTTCGGTTTTTTGGCATTGGCGGCGGTTCTGCGGCCGAGGTGGGACCCGAAGCGTGTGCGCAGCTCCGGCGAGGGTGCGCCTTGCCGGAACTGCGAGTAGAACGGTACCGCCACCTCCGGCGAGCCTCCCTTCGCCGGAGAAAGGCTCGGAATAATGCCATCAGCTCCGGCGAGCCAACGCACACCGGAGCTGATGCCGTCCCGGAGTGCTTTCCTCCGGTGAACGCACATTCGAATGCAACCTAGATCAAAGAAGCAAAGCTGGTGGAACAGCCTGAATAATTCCATATATTGAAATTCAAAATATAGCTCAAAAAAATGGTATAATAACAGCAACAAATCCTTAAGTGATTTAAGAAGGAAGATTCGCAGGAAAAGAAAGGGTGCAAAGTTGTGAAAAATTGGAAAAGTGTGGCGGTTGCCTATGGCCTGCCGGCAGTCGTTCTTTTAGGATATTGGTATTCGGCATTGACCCCAGTGTCGATCCAGTCGCCGGAGTTTTGGACGAATATGTTTTTGTATTTGGTCGCAAGTGCGGCATTGATGAATGTCTTGGATCGGACGAAAGCCGATAAGGTCAACAAAATTACCGGAGCCGTCATCGGGATAAGCATTGTCTTCTTGATTGGGGGGATGCTGTTCGGCTCCCAAATTTTCAGGGCCAAAGATTACGCCAGCCTGATTACGCATACGGAAGGCGATTTTGAGGAGGACCTGACCATCACAGATCCTTCACAGATACCGACGATCGACCGCGATATGGCGGAGCGTCTGGGGAGCCGTAAGCTTGGCGAAGTCCTTAATTTGGTTTCGCAATTCGACGTCAGTACGGAATACACGCAGATTGCTTACAAAGGCGATTCGGTCCGCGTTTCGCCATTGGAATATGTCAGCTTTTTCCGCTGGTGGAATAATCGCGCCGATGGCATTCCGCATTATGTGACCGTCGATATGGTGACGGGAGATTCTGAGTTGGTGAAGCTGGAGAAGAACATCCATTATTCCCATTCCGGCTATTTCGGTGATGACATCACGCGCCATATCTTTTTCAACTATCCGACTGTGATGTTCGAAAATCCGGTCTTTGAACTGGATGAGGAGGGCAATCCGTTTTACATCGCGCCCATCGTTGAAAAGAAATTCAGCTTTATGGGACCCAAGGAAGTCGTCGGCATTTTCGTCGTGGATGCCTCAACCGGTGACATCGCGCGCTATAGCGTTGCAGATGTGCCTGATTGGGTAGACCGCGTGTTCCCGGCGAACATGGTGATGACGCAGATCAATTACAATGGGCAATACCAAGGCGGATACCTGAACAGCGTCATCAGCAAAAAGGGTGTCATCCAAAATGCAGCTGGCTACAACTATATCATACTGAATGACGACTTGTACCTGTACACCGGACTGACTTCCGTAGCGGCAGATGAATCGAACATCGGTTTTGTGCTCGTCAATTCCAGGACGAAGGAATCGAAACGCTACAACATCAGCACGGCGACCGAATGGAGTGCCATGGAGAGCGCCCAGGGATCGGTGCAGGAAAAAGGCTACATCAGCACATTCCCGCTTCTGTTCAACATGGAAAATAAGCCGGTCTATCAATTGTCCTTGAAGGATGATGCCGGTTTGATCAAAATGTACGCTTTTGTGAATGCGACGAACTATCAGAAAGTCGGCACCGGCAATTCCTTGGCTGCCGCATGGAATGCTTATACAGGCGGTGTCGTTTCGACGACAACCGATGAGGAGGAAGAAGTCGTCGAGACCGAAACCCTCAGCGGTGCCATCACCGCCATGGAATCAGTCGTTATCGACGGCGAAACGACTTATTACTTCATGCTGGAAGGCGATGCAGAAACCATCTATGTCGCTAAAGTTTCCATCGACAAGCAGTTGCCGTTCATCAAAGCCGGTGACAGCGTGACGATAGAAGTGGATGGCGCACGCGTCGTATCCATCATCAAACAGTAAGTGCTATCGGAAGAAGAGTCTGCCTCATTTGAAGGTGGGCTCTTTTTTTGAGTGCGGGCTAATGAATGAGCTGTTGCTTTGCCGGAGGAGGGAAGCGAAAAAGACGATCACCTCCGACCACGGCGGCTTCGCCGGAGTTCGTCCTCCCACAACAAAGTCAACTCCGGCGAACATTCGCTCACCGGAGTTGAACTGTCCGGCGCAATGCTGAGCTCCGATGAGGGCACTCTCACCGGAGCTGACATTCAAAAAACAACCATTGGCTAAACAACCGGATAAAACGAAAAAATGACTTCCCTACAAATGTAAAAAATTGACGGAACAAGGGCTGTTGTTGCATAGTAAAGATAAGAATGCATGCGAAAGGAAGCGCTGCGCTATGGCAAACAAAGTAACCCATCCGATCCTGTTTCAAGGAGACCTGAAAAAGAAAGGCCCCTATTTTGAAGGATGGTATTTCAAAAGTGTTTCGGCAGATGAAAAGACAGTCCTCAGCCTGATACCCGGCATTTCGCTCACAGCGGAAGACCCGCACTGTTTTATCCAATATTCCTATGTCCACGTCGGAGAAACGCTTGAAAAAGAGCTGCGCACCGGCTACATCCGCTACCCCTTGTCCGCGTTCCAATGCAACCGAAGTCCTTTTGTGCTGAAAGTCGGCAACAGCGTCTTTTCGGAAACGCTCGTCAGTGTGCACCTGGAAGAGGGTGATTTCCGGATAGAAGGCATCCTGAAGCTGGGGCCTTTCCAAAAAATCAAACGGACATCGCTGTCGCCATCCGTCATGGGTTTTTTCGCCTACATCCCCAACATGGAATGCTATCACGGCGTCATCAGCATGAATCATGCCATCGATGGAACGGTGGCGATCGGAAACAAAACCCGTGATTTTACAGGCGGCAAAGGCTACCTTGAAAAGGACTGGGGGACGTCATTTCCTCAGGAGTATGTCTGGATCCAATGCAATCACTTCCGGGACGAGGGGACGAGCCTCTTCTTCTCGGTGGCGACAATCCCTTTCCGCGGGTCCTCGTTTGAAGGGTTCATCTGCAGTTTCATGTTGGATGGAGAGGAGTACCGTTTTGCGACCTATAACCGCAGCAAATTCACTTTGGGGTTGTTGACCGATGATCGCATCGAAATCGAAGTTTCCCATGCCTCCGCTTCCCTCACCCTCTGTGCGGAAGTGCTCCACGGCGGGGCACTTTTGGCGCCGACCGAGCAGGGGATGGACAAAATCGTCAAAGAAGGCCTTTCCGGCATCGTCACGGTCGACTTCACCGACAAGAAAACCGGCAGAGATTATCACGACGTCGGGAATGTTGCAGGCATCGAAGTGGTGCGCTAAACGTTTTATAGAGCGGAAGGGAGGAAAGGGAAATGAGCCAAAATCTGTTCACTTACCGCATCCAGACGAGCGGCAAACAGTCGTTGACGAACATCGATGTCTACCTCGAGGATGCTCTGACAAAAAGCGGCGTGAAGGACGGCATCATGGTCGTCTTCTGTCCGCATACGACAGCCGCCATTACGATCAATGAGAACGCCGACCCGGATGTGCAGAAGGACCTGAATTGGGGGTATACGGATACGTTTCCGAACAAAGGCAGCTATCACCATATGGAAGGCAATTCCGATGCCCACATCAAGTCTTCCTTAACCGGGGCCAGCGAAACGATCATCGTGACGGAAGGGCGGATGCTGCTGGGCGCTTGGCAAAGCATCTATTTCTGGGATTACGATGGGCCGCGTAACCGCAAATTCCATGTGAAGATCATCGCCGGATAGCGATTAATTAGGGTTCGAGCATATTGTTTCGAATTCGAGATAATAAGGTGTATAATGTAAGAAAAACAAGCGGTAGGTGAGGACACGATGCTGGAGGATATCAAAAAAATATTTGCGGAACACGAACCCAAGCCAATCGGGGAACAGCGCTACTTTTCTGTTCTGCTCCCTTTGATCAGGGAGGACGGGGCGCTTCATGTGCTTTATGAAGTGCGGGGCAAGCATATTTCCCAACCGGGCGATACCTCATTCCCGGGCGGCGCGGTGGAGCCGGGAGAGAGCTTTGAGGAGACGGCGATCCGTGAAACGATGGAAGAACTGAACCTAAAAAGGGACAATATCACGATTTTGGGGGAAATGGACTATATCATGAACGAGCGCGCAATCATCCATTGCTACGTCGGGGAAATCGTCGGCGTGGACAAGGATGATATCCGCTTCAATAAAGAAGTTCAGGAAATTTTCACGGTACCGCTTCAGTATTTCATGGACAATCGGCCGACCTATTACTCTTCGACGGTACGGCTGGAGCACCCGGATGATTTCCCGTTCGAATTGATCCCGAACGGCAAGGCCTACAAATTCAGGATCGGCGTCCACAGCGTCCCGTTCTACCATCTGGAGCATCATCGGCTCTGGGGATATACCGCGAACTTCACCGACCGCTTCGTGAGCATACTGGAGCAAAATGAGCAATCATCAAAATAAGCATGAAGGGGCTGACTCGCTAAGAGCCAGCCCCTTCTATTTGGGAAATGAATGAATACTCAGAAATAACCCGCCAAAAGCGGTTGAGGCGGAAAATCAACTCAAATCCCAGTCAGATAACCCGCCAAAACCACCTTGGCGGGGAAAAACGTCCACGGACAACACGAAATTCCCCGTCAAAAACCATTTTGGCGGGGAATCTCGGTCGGTCACAATCATAATCTTGAACCCAAGACCAGACAATCATACCAGCAAACCAGAAAGAAGAAGCTGACTCATTTTTGAGCCAGCCCCCCTTCATGCTTATTGGCGCAGAATCTGCAATTATCTGTTTTCCCGGCGTGATGTCGCTGCGAACGGTCGAGAGCTAAAAGTCTGTCAGGTAAAAAGATACCGGAAACCGCAAAAGACCGGAGAGATCGTCCTTGTGTCGGGTGCCAGCCCAGGACGGTATTCCGAACACCCGAGAACTAGCCGATCTGTCGACTGTTCGGGATTCGCCGCTGTTCCTGAAGCCGACATTAAGATTTTAGTTTGACAAAAAATAAGCAGGGCCACCTCAAATTGAGGCTGCCCTGCTCGATTCAATTAAGCAGCGAGCAGAACACCGGAAATTCCGTTTACTGTGTGTGCTCGGCTGTCGAAAAAAATCCGATCAAACGCTGAAAATATGATCCCGATATTTTTCGAAGCTGTCGTGCACATGCGGTTGGGATTTCTTCAACGAAACAGGCCGGTTTTCTTCATTCAGGAAGCAATGTTGGCTTTTGCCGGTCGTGCGCAAATCACCGGTCGCGACATCGATGACGCGGTAGGCAAGACTCAATTTGACGCCGTTGTACGACTCGATTTCGGGCAGGACGTAGACGGAATCGCCGTAGCGGACCATCGACTTGTATTGGGCTTCGACCGTCAATACCGGGCTGACAATGTCATTTGCTTCCAAGTTTGCGTAATTTGCACCGATCTGATCCAGGAAGTCTATGCGTGCCTCCTCAAACCAACGTATGTAGTTAGAGTGATGGATGATCTTCATCTGATCTGTTTCATAGTATTGGGCGACATGGATGTATGGTTTCAATTCATTTATCAAAAAAGTTCCTCCTTGCGGCAGTTCATTACGGATAAGAACTAGCGATCCGTAATGAGCTGTCTCTCTTCTTGCTGATAGGACGCTAGTTGTCCGATTCACCGCAGTAATCGGACAACCGACGAAGCGGGTGGACGCTAGTTGTCCGATTCACCGCAGTTATCGGACAACCGACGAAGCGGGTGGTAGCTGGCTGTCCGATTCATCGCGGTAATCGGACAACCGACGAAGCGGGTGGACGCTAGTTGTCCGATTCACCGCAGTTATCGGACAACTGACGAAGCGGGTGGTAGCTGGCTGTCCGATTCACCGCAGCAATCGGACATTTATTGATATGACTGTGGGGAAAGCGGCACGAAAGGGAGGTCTCCTTTGGAGCCTCCCCTTCTCGTACATATTTTTCGGTTTTTATTTTGCTTCGATTTCGATCAAGAGGTCTCCGGCTTCGATCTGATCGCCGTCGATGACATAGATCTGATCGACGACACCGTTGATTGTGGAACGGATCATCGTTTCCATCTTCATCGCTTCGGTGATCACGACCGGATCGCCTTGCGATACGCGATCGCCGCGTTTGACGAGAACTTCCAATACAGAACCCGGCATCGTTGCGCCGACGTGTTCTTTGTTGGTAGGTTCCGCTTTTTTGCGGATCGCCTTCGTGCTCGTGATGGACATGTCTTTGACTTCAATCTCACGGCCTTGGCCATTCAATTCGAAGTAAAGAATACGCATCCCGTCCGAATCGGGTTCACCGATCGAGTTCAATTTGATGATCAAGGTCTTGCCTTTTTCGATCTGAACTTCAATCTGTTCACCCATACGCATGCCGTGGAAGAAAGTAGGGGTGTCAAGTTTTGTGACATCGCCGAACTTGTCGTAGACTGCAACGTAATCCAGGAAGATTTGCGGGTACATCAGGTAGCTGATGACATCCTCATCGCTTGCTGGGCGTTGGATTTTTTCCTCCAGCTCGGCTTTCAAAGCCACGAAGTCGATAGGCTCACGCAGGCTGCCTGGTCTTTCTGTGATGGCTTTTTTGCCTTTCAGGATGATTTCCTGCAATCTTTCAGGGAATCCGCCTGTCGGTTGGCCCAAGTCGCCCTTGAAGAAGCTGATGACGGATTCAGGGAAGTCGATGGTTTCACCTTTTTCGTAGACATCTTCTTCATTCAGTTTGTTTTGGACCATGAAGAGGGCCATATCGCCGACAACTTTTGAGGATGGTGTCACTTTCACGATGTCGCCGAACATTTTGTTGACGTCAGCGTACATTTCTTTGACTTTATCCCACTCGTCGTTCAAGCCGACAGCATTCGCCTGTTGTTGCAGGTTCGTGTATTGTCCGCCCGGCATTTGGTGATCGTAGACTTCTGTTGAAGTCGTCTGGATGCCGCCTTCGAATTCTTCATAGTAATCACGGATATCTTCCCAATAACGGTTGATTTTGTGCACGTTGTGGATATTGATGTCCGGTTCGTGCTCAGAACCTTCCAATGCATAGAACAAGCTGCTCATGCTCGGTTGGCTGGTCGTACCGCTCATGGCACTCATGGCCACGTCCACGATGTCGACACCGGCTTTGATTGCTTCTGAGTACGTATAGATGCCGTTTCCGCTTGTATCATGCGTGTGCAGATGGATCGGCAGATTAACGGTATCCTTCAATTCGCTGATCAGACGGTAGGCCGCTTGCGGTTTCAGAAGTCCTGCCATATCCTTGATCGCAATGACGTGTGCGCCCAGTGATTCCAGCTCTTTGGCCATCTCTTTGTAGTATTTGATCGTATATTTCGTTTGTGTCGGATCATTGATATCGCCTGTGTAGCAGATGGCTGCTTCAGCGATCTTATCGTTGTCGCGCACGTACTGGATGCTTCTTTCCATCTGCTTCGTCCAGTTCAAGCTGTCGAAGATACGGAACACGTCGATCCCGTTTTTAGCGGCAAGTCTGATGAATTCTTCCAAACCGTTGTCCGGATAGTTTTGGTATCCGACCGCATTCGATCCACGGAACAGCATCTGCAATAAAGTATCCGGCATCTGCGAGCGCAGTTTCTTCAATCGTTTCCAAGGATCTTCACTCAGGAAGCGGTAAGCAACGTCGAAGGTAGCTCCTCCCCACATTTCGGATGAGAACAATTGCGGAATCGCTGCTTGCGTTTCGGCTGCGATGGCTTGCATTTCGTTTGTGCGGATACGGGTAGCCAACAAACTTTGGTGCGCATCACGGAAAGTTGTATCCGTCAAGAGCACACGGTTTTGGTCTTTGATCCATTCGCTCACGGCTGCAGGGCCTTTTTCATCCAAAATGTTTTTGGCAGTAATGATTTTTTGTTCCGGCACAATAATATCAGTCGGGATCCGAGGCTTATCGTAGAATTTCTTGTGGCCTTTTTGCACGCCCGGGAAACCGTTGACGGTGATGTTACCGATGTACTGCATCGTTTTGTTACCGCGGTCGCGCGTTTTAGGGAATTCGAACAGTTCCGGCGTCGTATCGATGAAAGTCGTTTTCGCATCGCCTGACACAAAGATCGGGTGCGTGATGACGTTGTACATGAACGGGATGTTCGTTTTCACGCCACGGATACGGAATTCGATCAGGGAACGTTCCATTTTACGGACAGCTTGATCGAATGTCGAAGCTTGCACACATAATTTCACCAATAAGGAGTCGAAGAACGGCGTCACGACCGTACCTTGGAAGCCGTTACCCGCATCCAAGCGGATACCGAAGCCGCCTGGAGAACGGTAAGTGTTGATTTTTCCGGTATCAGGGAAGAAATTGTTCAAGGGATCTTCCGTCGTAATCCGGCATTGGATAGCGGCGCCGATCAACGGGATATTTGCCTGTTGCGGGATACCGATTTCTTTATGCAGATTTTGTCCTTGTGCGATCAGGATCTGTGATTGCACGATATCGACCCCTGTAATCATTTCTGTGATCGTGTGTTCCACTTGGACACGCGGATTCACTTCGATGAAGTAGAATTGATCGCCTTCCAAAAGGAATTCAACAGTTCCGGCATTCACATAGCCGACGTGTTTCATCAATTGAAGGGCAGCGTTACAGATTTCATGGCGGACTTCATCCGACATGGAAACGCAAGGTGCCACTTCGACAACTTTTTGATGGCGGCGTTGTACGGAGCAGTCGCGCTCGTAAAGGTGAACGATGTTGCCATGCTCATCCCCTAGAATCTGGATTTCGATGTGTTTAGGATTTTGGATGTATTTTTCGACATAAATTTCATCGCTTCCGAATGCGGCCAAAGCTTCACTACGGGCTCTTTCGAAACCTTCGCGGGCTTCTTGTTCGTTGAACGCCATACGCATACCGCGACCGCCGCCGCCTAAAGCCGCTTTGATCATGATCGGATAGTTGTAGGTTTCCGCGAACGCAATGACTTCGTCGATGTTCGCGACTGGGCCGTCCGAGCCAGGGATTGACTGGATGCCGGCTTCTACAGCTGCAACTTTAGCTTTGATTTTATCGCCAAAAATGTCCAGGTGTTCCAGAGAAGGGCCGATGAATTTGATGCCTTCTTCTTTGCAACGTCTGGCGAAGTCGATATTTTCAGATAAGAAACCATATCCAGGATGAATGCCGTCTGCACCGGAATCTTTAGCGATGCGGATCAGGTCTTCGATGTCCAGATAGGCGTCGATAGGCTTTTTGCCTTTTCCGACCAAATAGGCTTCATCTGCTTTAAAACGGTGCACAGAACCTTCATCCTCTTGCGCATATACGCCAACAGTAGGGATTCCCAGTTCAGTCAGTGCACGAAATACACGTATCGCGATTTCACCGCGATTTGCAACCAAAACTTTTTTCAATATTTCCACCTCGCCAATTTATTAAATTCAGAAACATTTCTTATACAATGATTAAAAATGATTCGTGATTTCCGCCAAAGATGAAAATTTGGCGAGAGAAATCAATTATATCTTTTTAATTATTCATTTTACACATTATTCTGCTTGTTTACAACTACCTTTTTAAGAATATGTTAATAATTGACTAAAATGCCGTTTTTGAACGAAATGCGAACGATTTTAAATCATGGACATCATAACGTAAGCATGTTCTTCGTAATATAAAACGAGCCATGCTATTATGAGAATTGTTTAGCGTTTAATGCGAACAATCTTTCATGAGAGTGTTTTGCCCATTTTCTATGCTAAAATAGATAACAAAGGGAAGTGAAGCGGTTACACGTTAATGTGACGGGAAACCGGAAAACAGTCGTAAAAAATGCGGAATCAAGGAAAGAAAAGGGGGATTTGTACGTGAGTGAACCAAAGACAGGCAAACGCACGCCATTATTTGAATATTATAAAGCGAACGGCGTGAAGCTGATCGATTTCGGAGGCTGGGAGATGCCAATCCAATTTTCCGGAATTCTGGCCGAGCATGAGGCTGTCCGTGAACGAGCGGGACTTTTCGATTGTTCGCATATGGGAGAAATCGAAATATCCGGAAGTGAAGCGGAAAGCTACCTGAACAAGCTGCTGACGAATGATGTCAGCGTGATGACCATCAGCCAAGCCCAATACAACATCATGTGTTATCCGGATGGCGGGGCAGTGGACGATGTCATCCTTTTCAAAATGGACAAAGACAGGTATCTGTTGATCTGCAATGCATCCAATACGGATAAAGTCTATGCATGGATGCAAGAAAACAATGGATCGGATGCGATCCTCAACAATATTTCCGACAGCATCGGCTTGCTCGCCCTGCAGGGACCGGAAGCTATCAATATTTTAAAGGAACTGACTGACGCCGATCTGGATGCCATCGGAAATTACCATTTCATCCAGGACCAGGAAGTGGCGGGCATTCCGCATGTCCTGATTTCGAGGACGGGCTATACCGGTGAAGACGGTTTTGAATTGTTTCTGGCAAGTGAGCAGACCGCTTTATTGTGGGAAAAACTGTTGGCCGCCGGGGAAGCCAACGGTGTGTTGCCTTGCGGACTCGGTTCCCGGGACACGCTCCGATTGGAGGCGGGGATGCCGCTCTATGGGCATGAATTATCGGAAAACATCAATCCGTTGGCAGCTGGTCTGGGATTTGCGGTCAAAACGAAAAAAGCGAGCGATTTTATCGGCAAAGGGGCTTTGGCGGCAATCCGCGAGAATGGATTAACCGAAAAAATCGTCGGTTTCGAAGCTACCGAAAGAGGGATTCCGCGCGAAGGATATAAAGTCTTTTCAGCGGACGGTGCAGAAATCGGTGTCGTCACTTCCGGAACACAATCACCGACTTTGAAGAAAAGCATCGGAATGGCTTTGGTGAAGTCGGAAGCGGCAACCATCGGCACGGAGATCCAGATCGAAATCCGCAACAAACGCATCCAAGCGATAATCATTCCGAAACCGTTCTACAAAAGAGCTAAATAAAAAACTGACAAGCAATTATATTAATGAAAAAAATAATAAACCAGCGCAGTGCGCGGAAGGATGATCAAAATGGCAGACCACAAAAATTTTTATTACACAAAAGAGCACGAATGGGTAGAAAAAATCACGGATGAAACGGTACGCATCGGCATCACGGAGCATGCGGCGGAACAATTGGGCGACATCGTGTTCGTGGATTTCGTAGCCGATCTGGATGCGGAATTGGCCAAAGGGGACGAAGCTGTGACGGTAGAATCCGTAAAATCCGTCTCGGAAGTGTATGCGCCGGTTTCCGGAACAGTGACGAAACAAAACGAAGCTTTGGCTGATGCGCCTGAAACCGTTAATGCGGAAGCTTTTGCGGGCGGCTGGATGTATGAAATGAGCTTGAGCGATGCCAGCGAATTGGATGAGTTGTTGAGCTACGACGAATACGAAGCATTCGTGGCCGAGGAGGAAGCATAAAATGACTGAGGAGCAATTCCGTTATTTACCGGATACAGCCGAAGACGAAAAGGAAATGCTGGCCGTCATCGGAGTCGAAAGCATGGAGGACCTGTTCGCGGATATCCCTGAAGAAATCCGTCTGAAGGAAGAACTGGCGATTCCGGCGGCCGTCTCCGAATCGGAACTTTTGAAGCAAATGAAAGCTTTGGCAGAAAAAAACGTCAGCTCCGGGCAGATGCCGATTTTCATGGGCGCGGGCACCTACGATCATTACATCCCGAGCGTGGTCGATGCCGTGATTTCGCGCTCCGAATTCTATACAGCCTATACCCCTTATCAGGCGGAAGCCAGCCAAGGGGAGCTGCAGGCGATTTTCGAATTCCAATCGATGATCAGCGAACTGACGGGCATGGAAGCGACAAACTCTTCCTTATATGATGGCTTCGCTTCCTTGAGCGAAGCTGTCGGTTTGGCCGCGGCCGTCACGAAACGGAACGAAATCGTCCTCTCGCAGTCGGTCCATCCGAACGCCCGTGCCGTCGTCCACGCCGCCGCAAAAGGTCGCGGCCTGGAAGTCATCGAGGTTTTGATGGAGAAGGACGTCACCAACTTCAATGTGACGCGATGCCTGACGACGCCGGATACCGCCGCGATCGTAGTCCAATATCCGAATTTCTTCGGATCGGTCGAAGATTTGGCTGTCGTCAAAAAGATCGCCGAGGACAAGGGCGCGCTGTTGATCGTGATGGCCAATCCATTGGCGCTGGGAATCCTTGAAGCGCCCGGGAAACTGGGTGCGGATATCGTTGTCGGCGACACGCAGCCGTTCGGTTTGCCGATGTCATTCGGCGGCCCGCACTGCGGTTATTTCTCAGTGAACCAAAAGCATATCCGCAAAGTTCCCGGCAGGATCGTCGGGGAAACGGTGGATGCCGATGGAGAGCGCGCCTTTGTGTTGACGCTCCAAAGCAGGGAGCAGCATATCCGCCGCGAAAAAGCGACTTCCTACATGAGTTCGAACCAAGCCTTGAACGCTTTGGCCTCCGCGGTCTGCATGGCGGCTCTCGGGAAGCAGGGCGTCCAGGAAATGGCGCAGCTGAACGTCGACAAAGCGGCTTATTTTGCCCAGGCCTTGCAGGATAAAGGCTTCGCAATCCTGAACCAATCGCCGTTCTTCAATGAGTTCGTCATCGATCTGCCTTTCCCGGCCGCAGAAGCGAACCGCGCTTTGCTGGAGGCGGGCATCATCGGCGGCTATAGCTTGGCGGAAACCTATCAAAAGCCGAATCAGCTGTTGGTTTGTGCCACCGAGAAACGCACGAAGGAAGAAATCGACCGATTCATTGCGGTATTGGAGGGAACAAAGCATGCGTAAAACGAAAAATGTGATTTTTGAATTGAGCCGTCCGGGGCGTGTCGGCTACAGCCTGCCGAAGAGCGATGTCCCGAAAACGGATTTCAAAGACAAACTGCCGGAGCATCTTGTCCGCAAACATCCGGCCGAGCTGCCGGAAATCAGCGAACTGCAGCTGATGCGCCACTACACCAACCTTTCCCAGGACAACTTCGGCGTGGAAACCGGCTTTTATCCGCTGGGATCCTGCACAATGAAATACAACCCGAAAATCAATGAGGTGACCGCCCGTTTGGACGGCTTCGCCAATATCCACCCGTATCAGCCAGTGGAGACCGTCCAAGGCGCACTGCAATTGATGCATGAACTGCAGGAAGATTTGGAAGTCATCACCGGCATGGACGGTGTTTCTTTGCAGCCGGCAGCCGGAGCGCACGGCGAATGGACCGGGTTGATGATGGTGCGGGCTTACCATGAAAAGAATGGCGACTTGCAGCGGACGAAAGTTTTCGTGCCTGACAGCGCCCACGGGACCAACCCGTCAAGTGCGCATATCGCGGGCTTCGATGTCGTAAGCATCCCGTCGACCGCTGAAGGCTTGGTCGACCTTGAGGCATTGCGCATTGCAGTCGATGACCAGACCGCCGCTTTGATGCTGACGAATCCGAATACGCTGGGGCTGTTTGAGCGCGACATCGTCCAGATCGCCGAAATCATCCATGGAGCCGGCGGATTGCTGTATTATGACGGAGCGAACCTGAACGCCATCCTCAGCAAAACGACGCCGGGCACGATGGGCTTCGATATCGTCCATTTGAATCTGCACAAGACATTCAGCACGCCTCATGGCGGCGGCGGCCCGGGAGCCGGTCCGGTAGGCGTAAAAGCTTATCTGAAGGAGTTCCTGCCGATTCCGCGAGTGGAGAAGACGGAAGAAGGCTATGTACTGAACAGCGATCATCCCGCTTCGATCGGCCCGGTCAAAGGCTATTACGGCAACTTCGGCGTCCTCGTGCGGGCCTACACCTACATCCGCACGATGGGTCCGGTCGGCTTGCGCAAAGTTTCCGAGAGCGCCGTATTGCATGCCAATTATCTGCGCAAGCTTCTCGAAAATGATTTCGATACGCCTTACCCGGTCATCTGCAAACACGAATTCGTCCTCTCCGGCAACCGCCAGAAGAAAGGCGGCGTAAGGACTTTGGATATGGCCAAACGCTTGCTGGATTACGGTTATTACGCTCCGACCGTCTATTTCCCGCTGATCGTCGAAGAGGCCTTGATGATCGAACCGACGGAAACCGAAAGCAAGGAAACGCTCGATGACTTCGCGGACGCGCTGATTGCGATCGCGCGCGAAGCCGCCGAAACGCCGGAAACCGTCACACAAGCCCCGCATCATACATCGGTCAGAAGACTGGATGAGGTGCGCGCCGCAAGAGTGATCAAAGTGAAATACTGATTTGTAAGGACAGATAGAAACAGCGAAAGGGCCGCCTCGATGAGGTAGCCCTTTCGCTGTTCTGCGGCCGCATTAGGCGGCTATGTGTATGTTTCTCGGGTTTTTTGGACCGAATTCCGGCCGGAAGCCCGAGAGAATGCCCTTGTGTCGGGCGCTAGCCCAGGACGGTAATCCGAAAACCCGAGAGGACACTGATCTGTCGCAGTTTCCTTTGACATATCTGGGCAAAAGTTATTGTGCGACGGTCTGTTCTAGCAACAGATTCATGTTCAGGAAGCCGCGCTCGCTCTTCAACTGGAAGGCATGCAGGCGTTCATTAAAATCGACGACATTGTCGCTGTCGAGGAATACCAAAGCCCATTTTTGGGCAGGCACGGGTCCGATGTTCGTTTCAATCACGGCATCGTATTCCGCCATTCCGGCATCTTTGACTTTCAGTATGAAAATGCCGGTTGTCGGGCAGCCGCAATCTTCGCCGACCGCATAGAACAGGCTGATGTCCTTGAGGTCGTAGCGTTTTTGGATTTCCGCGATGGCGGAATCGGTAAAGGTGAATTTCATTGTTTGATCCCTTTCTTTCTGTATATTTACCGCAAGTGACCGTTCGGGGAAACTGCCTATCCGGTTCTGCTTTCTTGCTATTAGTATACGACAAATCCGCATATAATCAAAAAAAGCCATCTTCCAAATGGAGGATGGCCAGGCTTCTTAATCTGCTTTAACAGTCTGTTTTCGTTTGCGGATGTACCAAATGATGACGGCAATCCCAATGATACCAAGGATGACATAGGCGATATTGGAATAGATGTCCATGTAATGCACGATCATTTCCCATTGCGAGCCGATCGCCGCGCCCAAGTAAATCAGGACGGTGTTTCAGATGACAATACCGATCGAACCAGGAATCCGCTTTGTGGATATCATCATGTGTGATGCGCAGGATGTTGCCGTACTTGTCGACGATCTTGTCCAGTCTTTCGACATCCAAAAGGGTACCGACACCGTAAAGAATCACGGCTCCGATTTTAGCGGCGGAAAAAGGTTTTCGATCATAATCAAAAATGCTACACCGAAGTAGCCAAATTGCTCCATAATGCTTTGAATCCAAGCTTCGATAGTGATTCACTCCTCAAAAATTAGTTCTATATTATTACAATGTTCTAATCTAACTATACACGAAGCACCGGCATTTTCAATTTGTTTTGAACATTCTTAAAAAAATCATATCACAGGAAAGGTGTCAATAACATTTTTGCAACCCTTCGCGACGCCTCTCTAGCGGATTGTTCTTTTTACATCACTGGCCAACTTTGGTAGAATCAAGGGTATATGAGTTGAAAATAATGAAGAGGTGGGGAGAGACTTTGGCAAATCAAGAAAAGTCGGCCCGATTGTTTTGGATACTGTTCAAATCAACGTTTGTGCTGAGCGCATTTACCTTCGGCGGCGGGTATGTCATCGTGCCGTTGATGCAAAAAAAATTCGTGGAAGAACTCAAGTGGATCGATTCGGATGAAATGTTGGATCTGGTGGCCTTGGGGCAGTCCGCGCCGGGTGCGATTGCCGTCAATACGTCCATTTTGGTCGGCTACCGGATGGCGGGTTTGCTGGGGGCCTTTGTGACGGTCTTCGGAACGGTTACGCCACCGCTTATCATCATAACAGCTGTGTCCTATTTCTATATGAATTTCCGTGAAAATCCAATTGTGGATGCTTTGATGATCGGGATGCAGGCCGGTGTGGCGGCGGTCATCGTCAATGTCGTCATCGGCATGGTCAACGGTGTCGTCAAACAGCGGGACATTGTGAACACGTTGTTGTTGCTTGCAGCATTTATCGCTTCCTATTTCTTCGAAGTCCATGTCGTGCTGATCATTTTCTTGGCGGGACTGGTCGGGTTCATCAATCTGAGCTACAAGGCGAAGATGGGGGTGGGCAAATGATCTATTTAGAATTATTCTGGTCCTTTTTCCAGATAGGGTTATTCACAATCGGTGGTGGCTACGCTTCCTTGCCGCTGATAAAAAATGAAGTCGTTGTGAACCAAGGCTGGCTGACGATGCAGGAGTACACGGACATCATCACAATTTCACAGATTACGCCGGGCCCGATCGCCATCAATTCGGCGACCTTCGTTGGGACAAAAGTGGGCGGTTTTGCGGGAGCGGTGGTGGCTACGCTTGGCACGGTCACGCCTTCGATCATCCTTTCGCTGATTTTGGCATGGGCTTACTATAAGTACCGTGATATCAAAATCATGCAGGGAATCCTCGGTGGGCTTCGTCCGGCAGTCGTGGCTTTGATTGCTGCGGCGGGACTGGCGCTCTTTGTGGCTGCCTTATTCCAATCGGGCGGGACAGCGGTCGGCGGAATCACCATCAATTTCCTTGCCGTTGCCATCTTCCTTGCGGCACTCTTTGCGCTCCGGACCACGAAGATCGATTCAATCTGGCTGATATTGGTCTCGGGAGCCGTGAGCATTCTCATCCGTTTATTCAGCTGATAGGGTGTATAATGAAAAATAGCACATTCGCTTCATTCAGCTCAGTTTAGAAAGGAACTTGTCATGGCTTCAAATCATACAGCTAAAGAGATTCAATCCAAAAAGAATTTGCCGAAAAAGTGGCACGGCCTGAAGCCATCACGCTTCGCGAAGTACCGCAGCTGGATCAACAGCGGCAACCCGGGGATCTGCGGCACTTATTGCAGCGCCGTGCTGGTGCATGATGCGGTTCTGCAGAAATACAAGCATTCCCTTGATAAGGATGCGTTGCTGGCAGGCTTGCTGACGGTCGTTGACAAATTTCTGCCCTACAAAGGGACCTTTTTCTGGGATGTGCAGCACGGACTGAAAGTCTTGCTGGCGGATATTCCGGACTGGACCGTAAAATCGGGCCTCATCACGGAAAAAATCGTTCCGGCCTTGTTGGATCGCAAGGACCCGCTGCCTGTCATAGTCGGAACGACGCGGCTGTTCAACAGCAAGTACAAAAACCATTGGGTGGTCGTCTATGCGTACGGCTACAACGAAGACGGAAAGCTTTACTACAAAGCTTACGATAACCACGGCCGTTATCAGGCCGTTTTGCCGGCATCGCAGACGATCGGTTGTGTCTGGCTGGAAGAGAAAAATTGAGAACACTACAGATAGTAACGGAGGAAAATAATGAGGGAATATGATTTTATAGCTATCGGAGGAGGCAGCGGCGGCATCGCGACGATGAACCGTGCGTCAGAATACGGTGCCAAAACAGCTGTTATTGAAGGGAATTTATTGGGGGGAACCTGCGTGAACATCGGGTGCGTACCGAAAAAGATCATGTGGTACGCCTCCCAAATATCCGAGGCAATCCACAAATACGGACCGGATTACGGGTTCGATACTGGCGCGCATAAAATCGATTTTCCGACCTTATTGAAGAACCGGGATGCCTACGTCGAGCGCTCCCGCAATTCCTATCAAGCGGGCTTCGAACGCCGCAATGTCGATGTGATCGAAGGCTTTGCCAAATTCGTCGACAACCATACCGTTGAAGTGAACGGGGAGCTGATCCGCTCCAAGCATATCCTGATCGCTACCGGCGCAAAACCGATCCGCCCACGGATTCCTGGCGCTAAACTCGGCGACGTTTCCGACACGTTCTTCGAATGGACCGAATTGCCGGGCAAAGTCGCTGTCGTCGGTGCGGGCTACATCGCGGTCGAATTGGCGGGCGTTTTGCACAATCTGGGCGTGGATACGCACCTTTACGTCCGCTACGAGTCGCCCTTGCGCAAATATGATGACATCATCATCGAAGGCTTTATGCAGGAAATCGAAAAAGATGGCCCAACCTTGCACACGCATGCCGCATCAAAAGCTGTCGAAAAGAATGAGGACGGCACTCTTACGCTGCATCTCGAGGACGGCAGATCGGAAGTCTTCGACAAGATCATCTGGGCGATCGGCCGGACCGCCAACATCGACGGTCTGAACATCGAAGCGACGGATGTGAAGGTCAGCGACAAAAAGTTCATCATCGTCGATGAGTACGAGAACAGTTCCGTTGAAGGCATCTATGCAGTCGGGGACGTAACCGGCAAGAACATGCTGACTCCGGTAGCGATCGCGGCCGGCCGCAGACTATCGGAACGCCTGTTCAACAACAAGCCGAACGAGAAATTGGACTACGACAACATCCCGACCGTTATCTTCAGCCACCCACCAATCGGCAGCGTCGGATTGAGCGAAAAAGATGCCTTAGAGAAGTTTGGCGCCGATCAGGTGAAAGTATACAAGTCTACCTTTGCGTCGATGTACACGGCCGTTACAGCCCACCGACAGCTTGTGAAGATGAAGCTGGTCTGTGCAGGAGAGAACGAACAAGTCGTCGGCCTCCACGGCATCGGTTACGGCGTAGACGAGATGATCCAAGGCTTTGCGGTAGCCATCAAAATGGGCGCCACCAAAGCCGACTTCGACAACACCGTAGCCATCCATCCGACCGGCGCGGAAGAGTTTGTGACTATGAGATAGAGCGAGATGAATCGCGGTAGGGGACGAGCACTAAGAGGACTAACACGAAGCGGACGCTCTTTGTCCGCGTGTGATAGTCAGCTTAGGCGGAATCCCCTGCGATTCAGAACGCGTTTAATAGAGAGCGAGATGAATGCGCGACAGAACGCGCGAGTTTCCCCGCCAAAAACCGTTTTGGCGGGGAAACTGAATACACTTCACAGTGAGATAGCCCGCCAAGCGTATTTTGGCGGGCTATTTCAGGTGATATAGAGGTCATTTAACCCGCCAAAACGGATTTGGCGGGTTAAATGACCTACAACCCAACCAAATAATCCGAACCACCTCAGGATTCCGAAAAAAAGTTCATGAATGTGAAGAGCAAACACACCGCTTACGCGCATATTATATTCGAAAATAAATATCGAGGTGATCACTATCGCGTACAAGGAACGGACGAAGTCGAAGCTTTTGAACATTTATCAAATCTTGTTTTCACGCATGTATTTGTCAAACGATGACTACTATTATTATCTCAATTTACTAAAAGGATTCGAAGGAGAGATGCGTTTCGATGAATTAATTGAAAAACTGAAAGAGTATTGTTTGATTCTTAATGATCTACAATTGGAAATCCGGAGGTCTTCTTTCCAAATCGATGCCTTGCTGATCTTTTCCGGAAAAATAATATTATGCGAAATAAAAAACTATGAAGGGGTGCATTATTGGGGAAAAGATAAGTTCACCAAACAGAACGGAATAGCCATGGAGAATCCTGCTTTACAGCTTCAGAAGACACGAGTTCGGCTGGAATTGCTTCTTCTGGAGTTGGGCTGCAAAATGGAAGTAGAGGCCTTTGTAGTCTATGTCAATCCGCAATTCACATTGCTGGGTGCTCCTGCTGATGAGCAGTTATTACTGCCGACCCAGATTTCTGGATATTTTGGAAATCTGCATACGGGCGCCAAACCGACTGCGGAACAGATAAAATTGGCGGATGCACTTGTAAAACTCCACAAGCCTGATTATCCAAGCAAAATGCCGGAATATCGTTACGACCAGTTAAGAAAAGGAATCCCTTGCACCGCCTGCGGTACTCTCTTGGAAACATTCAATGGCCATCGTCAATCATGCGCGAACTGCGGAAAGAAAGTGAATGTCAAGAACGCGATCAAAACCAGCATATCGGATTTCCGCTTGTTGTTTCCGAATGAACCCGTAACATCATCCCGCATAACGGATTGGTGTGGAACTGGACGGAGGGATCGCATCTTTCGGATTTTGAGGGAGGAATTTGTTGCGAAAGGGAGCGGAAAAACGCGTTATTACGTATAGTATTGTGAGCAAAATTTATATAGATCGATCAATCTGATTCGTGAAGTTGTTTCACGGGCGAAGCCCCGCATTTAATTCTGTCTGGCAATTCAGTTTGGGCTCAAAAATAACCCGCCAAAATCAATTTGGCGGGGAAAAGCAGTCCCAAAAACCACGGGAAAACCCGCCAAAATTACCTTGGCGGGGCAAAACGCCCCTAGACAACATGGGATTCCCCGTCAAAGCCGTTTTGACGGGGAATCTCGCTCGAAAACCGACAAAAGAATCGAAACCCGCACCCGCACCCGCACACGAACGCAAGAAAACCCACAAAGAAAACCCCGCCACGACCATAAGTCGCGACGGGGTTTTCCATATTCATTTATTATTCTTTGATTTGGTTCACTTTCTTGTCGTATCCGATACCGCGCAAGATTGCTTTCATAATCTCTACGAATGGGATTACTGACAATGCAGCTGCGACAACGATCATCCATTGTTGACCGGTCATGTCGTAGATTCCGAAGATTGTGTTCAATCCAGGTGTGAATGCTACCATCAGCATCAATGACAACGACAGCAAGATTGCATAGTTGAACATTTTGTTGCCGAACGGGTTGACCGAGAACAATGATTTGAAGACTGATTTACAGTTGAAGGCATGCGACAATTGGATGAATCCTAATGTCAGGAAGGCCATTGCTTCACCGATATGCAGGTCAAAACCATAGTAGCCAGTTGCCAACCAGAAGACGAACAACGTGATGCCACCTTCGTAGATACCTTGGTAGATCATGCTAGTGAATACGCCGTTCGAGAAGAAGTTGGAAGAACGGCCACGAGGCGCTTGTTCCATAACATCTTTCTCGGCTTCTTCCAAACCTAAAGCGATAGCAGGGAACACGTCCGTAACCAAGTTGATCCACAACAAGTGGATTGGTTCAAGGATCTGCCATCCCAAAACAGTAGCGATGAACAAGGTCAATACTTCACCCAAGTTAGCGGAAAGCAAGTATTGGACCGCTTTTTGGATGTTGGCGAAAACTTTACGTCCTTCTTCAACCGCGTGAACGATTGTAGCGAAGTTGTCATCAGCCAATACCATATCGGATGCGCCTTTGGATACTTCCGTACCTGTGATACCCATACCGATACCGATGTCAGCTTGTTTCAACGATGGTGCATCGTTTACGCCGTCACCAGTCATGGCAACCACTTTGCCGTTGTCTTGCCATGCTTTAACGATACGTACTTTGTGCTCAGGAGAAACACGAGCGTAGACGGAGTAGTTTTGGACCGTACGCAAGAAATCCTCATCAGAGATATCGTTCAATTCAGCACCCGTGATGACTGATTCGGCAGAAGTGTTCTCATCCAAAATACCCAAACGCGTTGCGATAGCAGAAGCAGTGTCTCTGTGGTCACCCGTAATCATGACAGTACGGATACCGGCTTTTTTGGCTTGTGCAATCGAAAGTTTAGCTTCAGGACGCTCAGGGTCGATCATACCGATCAGACCGGCAAAGACCAGATCCGTTTCGACTGCTTCAGTCGTCATTTTTTCAGGTACAGCAGCGACGTTTTTGAATGCCATCGCCAACACACGCAATGCTTGGATAGCCAAGCTGTGGTTTGTTTCCAGGATTTCTTTTCTGTCAGCATCCGTGATCGGTGAAATGACGCCAGCTTTGACGATGTGCGTGCAGCGTTTCAACAATTCATCAGGAGCGCCTTTAGTAGCGACCATGAATTGGTTGCCTTCAGGGTGGATCGTTGACATCAATTTGCGGTCCGATTCAAAAGGAACTTCAGCAACACGCGGCATGTCAACCAATTTAGCGGACAAATCGAAACCTTTTTCCAAACCGTATTGAACCATTGCTGTTTCGGTAGGGTCACCGATCAATGATTTGTCGTTGGCGATTTTTGTGTCATTCGCCAAGTTCATGATCTTCATGACAGGCAATTCCAAGTCGATGTTTTCATCGGCATCATGGACTTGACCATCGTAGTAAACTTTTTCGATCGTCATTTTGTTTTGAGTCAATGTACCGGTTTTGTCGGAACAGATGACTTCGGTACCACCCAATGTTTCAACAGCAGGCAATTTACGGACAAGCGCATTTCTGCTTGCCATTTTTTGCGTACCCAACGCCAAGATGATCGTCGTGATGGCAGGTAAGCCTTCAGGAATAGCGGCAACGGCTACGGAGATGGAAACCATCAACATATCCAACCAAGGACGGCCATTGAATCCGAATCCGATGATGAACATCAATACAGCAATGACCAGAATCAGGATCGTCAAAGATTTACCCATTTGATCTTGGTTGATCTGTAAGGGTGTTTTCTTTTCTTCAGCGTTTTGCAGCATGTTCGCGATATGTCCGACTTCCGTGTTCATCCCTGTAAGGACGACGACACCCTCCGCGCGGCCATAAGTAACGTTTGTGCTTGAGAACGCCATGTTCTTGCGGTCACCCAAAGCAGCATCAGTTTCGACGTCGCGCAAGTCTTTTTCGACCGGTACTGACTCACCAGTCAAAGCAGCTTCTTCGACTTTCAGTGAATTCACATCGTAAAGGCGGATATCTGCAGGAACAACATCTCCAGCTTCCAATACGATGATGTCACCAGGCACAAGCAATTCGGATTTGACTTGGATGACTTCTCCGCCGCGTCTTACGTTAGCAAGTGGTGAAGCCATTTTCTTCAAAGCTTCGATCGCTTCTTCGGCTTTTTGCTCTTGGAAGACACCCAGGAATGCGTTGATGATAACAACAGCTAAGATGATGATGGCATCAGCGATTTCATGACCGATAGTACCAGAAATGATAGCTGCAGCCAATAGAACGAGAATCATGAAATCCTTGAATTGATCCAAGAATTTTTGCAAAGTGGTGCGTTTTTCACCTGCTTCCAGTATGTTCTCGCCATACTCAGCCAATCTCTTCGCGGCTTCCTCTTTGGTAAGTCCATCTCTAGTCGAGTTAAGTTCAGCTAAGACTTCCTCTTCCGTTTGCGCGAAGAACGCTTTATTCAGTTGTTCTTTTGACACAGTATTTCCCCTCTCTTAACCTGAATGTAGTAGTGTTAAAATGAAAAGAGACCTATGCATAAAATTGTCTGTCAGACAACACTGTATGCATAAGTCTCACTATTTAAGGTAACACCAGCAGATAGGATTACTCTACTTATTGTTGATGGTACCACAGCCTTGTACTGCTAGTTACTCCCCTATGGAGATATTCAGTTTAACACTCGGATTTATTATATCGACAAAATCATTTAATCGCAACAATTTATTACCGAAAACGAAAACATTTAAAAAAAAGGACACATTTCCGCATCAATCGGAAATATGCCCATTCTTATTAAATCAATGCCAGGATGATGAAGTTAGCCAGGAATAAAGCCGAAGTGAACCATACGATCGGGTGGATTTCGTACGCTTTTCCTTTTACGACTTTCACGATGCAGTAGAAGAAGAATCCGGCTGCGATACCGTAGGAAATGCTGTAAGAAAGACCCATGAAGATGGATGCGAAGAAAGCAGGGATTGCATCTTCCAGGTCATGCCAGTTGATTTCCGCGAACGAACCCATCATCAAAATACCGACGAGGATCAAAGCTGGAGCCGTTGCGGCAGCAGGCACAACACCGATCAGAGGCGCGAAGAAGGCACTAATGATGAACATGCCGGCAACAACTACCGCAGTCAAACCGGTACGTCCGCCAGCGCCGATACCAGCGGCACTTTCTACATAAGTAGTCGTATTGGAAGTACCAAAAATTGAACCGATGACCGTACCGACCGAATCGGCGAACAAAGCTTTATCCATTTTCGAGCTGAATCCGGAGCCTTCTTCAAGCGCTTTTTCATCTTCAGCAGAGAAGATGCCAGTGCGGCGGCCGGTTCCGATGAAGGTACCGATCGTATCGAAAGTATCGGAAAGGCTGAAAGCGAAGATGGTCATCAATACTAAAGGTAATTGGGAAGCATCAGAGAACAAGGACAAAAGACCTTCCGAACCGAAAGCTGCACCGAATGTTACGCCTAATTCGGAAACAGCAGTCGAAAGCGAGTTTGCTTGCAGGCTAGCCGTTGAAACGTCAACGACACCCATCGGGATACCCAACAACGTTGTCGCAACGATACCGATCAGGATGGCACCGCGCACGTTCTTGACCATCAACACAGCTGTGATGACCAAGCCAATCAAAGCCAATAAAGCAGGCATTTGCGTGAAATCTACCAAAGCAGGGACGATGCCGCCGCCTGTGATGACCGATCCAACACCGCCAGCGAATGTTTCCGCTGTTGCGTCATAAGGAGCGCCATTGATGGCTGTGATCGAGCTGGCATCGGAAGTGAATTCCAAAAAGCCGGCATTTTTGATCCCGATATAACCGATGAAGATGCCGATACCGCCGCTGATTGCGTGCTGCAGGCTCTCTGGGATCGATTTGATGATCATTTTTCTGACTTTAGTGACCGTGATGAAAACGTTGAGCAGCCCGCAGATGAATACCATGGCCAAAGCTTGTTGCCAAGAAAATCCAAGCGAGAAGACGACAGTGTAAGTGAAGAAGGCATTCAGGCCCATACCCGGTGCCAAAGCATAAGGGACGTTGGCGAAAAGGCCCATCACCAATGTGCTGACTGCAGCGGAAATGATGGTTGCCAAGAAGACTGCCTGGCTAGGCATCCCGGATAAAGAAAGGATTGCCGGATTGACGAAGATGATATACGACATTGCGAAGAAAGTTGTGATCCCCGCAACGACTTCTTTGGAAACTGTTGTTTCGTGTTCTTTGAGTTTAAAGAAATTTTCCATTTTGAAAAGATCTCCCATCTGAATTTTTTTCGGCAGCGACAGGAAACAGGTACAATAAATGATTTCAGATGCTTTCCTTGCTTGCCACTCGACTATTATAACCAATCACATAAAGGCTTGCAATAAATAAGTGAATGATTTAATCATATTTTCACTTTAATGTTCGGAATCTGCTCGTTTTGAAAATGAAAGCGCATCAAAAATGCCATCCTTACATCTTAACGTTAGCATTTCAGCATAATAGATCCTTTTTTTGGTAAATCTGCCTGAGCAGGAAAGCGGGTGATATGCTAAAATGATAAGGAGCGAAACAGTCTGAAAGTAAGAGGGTGATGAGCGTGAAAGACGAAGTGTTTGTGGTGGGCGATGTCCATGGGGAGATCACAATGCTGAAGAAATTATTGGAAATGTGGGATTCGGAGAAACAACAGCTGATATTTATCGGCGATCTGGGGGACCGCGGCGAAAATTCGAGAGCTTGTTTTCTGCTGGCGAAGGAGCTGGTGGAAAAGCATGGTGCCATCTATCTGAAGGGCAATCATGAGGCCATTTTGCTGAATTTCATTGAGGAGCCGGAGGAATACGCCGGCAATTATTTCCTGAACGGCGGATTGGGTTCGCTGGAAAGCTTTCTGCATGAGCACATCAACGAGGAGTATTCGCCTACCGAAATCGCGATGATGATGAAACATTACTACAAGGATCTGCTCGCTTTTTTGGCGGAGCTTCCAGTGTATCATGAATGGGAACAGTACGTGTTCGTCCATGCCGGCGTCGATCTGGGCAAAAAGGATTGGCACGACAGCTCCGAAGAGGACTTCCTCTGGATCCGCGAACCGTTCCACAAAAAGAAGAACCGCACCGGCAAAACGATCGTGTTCGGGCATACCCCGACCTTTCACCTGCACGGCGACAACGACCGTTCGGATCTCTGGATTTCGGACGGCAAGATCGGCATCGATGGCGGAGCCGTCTACGGCGGTTCGCTGCACGGCGTCGTGTTTGACAAAAACGGAATGAAAGAAGATTATATTGTACAAAAAAGATGAGCTTGCCGAAAAGGCAGCACCATCCGAAAGGCAGGAGTTTTTAAAAACATGACAGAAACAGCACAACAAATCGTTTTGGACTTGGTGAAAGCCGAGCTGAACCAATTCAGACCCGCACAGATCGAGAAGGTACTGCAATTATTGGAAGAGGGCAACACCGTCCCGTTCATCGCGCGCTACCGGAAGGAAGCGACCGGCTCGCTTGATGAGGTCGAAATCCGCGAAATCGAAGAACGCCACCAGTACGCGACGAACCTGCACAAACGCAAGGAAGAAGTCATCCGCATCATTGAGGAACAAGGCAAACTGACGCCGAAACTCAAAGCGGATATCGAACGCGCCGAAAAGATGCAGCGCGTCGAGGATCTTTACCGCCCCTACAAACAAAAGCGCCGCACGAAAGCGGCCATCGCCCGCGAAAAAGGCTTGGCTCCGTTTGCCGAGTGGCTAATGAGCGGTCCGATGAACGGATCCCTATCAGTAGAAGCGAAGGCCAAGGAATACCTGAATGAGGAAATGGAACTTTCTACCATAGAAGACGTGCTGGCAGGAGCCCACGAAATCATCGCCGAAATCATCAGCGACGAGCCGGCTTACCGCGAACACATCCGCGAGTTCACGCGCAAAAACGGCCAGATCGTCAGCGCGGTGAAGGATGCCGAGAGCGACGAAAAGGGCGTCTTCGAGATGTACTACGATTTTTCCCAGGGTGTGGCTACGGCCGTACCGCACCGTATTCTGGCCATGAACCGTGGCGAAAAAACCGGCATCCTGAAGGTTGCGATCGCGGTCGATGAGGAGAAAATCTTCGCTTACTTGGCCAAAAAGGTCGTGAAGAACCCGAACAGCATCGCCGCGCCGTACGTGAAAGCCGCCTATGAAGACAGCTACCGCCGTTTCATCGGACCGGCCATCGAACGCGAACTGCGCAACGAATTGACTGAAGCCGCCGATGCGCAAGCGATCGATGTATTCGGCGACAACTTGCGCAACTTGTTGCTGCAGCCGCCTTTGAAAGGCAAAGTTGTGCTTGGTTTGGATCCGGCTTACCGTACCGGCTGCAAGTTGGCGATCGTGGATGCGACAGGTAAAGTATTGGCGAAGAGCGTCATTTACCCGCACAAACCGGCCAATCAGGAAAAACGCGCCGCTGCCGGCCCGGCTTTCCGCAAAATGCTGCAGGACTACAAAGTCGAAATGGTCGCCATCGGGAACGGAACCGCCAGCCGCGAATCCGAGCTGTTCGTCTCCGAGCAGATCAAGCAAGTGCCGAATACGGTCTATTACGCGATCGTCAATGAAGCGGGCGCTTCGGTTTATTCCGCCAGCGACATCGCCCGCGAAGAATTCCCGGATTTCCAGGTCGAAGAACGCAGCGCCGTCAGCATTGCGCGCCGTCTGCAGGATCCGCTTGCCGAATTGGTGAAGATCGATCCGAAATCGGTCGGTGTCGGCCAGTACCAGCATGACGTTTCCCAAAAACAGTTGGGCGAACGCCTGGACTTCGTCGTTGAAACCGCCGTGAACCAAGTCGGCGTCAACCTGAACACGGCCAGTGCGCCATTGCTGCAGCACGTTGCCGGCCTGAACAAAACGATCGCCAACAACATCGTCACTTTCCGCGAAGAAAATGGCGCCTTCGACAGCCGCCAACAATTGAAGAAAGTGCCGCGTCTCGGCCCGAAAGCTTTTGAACAATCTGTCGGCTTCATGCGCATCGCCGGCGGCAAGAACATCCTCGACAACACCGATATCCATCCCGAATCCTATCCGGCCGCCAAAGAAGTGCTGGCACTGGCTGGGCTCAGCCTGAAGGACATCGGTACCGAACAAGCCCGTGAAGCGCTGGGAGCCTTGGATCGCAGCAAAGCCCGCGAAGCGACCGGAATCGGCAAGGAAACGCTGCAGGACATCATCGCCGGTTTGACCAAACCGGGCCGCGATCCGCGCGACGACATCGCCCAACCATTGTTGCGCCAGGATGTGCTCTCAATGGAAGACTTGAAGCCGGGCATGGAACTGCAAGGGACCGTCCGCAATGTCGTTGATTTCGGCGCCTTCGTCGACATCGGCGTCAAACAGGATGGCATGGTCCACATCTCCAAACTCAGCAACCGTTTCGTCAAGCATCCATCCGATGTGGTCGCAGTCGGTGACATCGTGACCGTCTGGATCGATAGCGTCGACACGAACAAAGGCCGGATTGCCCTGACGATGCTTCCGCAACAATAATGAGGAACAATAGATGAACGAACAAGAACTGCAGCAGTTGGTGGAAATCATTTCGCAAACGGTTTTCAATAAGCCGTTCCGCCACCGCGCCACCTTCAACCGCCGCCTGCGCACGACAGGCGGGCGCTATCACCTCAACAGTCATGATTTGGATTTCAATCCGTTGGTGCTGGAACTGCATGGACCGGAGGAACTGGAAAAGGTCGTCAAGCACGAACTCTGCCACTACCATTTGCACCTGGAGGGGCGGGGGTATCAGCATCGGGATGCCGATTTTCGGAGGCTGCTGAAGGAGAGTGGGGGGAGCCGTTTTGTAAAGGATCTCCGTCAAGCCGGGACTGTGGCGCCGCCACAGTGGCTCTACAGTTGCAGTGCCTGCGGACAGATGTATCCAAGAAAAAGAAGAATTGATCTGAAGAAGTATGTCTGCGGCAAGTGCAAAGGGAAACTGCGTTTGAAGAGTGAATAAAGAATAGCGAAAAAAAAGCCCGGGGAATCTGAAAACAGATTCTCCGGGCTTTTTCATATTTATTAAGTTGAATAAGGGCGTATAAGGTATCAGAAAGCTGGATTATGATAGGCAACGAAAGCTGCCCGTATTTCATCGGGAGGTGTCCGAAAATCCTCGTCCATCCATCCGCCTATTGTGCCAGCCAAAGTGTAGGTGAAAAGTCTGGCGTCGGAAGCCAGTTGCTTTTCCGGGCCTTCGATGAGCGTGGCCCAGATTGCCATCAGCTCTTGATAGATTGTATCCAAACTTTTGAGTGTGAGTTTTTTTTGCACATCGTTCTGGAAACACAAGGAAATGGCCTGCCGATTCTGATGGACATAATCGAAAATGGTGATCTCGGCTGCTTTCATCGGTGTCCGCTTACTGGGATGGTATGTTTTGAAACTGGATCTGATGGCGGTTGCAAAACCATCCAACAAGTCCTGCGTCAGATCATCAAGCAAATCATATTTATCATAGTAGTGATTATAAAAAGTCGTGCGATTGTATTCAGCGGTTTCCACGATATCCTTTACGGAGATGCAGGCAAAACTTTCTGTTTCCAATAGACGCACCAGCGCATCCTTGAATAGATGCTTTGTTCGGCGGGCGCTTCTGCTGTTCGATTCACTTGTCATGGGAAAAACCTCCTAAACACGATAATTTATGGTTCTCTGTCGAAAATATCGACAATTTTGTAAGCGGTGTCTATTTTTTGCACAAAGCCAATGAGATTGTGGATTGTTTTGACGGCCAAATGATTTAAAATAAAGACATAAATAAAACACACCACAACCTAGCTTAACAAACACCAGCTGGTTAACTTTCATCTTATCTTACATCGATAACCGTTCTTCAACGGTCTGCATTTAATACTCTCGCATCAAATCTCTTAACTCAACCAAATTTGACAGCGCAACACTCACCAACCGAAGTAGTCGTTAGTTTATCTTCTATGCAATTCAACGAAAACCCTCATCAACACATCAATGCTTGCCTTCAAAACCATTTCCTGCTCCATCAGCTAAAAGCGACCGTCTTTTAGTAAGTAAAGAATATCTACTTACCACTAGTAATAACTCTTTAGATAGACTGAACAGGTGTTTATAAATTATCTCATGTTTATTTCATTATATCATTTTTTGATCACCTGTATATCCAAAACTGCCACTAGAATGTAAATTTTGTAAGCAGACACTCTATTTTTGAATAGGCATGGTCCGGGAAGCTATACCTATTGAAAAATGGAGTTGTTGCTGAATGAAGTGATTTCTCACTATACGGGTATGGGGAAGTCGCCTCATAAACAACAACTGCATAAAATAAAAAGCGGATAGAAAGAGGAGGAAAACATCATGGAAATCATGAAAAGATTAGTACGCGAAGAAGAAGGACAAGGATTGGTAGAGTACGTGATGATTATTGCTGTAGTTGTAGGCTTCGGAATAGCTCTTGGAGGATCCGGTGTAGGTACGCTCATTAAAAATAAAATTACCGCAATTATCGGTGAGGCTCCAGGTGAAATTATTACAGATTAGTAATGATGCTTACGTAAAAAAATCTAAAAAAAGCCCGCTGAATATGGCGGGCTTTTTTTATAAAATTTTCCAATCTTGAATGTCCGTATAATAATCATAAATGAATTTAAATTTAAAAAAGGAGTTGAGAAAGATGGCGACCGCAAGCAATGTACTGCTTCTGATGCTGGTATCGCTATCCGCAGTGTTTGACGCCAAAGAACGGCGGATACCCAACAAAATTACCTTTATGGGAATTATTGTTGGCTTGTTATTTAATTTAATTACTGGAGGATGGATCGGGTTATTGAACAGCTTCTTGGGTTTGCTGGCAGGAATCGCCATCTTTTTCATTCCTTTTGCTGTGGGTGGGATGGGAGCTGGCGATGTGAAATTAATGGGAGCCATTGGGGCTTTGATGGGGTGGCGTTTTTCAATGGAAACCGCTATTTATTCTGCGCTGGTTGGCGGATTGATGGTACTTGTTTACTTGGTTTATACCAGAAAAATGCGCGACACACTTAGCGGGATGCTATTGGCTCTTGTACAAGTACTAAATCGTATTATCCAAAAAAGAGGCTACAGTGAGACGCTTATGAAAGCCGAGCAAACCTTTTACAAGAATGGTCAGGAGTATAAAAAAATATATATTCCTTATGGAGTAGCGATTGCCGGAGGAGCGGTACTGGTGCTTCTTGCTTATAGTCAAGGCATACAAGTTTTTTAAAAGAAGAGGGTGATGTTCTTGAAAAAAATAGTGGGACTGCGAAGGAGCGAAAAGGGCCAGGGGATGGTGGAATTTATCTTTGTGTTGCCGTTTTTATTGCTGTTGTTATTCGGCATGGCTGAAACCGGAATGATTCTGAACGCCAAAATAACGGCCACTCAGGCTGCAAGGGAAGGCGCCAGATCAAGTGTGATACTTCCTGAGGGAGCTGATTACGTCACAGAAGCAGAAAGTAATGTCGCGACATACATGGCTAACATCGGGAAATCTTCCGGCTATTCGGCGGATGCTGCAGTGCTTTCAAGTGATTCGTTATCGGTGACAGTAGTTTATAATTATATACCCAGTTTTATCCCTGGATTACCGAATCCATTGCAATTGGAATCAACAGTTATCATGAGAATTGAATGATCAGGATAGGATGAAGAAAATATTGCATAACTTGTAAAATATAAAATTATAATTGCTAGGGGTGAACAGAAAATGAAGAATAAAAAAAGAGTATGGATCATAACAGTTTTTTTTGCTTTATTCACGACAGGCTTGGTTTATGTTTATCTCAACCGAGTGGCAGCGGCGAGTGAAGCAAACAAAGTGAAAACAGAAAGGGTTGTGGTAGCGTTGGCCACAATCCCGGAACACGTTAAAGTCACCGCTGATATGTTGGAAACAAAAGAAATTGCAGAAGATGCAGTTCATCCGGATGCACTGACTTCCATTGATGAAGTTGTCGGTGGAACAACGACCACTGACTTGGTGGCGGGGGAACAGATATTGAGTGAACGTATTGTTTTGGATACCGGAGTTGGACCATTAGCTTATCGGGTGCAGGAGAATATGCGGGCAATAACGGTCCCGACCACTGAAGTGGACAGTATCGGAGGGTATATCATGCCAGGAGATAAAATTGACATTTTGGCACGCTATCCGTCTGCTGAAGATGTACCAGTAGTCGAAAAGATCCAGAATATAGAAGTTTTGGAAAAAGGTCCCTATGTAGTTGGTGCAGAAGGAGAGCAGACAGGGGTACCAACATCGATAACCATTCTGGTTTCGCCCGGACAAGCAGACATCATTGCCAACGCATCGCTTAATGGTAGTCTTTACTTTACATTACGAAATCCAGTGGACACGAATATAGTGGAGTAAATATGAATTCAGGGAAAGCGCGGTGAACGAAAATGAACAAAATGAAACTATTGCTGTTGGCTGATACAGAGTCTGATCGCCAGAACATCATGGGAATATTAAAAAATATTGATTACGTCAATGTGATTGGGGATTATACCGATGAAGAAGCGGCATGGGATAGTCTGGAAAGATCTTCAGCTGAAATTATGCTACTAGGAGCTGGAGTGAACGGAGAAGGCTATTCTTTTGCAGAAAGGCTGTCTGCAATCCATCCTGAGCTCGGTATTATTATGCTGGAAAATGAATTGTTGGAAGAGACCATGCATAATGCCCTTTTTTCAGGCGCCAAGGATGTGCTGGTGAAACCATTGGAGCCCGAAAAAGTGGCAGGTGCTATCTATCGAATTCATCAACTGAGCGAAAGGAAAGCTGCCTTGCAAAACAACAGTATCCATAAGAAAGCTCGGAAAAGAGATCTGGGCCAAGTGTATACCGTATTTAGTACCAAAGGTGGAGTAGGGAAGACTTTTGTTTCCATAAATTTAGCGGCTTCTCTTGCGAAGAAAACAGATGCTCGGGTAGTATTGCTTGATTTGGATCTTGATTTTGGCAATGCCGCATTGGCCCTGAATCTTTATCCAAAATTCACTATTTCTGACGTAGTTGATGATATTCGCAATATCGACAGCGATCTGATTGAAAGTTATTTGATGCCACATGAATCAGGAATTAAAGTATTGCCGGCAAACTTGCAGCAACAAATGAACGATTACATGAATGCAGAACACATCCGCATCATTCTGGAATCATTGCGGGAGTCATTTGACTACATCGTCGTCGACATGCCTGCCCGTTTCGTGGACAAGGTGATGCCTGCATTGGCTTTGGCAGACACACTTTTGGTTGTTACCACACCGGAAATTTCTTCCGTACGGAATGTGAAGGCCTTGTTGGCTACGTTGATGGATTTGAATTTCCCACAATCAAAAGTCAAGATCATCTTGAACAAAGAGCAGATTCGGGGAGACATCAAACAGAAAGACATCGAGGTTACGTTGAACAAAAAGGTGGATGCTGCAATCGGATTTGATTATCAAAAAGTTTTGTCTTCTTTAAATAGAGGAATCCCCTTGGTATCAGAGTATCCGAAAAACGTCGTTTCAAAGAATATTGAGAAACTCTGCCTTAGGATTGTACAAGATGAACCATTAAAAGCTTAAAAATCAAGTAAAGCAACCTACCAAAAGAGGGTGAGAAAATGATGAATATCGAGGCATATGGAAATTTCGGCTTCTCTGAAAACAAGGAACAGGGTGAAAATCTGGAGGGGCAGAATGTCATCGCCAAAAGGCGCAGTGATTTGGACGAATTGTCCTATGAGGTTTTGCAGATCGTCATTGATCAAATTCCCGAATCAAAAGCAGGGGACGACCTCTCTGCACAACATAAGAGAACGCAAGAGAAGATAAATGAGGTGATCAATACCATCATTTTTGAACAAAAGCGGCATCTTTCCTTTGCGGACAAAAAACGAGTGAATATGACCGTAATGAATGAAGTTTATCATTATGGTCCGATTACGGATCTTCTGAATGACGTTACCGTTACGGAAGTAATGGTAAATGGCCCAAAAAAAATATTTGTAGAACGAGAGGGAAAAATTCAGCAGACGGATAACGAATTTCGTGACGACAAGCATGTCATGCATATCATTGATAGAATCATTTCGCCGTTAGGGAGACGTGTTGATGAAAGCTCTCCATTAGTCGATGCACGCTTGCCGGATGGATCACGTGTCAATGTCATTATCCCGCCACTGGCAGTGAAAGGGCCATCCATAACAATCCGAAAATTTGCGAAAGATCCTTTCACCGCTGATGATTTGATTTCTTTCGGAACACTGAGCGCTGACCTTGCCCAATTCTTACGTCACTGCGTAAGAGGACGCACAAATTTATTGGTTTCTGGAGGGACGGCAGTGGGAAAACTACCTTATTGAACATCCTATCCGGTTATATCCCTGATGATGAACGAATTATCACCATTGAAGATGCTGCGGAAGTACAGTTGCAGCAACCGCATGTAGTGACTTTGGAATCAAGGCCTGCAAATATCGAAGGAAAAGGGAAAATAACTATTAGGGATTTAGTGGTCAACTCTTTGCGTATGCGCCCGGACCGCATTATTGTCGGTGAAGTTCGTGGTGGGGAAGCTTTGGATATGTTGCAAGCGATGAACACGGGGCATGATGGATCGTTAACGACTGTGCACGCCAACACGCCTCGTGACAGCTTGTCACGGTTGGAGACAATGGTCATGATGTCTGGAATCGAATTGCCATCCCGCGCTATTCGGGAACAAGTATCTTCCGCTATAAATGTGGTTGTCCAAGTCGAAAGAATGTTGGATGGGACCCGCAAAGTATCGAAGGTCAGTGAAATTGTCGGTATGGAGGGAGATACCGTTACCTTACAGGACATCTTCATTTTCAATCAAGAAGGAATCGATGAGAAGGGAAAAGTCAGAGGAAGACACCAAGCAACAGGTGTAACCCCAAGTTTTTTGCCGAAATTGAAAGCTCACGGCGAGAATGTATCAGCAAGTCTTTTCAAACCATCGAATTTCCGCTCGGACATGTACAGAAAGGGGAATTGATATGCTGCCGATTATGTTGATTTCCATTTTCATTACTGTCCTGTCTGCAGTGTATGGCATTTACTTGGTTTTCTTTGAACATAGACATTCCGTAAAGGAAAGACTGTCACAAACCAGGCAAGCTGATGTGGCAGCTTCGAATGAGGATGTCCAGATTGAAAAAGGAAATAAGCTTTCTTTATGGTTGAAAAAATTCAATAAGGATATGGAAAAATCAAAATACTATTTGAATGTACAGTCTAAATTGCTTCAAGCTTACATCAAGATGAAACCTCTCGAATTTGTCAAAATTTCCCTTGCTGCTGGCTTGATAACGGGTGTATTGCTCCATCTGATTACTGGCAACCTGTTATTTTTGTTCATCGGATTTTTTGTGGGTTACAAAATTCCGGAAGTAATTTTGGAAATAATCAGGAAGAAGAGAGTGCGCAAGTTGAACGCGCAGCTGCCGCAAGCTTTAGGATTGCTTGCTAATGGCTTGCGGGCAGGTTACAGTTTTCCGCAGGCGATGGCGGTCATTACGAAAGAAATGGAGGCACCTATCGCTGATGAGTTCGGAAAAGTTTTGCGCGAAAATGCGTATGGCAAGCCGATGGAAGAGGCTTTGGTGGATTTTTCCAAACGGACAGATGATGAAGATCTGGATATGTTCATCACTACCCTTCTGATCCAAATGAACGTCGGAGGCGATTTAGCGGAAATTTTGGACACCATTTCGGAAACAATCCGTGAGCGCGTCAAATTAAGAGGGGAAATCAGAACGCTTACCGCGCAGAACCGCATGTCTGCTTGGGTAGTCGGCATCATGCCATTCGCCTTAGCGTTATTGACGTATAAAGCGAGTCCAGATCAAGCATTTGCTTTCATCACAAATCCAATTGGAATGATAATGGGCATCGTAGCAGCAGTATTGATGGTCATCGGCGTTTTCGCGTTGATCAAAATCGTGAACATAAAAGTATAAAGGGGAGATAAAAATGGAAATTCTGGTTTATGGTTCTGTTTTTCTCACCAGCATGGGAGTTCTCTACGTAATCTACGAACGATTTCTCGAGCCGAAAGCGTTAGTAAAAGAACGTTTGGATAATGTGAAGATCATTACCGATACGCGGGAGGCTCTATCTGATGAGATGCATGAGCCTTTCACGCAGCGGGTCATCAATCCAGCGTATGAAAAAATAGTAATACACTTGGGGGAATTTGCCCCTTCATCCATTCGTGACAAGTACAATGCTTTGCTTGCCAGTGCCGGGTTATTGGATAAAATGAAATACTACAATATCCTTGCGATTCAATTTCTTCTGGCAAGTTTGTTGGTTTTGATGAATTTCGTCATTTCCAGAAGATTTGGAAGCCCAATCAATTCCACGTTCCTGTTTGTGGCTGTGCTGCTGGGTTTCTTATTTCCTTATTCGGTCTTGAAATCAAAGTCAGAGGAGCGCAGACAAAAAATTCAGCATGGTCTGCCTAACTTTCTGGACTTGCTGCATGTAACAGTTGAAGCAGGCTTGTCTTTTGATATGTCCATTTATCGCACAACCAGCAAATTGAAAGGACCGTTGAGTGATGAATTATTATTCACTATGAACGAGATGAATAAAGGGCGTGACCGCTCGGAAGCATTTCGTGATTTGGTTAAACGCACACAGGTTGAAGATTTGGCCACATTTGTCACTTCGATCATTCAGGCTGAGGAACTTGGTTCAAACATCGGGAACGTCCTTCGGATTCAGTCGGAAACAATCCGCACCGTAAAACGCCAGCGGTTAGAAACACAGGCTGCAAAAATTCCAGTCAAAATGACGATTCCCATGACACTCTGCCTACTGCCTGCGATGTTGATAGTGGCTGTTGGACCATCCATCATCAGTATCATGGAGAATTTTTTGAAATGAAAACAGCAGAAAGGAGATGCTCAGCATGTTCGTAAAGAAAATATCCTTGATCGTTACACTCGTAAGCCTGTTTTTTTTGAGTATACCCTATGTCTGTGCGGAAGAAACAACTACTTCGGAAAAAATTGCTGTTTCCCTGGTGATTGACACCTCTGGGAGTATGGCCGAAACGGACCCGAATAACTTGAGAAAGACAGCGTCGGAAATCTTTATTGATCTGCTGAGCCCTGATGACTATCTCGGTGTCGCCATGTTTTCTACTGATGCTGTGGAAGCAATCCCCATGCAACAGGTGGCAAGCATGGAAAACAAAGAAAATTTGAAAGCTACACTTGCCCCTGCGATAACGGCGTCGGGGGATACGGATTATTTAAAAGCTTTACAAGCCGCAGAGTATCAACTTGATAGTTTTGCTGAGCAAGATGTCCGAAAGGTAATCATCTTTCTGACAGATGGGGTGCCCGATCCAGACCCGGCTCAAAGAGATAATCCGGATTTCATATCAGGCTATATGGAAAGTATTTGGGCAACGACGGCAAATATCGGATTAAAGGATTATCCGATTTATACATTAGGATTCGGAAATTCCGATCAGAGCATTCTGCAACGGATTGCAGCTGATTCCCGTGGTGAAGCGAAATTCATTGAAAGTCCCAGTGCAATTGCAACCAATTTTTTTGAGGTTCTTCGTATGCTGAAGAATCGTCAGACATTCTTCAACGAAAGCTTGGACATCCAGGGAGAGCAAGCCATTCCCTTTTCCATTGATCCCTATACTTCCCAAGTGACGATGGTTTTGGCAAATGAAAATGCCGGGTTGGATGTGTCTGTCGTATCGTCAGATGGGCAAATGGTACCCCAAAATTTAGGGGTGCAAAAAAACGATAATTATTCCATCATCACATTGAATCAACATGAGAAGGAATTGACCGGCGAATGGCAATTAATCGTAAATGGAACTGGTAACGTGCAACTATTCGGCGATAAGGATCTGTTCTTCAAATCTTGGATGGTGGAACCGCAGACAAACATGCAACATCCCGTTAATGAACCGCTTAATGTGACGGTTGCTGTGTTGGGGGAACTATCCCCGCAGATGACAGTTGAGGTTCTGGTCTCAAAGAACGGCATACCTGAAACGAACAGTATCCAGTTAGCCTCAAAAGATGGCTATTATGTGGGTACTTATGATGAGGTGGATCAACAAGGGATTTATTCTTTGGAGACGGTCGTAAAAGATGGGGATATTTTGGTTACGAAAAGCTTGACCAATATTAAAGTCCAAGAATTGCCTGCTTTGAGAACGGATGAGTACGAAAAAGACACCCTTACCTATAAGCTATCGGAAAGTAAAAAGGTCACTGGATATCTCGAGATGCATGAGAATGTGGTAGACAGTCAACACGGTATAGAAATCACCAGCTTTAATTTGGTGAAGAACTATACTGATGGGAGACAAGAAATACAGGCATTATCGGACAGTCCGGATGAAGCCAACGGGGACTTAGTTGGTGGAGATGGAATCTATTCAGCGGTTATGCCATTTGACCAAGAAGGTGAATTTTCCGCGTCTTTAGTTGTGCAAGGAGTTTATAAAGGCGACATGTTCCAGTTGGAAGAGGATTTGGGAGATTATAGGGTCGTCTCTTCGGGAGAAGTAGTCGGTACAATTCTTAAGACTGATTTGCTTGGAAAACCTGGAGGAGAAATCAGCGTCCCGATTCATTTGGAAAACTATTCCGGAAGGAGTGAAACGATAACGGTCGAAATCGACCCTGCAATCGGAACTGTCCAATCAACCCCAATTTTGTTGGAATCAGGTGAAATACTGGACGGTGTTGTTGCAGTGAAACTGTCCGATGGCATCAATTTGGCTGATCATAACGTTCAGTTAAGTTTAGCAGCTATGGATCCTTTGACAGTGGTGACAACGGATCTGCGGGCCGCTGTTTCTGTCGTATCCGGCACGGACATGTTGATGATAAACTTGAAAGACGCATTCCACAATAATCAGGGCATCATAATCCTGATTATTGTGCTGATGGTTGCGTTTGTTGCAATTGGCCGTCTATTGTACTTCGTCTTAGTCAAGAAAAAAATGAGCAACTTGGGATATTTAGAGTACAACAAAAAAGACTCCACCGATTCTATGATGAAATTCCAGTTGCCTAAGAATGTCTCAAAAATATCCATTTCTTTTGGGGGACATAATAAAAATGCTGATGTAAGCATCATGGAAACCCGATACAAATATAATCTGAACCTTGCCGTGGTGAAAAATAACAAGGGGATGAAATGGGTTGAAGGATATAAGTCGTTATCAAAAGGCTACAAACCATTTCACCTACTATTGAATGCGGAAGCTCCAGGTATATTCATGATTGATGGGGAAGTTCTTACACATAGGGAAATATTTGATCAGGATACGTTTGAAACTGGGGGATATACATTTGTGTACAGAACGGAAGTAAAAAGTCTCAAGCAACAAGAAAAAGCAAAAAATGTGCTGGAAGGTAAGATGTGATATGGGCAAACTAGTGAAGAGAGAGACGAATGAGGTCATTTTAGAGGATGCCAAGATCGCAGATAGCTTCATCAGCCGATTCGTGGGCTTGATGGGGAAAAAGGATTTGCCTGAAGAGGCAGGTCTGATCATAAAACCATGTAATAGTGTGCATTGTTTTTTCATGAGATTCCCTATAGATGTCATCTTTATGGATTCCAATGATAGGGTCGTCCATATTATGCCCGCGATGAAACCAGGAAGAATTTCTCCGATTGTTAGGAAAGCGACATATGTGATTGAGAGTAATGCGTACACATTGAGCGAGAAATTACGGATTGGTGATGCAATCTCTGTCGGAAAATAGGCAAAAGACATCAATGAAAGATAAATGGCTCACAGAGAAATCCTTTTACGAAGGAGGGAAGGCAATGCTGAAGAAATTAAGAAAATTAAAGAGTGAAGAACATGGACAGGCATTAGTTTTTTTTGTCGGAATATTTGCGATACTGTTGGCCGTTATGGCTTTTGTTGTTGATGTAGGCAGCGTATATGTAGAAAAAGCGAAGCTGCAAAATGCAGTAGATGCGGCGGCTTTAGCTGGTGCGTACGATTTAACTGGTGGGGATGATGTAATCGCTGAAACCATTGCTAGAGGCAGTGCAAACAATTATTTTGATTCAAATGGATATGAAGATGTTATTCCCATAATTGATCCTGAAGCTAATAGTGTAAAAGTATCAGCAATTAAGAATGTAAATTATACATTTGCACAAATCATAGGGTTGAGTAGCGCAAATGTAAAGGCCAGTGCGACCGCGTCCATTAGTCCAGCGGATGGTGTCACAGGTGTAATACCTGTAGGGGTTGTACAACAGATTTTCAACATTGGACAGGAATATACATTGAAAGAAGGCGGAGGGGACGGGGCTAACGGAAACTTTGGCGGATTGGATTTTGGCTCATTGACCAGTTTTGTAAACAGCAGTTTCAAAAAAGGCGGAGCTGCTTTATTTCAGGATCTCGTCACAGAAGGTTATGATCAACCTATTTTTGTCGGTGAGAAAGTAGATACCGAGCCTGGTGCTATGTCCGGTAAAAGCTTTACAGAAAACAAAATAGCCTTTATACCATTAGTCGATAGCATGGATGTTGAAGGAAAGAAGGAGCTAACGATTGTCGGGTTTGCTGCATTTAAAGTTAAGAATTATTACGAAGAAAAAACAGAAATTGATGGAAAAACAGTCAAGAAAGGTGTGATCGTTGGTACATTTGAATATGATGTTGCTGCCAGTAGCGTTGCCGGAACATATCCTGACTCTGGTTTGCGTAATGTGAGGCTTACTGAATAGCGTTCAGCTCAAGATAAATTTTGTATGTGGGCCAGTAGGTGGGTGCTAAATTGGAATATTTGGTAAGAACTCGATGACCTGGATGAAGCAATGAGCCATCTTATATTTCGGAGTGCAAAAGTTGAGTGGATATGAAAAAAAGCATCGAGTTACCCGTTGTATGGGAATAGTCGATGCTTTTTGTACAGCTGGCGAGACGTAAGATTAAAGTGTATATGCTTCAATTAATAATCTTCTCCCAACATTAATTTCTTTGTGGTTATTCAAAGCCAACGTTACCAAGTATTTATAAAGTGGTAGGATATCGATTGTTTTTCGAAATTCAAATTTCTGCATTTCGAAACTTTCTGTGTGTGCTTTTCTTTTGACGTTCATTAGATAGGTGATGGTAATCTCGCTATCATCAAAACCGAATCCTGCCGTTTCCATTTCAACATCAATTATATTCGTAAGATAAATGGGTTTGAAGGATGTCTTTTTGCCAATTATTGTCCCTCTCTAATATATGTTGATGGTGTTAGTATACTGCAATGTTTCATATTTGCGTATATTCTTAAACAATCAAGGCCTTATTAATATAAAGAAAATCAATAAGCAGACGTTGACAGGAAACTACTTAAAAAGTATAATGAAATAGTTGGTTTTGCGGTCATGGCGGAATGGCAGACGCGCCAGCTTGAGGGGCTGGTGGGAGTTACTCCCGTGGAAGTTCGAGTCTTCTTGGCCGCATAATAATTCAAAAATAGGATTTCCTTCATCATATTGATGTCGGGAATCCTATTTTTTAGTATCAAGATGGATGTTGTTTTTATTTATTTCAAAATTGCATTCGCGATAAGCATATCAAATTTCCGGATATCGATTCCTTTTTTCAGGTTGACTTTGATATGCCCGGCGCGCGTCCACAATTCGACTTCTGCATTCAGATCGAATGTTCCGGCATTTTCTGTCGACCACATGTTTATGGATGAATATGGCAATGAATAGATTTCTATTTTTTTGCCGGACAAACCTTGGGCGTCCCTTATAATTAAGCGTTTATTTGTAAAAATCGCACTATCACGGATTGTTTTGTATGCTGCTACTGCCTCTTCACCTGAAACCAATAAGTCATTCACATCCCCTGGAATTGCACATTCACTAACTAAAGTCCAAGCTAATATTGCATTTGTTTCTGCCAATTTGATTTCCTCCTCAGATTATCTGTTTGATAAAATGTTGAATCTCGTAACCTCAACAGTGTTTTAGAGCCTAATTGATAGTAGTTCATACTACCTGATGGATAAGGCAGGGATTATTGTTGTGTTCAGTTTAGGTTTGCGATAGCGTAATCAGCTTCTTCTTGAGTGAACTTTTCACCGTAATCAGATATCAATTGATCTCTGATGCCTTCTGGGGACATGTTCATTGTTTTTTGATAACTCTGTGCTGTTTTCAATGCGTTGTCATTCCAATCGGCAATAATGTTATCAATAGCGTATTGGGCTTCTTCAGCAGTAAATTGTTCCCCATATTCTGAAGTTAATTGATCATATATCCCGGCCTTGGACATGTGCATTGTTTTGGAATAGCTTTCTGCACTTTTTAATGCATTCGCATTCCAATCGGCTTGAACATTATCAATGGCATATTGAGCAGCTTCAGGCGAAAATTGCTCTCCATATTCAGATGTTAGTTGACCATACAAGCCTGCTTTGGACATATGCATCGTATTAGCATAAGAATCTGCTTTATTTAGAGCTGATTTATATTCGGTTGGGACCGCAGTGTCTTCCGGAATGTCTACCTTTACCGGCTCATCTTCGATAGGATTTTCCGCAATTTCTTCTCCGGTTTCGGATGACTCTGCCATACTTTCCGAAGAGACACTTTCACTAACAACTTCTGCATCTGCGTTATCCTCCGTCGCGTCTTCTCCCCCCAGTGATCCAATTCCTAGAACCAGCACTGCGACGAACCAGACCCACCATTTTTTGTAAAATGGTTTCTTTTCAACATATACCTTACCATCTTCACCTTTGATCTTTTTTGCCATAATCTTATTACCTCCAATATATAATATTTAACAGCATGCCACTTGCCGTCATTATTATACTACAACAAATAAAATATATTGTGGACAAAATAAGATATTTTATTTGTATGAAAATGAAAATATCCTATTGATGATTTGATATTTTTTTGTATAGCTGTCAGTCCGTCTTTGATTCAAAAGTTTGATACTGCTCTTTCCATCCGCCATATATCTGTTATAATGGCGTGGATATCTGTTTGCTGAAAGGTATTCAAACACTTTAAATATCAGAAAAAGGAGTGACATATTTGAAGCTATTTCATACTTTAAAACCAATTGCTGCGGTTGTTGCCGGGAATATCATTGTTGCCTTCGCGATTGCGGCATTCATATTGCCGAAGAATCTGATTGCCGGGGGAACGACGGGTCTTGCCATTATTTTGAATCATTTTTTCGGCTTGAATATTTCCTTGGTCGTGCTGATCTTCAACGGCTTCATGTTTTTCCTCGGAGCGGCCTTGCTGGGCAGGAAGTTCGCGTTGACGACGATCCTGAGTACGATCATTTTTCCGACTTTTTTGACTTTTTTCCGGACAGTACCTGCTTTGCAAGACATGACCGATGACATCTTGCTTTCGGCAATCTACGCGGGTATCCTCTGTGGATTGGGAGTTGGGCTGGTGTTCAAGGTCGGCGCTTCCACGGGAGGAATGGATATTCCGCCTTTGCTCTTGAACAAGCACTTCCGCATTCCGGTTGCGGTGGGGATGTATGCGTTCGACGTCATCTTCCTGTTGATCCAGGCGTTCTTTTCCAGCATGGAACAGATCCTTTACGGGCTCATCATGGTGTTCCTGACGTCCATCGTCATAAACAAAGTCATGGTCACCGGAACAAACAAGATGCAGCTTTTCATCATTTCCAAAAAGTTTGAGGAAATCAAACAGGCGTTGCTGTATGTGCAGGATGTGGGGCTGACGCTGGTGAACATCGAAACGGCTTTTGAAGGGGTGCAACAACAAGCGGTGCTTTGCGTAGTGGAGCAGCGTAAACTGTCCGCCATCAATGCCTTGGTCAACGACATCGATCCATTCGCTTTCGTGATCATCGGACAGGTCCATGAGGTCGCCGGGAAGGGATTCACGTTGGAGCGACAGTCCGGATTAGTCGAATAGAATCAAAAAACTGAGGCGTGCTCCGATTTGGAGCACGCCTCAGTTTTTCAGTAATTGCATATGGGGTGTTTCATGACCGGGTGACCGGTCAACATTAGGCGATGAAGCCTTGGTTTGTCGGCTGTTCTGGGCGAACGTGGATGCAAACAACCGACAGAATGCCGAAGTGTCGACTGTTAGGGTCGAACGCCGACGCAAACAGCCGACATCTCCCAGAAGTGTCGGCCATTCTGTTCGAACGCCGACGCAAATAGCCGACAGAATGCCGCAATGTCGGCTGTTCTGGCTTAACACCGACGCAAACAACCGACATAACTCATGAACAACGGTTGGATCGGCACAAAATCAGTACCCGCGCACCGATTTTTTCGGTACGAACAATTGCGGATTCGTCTTCGCGATGACCGCCAGGACCATAATGGTGAATGCGCCGGTAGCCAAGGCGCTGACGCCGTTCATGACGATGGAGTAGAGCCATGCGCTCCAGCCTTCAGGGGCATAGGATCCCCAGAAATAGTAGCCGGCGATCGTGTGCCAGAAATAGCGGCCGACTGTGCCGACGATGGTGCCCATAATGACTTGCCACACCAACGCCTTTTTGTTTTGGTCCGCGATCGCTTGTTGAACTTTCGGAGTGTACAGGCCTGCCAATCCGGTGAAACCGAAGGCGATGAAGTACTCGATGAATCCTTGCAGCGGAGTCAGGATGTAGGCCGTCCCGATCAGGATGTGCAGCACACCCCACAGAAAACTTGCGAAGAACCCAGGAACCAGGCCGCGGCGCAGGCAGTAAAGCATCATGACCGGCGCTCCCACCGTCACGGAAAAACTCGGGCCGATATTGAAAGGGACCAAGGACAACACGGTCGCCAAGGCGGCGATGATGGTTCCTTCGATCCAGATATTCAGATTTTTTGACATAAAAAAACTCCTCCTTTTTGGGCATAACACACCATCAACAAAGGAGGAGAATGAATTTCAATTCTCAATCACAATCCCTACGCTCGTGCTAACGAACAGGTTCGAAGGGTCAGAATGTGTATTCAATCTCAGCCGCTAGCGGCCCCCCTTTGTGAAACGGTCTATTTAGTTACAGCTAACTTTACTACAGTTGGCTTGGTTATGCAAGGTGCACGCTGCACAAAAGCACTTCCAGAAAAACTGCTGCCGGGCCCCGCGTTTGTGCAAAAGGACCTATTTCGGTTCTTTTTCGGCCTGTGCTTTCAGAATGGCTTCGCGTTTCTTTTTCTTTTTGGAATTCAGGTAGGAATCAACCACGCCGCCAGCCAGCATTCCGATACCGAAGCCGATCGTCAGGTTGCCCGCGAAGTAGCCGATTGAAGCGCCTATCAGCATCCCGTACATCGTGTAATTAAAAGAATTCTGCAATTTCGGATCTTCGTCGACCGGCAGATTTTTCTTGGTCGCCGCGCCAGTATTATTTTTATGCAGTTCCGGTACTTTTGGGGTCACATTCTTGCGTTGGATCTGGTTGCCTTTGTTCTTTTTTGCCATTTAGTGTACATCCTTCCGTCTATCTGACATATGTATTGTCTCCACTGAACATCTTATCAGTTCGTTTCCGGCTCTTCAATAGCCTTTGGTGGCGGATGTGGGAGAAATCTCACGAAAACGGAAAAGTATTCCCAAATGATCGGTTCAATGCTCTTCTTTGGACAATTCTACAGGATCGCCGTTATCATCCTTGAAATAGCCCTTCAGCACAAAGGCGTCGTCTAGTGGCCGATAACCGATGGCGGTGCGTGCCTGCGAAATGTCCAGGCGCGGAAAGCGATTGTCCGACAGCCCATTCACCAGCAGATACGGCTCGACCAGCTTAGCATTCAGGGCGCAGTCGACCAAATGGCACAAATCCCGTGGCGACAGGTATTCGGCCAGCCCCGCTTCGTCGACGATCGGGTCATCGATATTCTCGTTGAAGTTGCCGATGCGGATGCCGATCGATTCTTGGCCTTCGGTAAAGGCGAAATGGCTGGCCAAGCCTTCCAGATAGACTTTCGAGACGCCGTAAAGGTCGCCCGGGCGGACAGGGGCGTCGACCGGAACCTGGACATTTTTCGGGTAGGCGCTGACGGCATGGATGGAGCTGGCGAAGATGATGCGCTTGACGAAGTTCTCGTACTTGGAGGATTCCTTGAACAGGTAGTAGGGCATCTTGTAGTTCAACCCGATCAGCGCATCGTCGAAAACGGCATCAGGCGAGGGGTTCCCAGCCAGATGGATGACGTAATCGATCCCTTCGAGCAGGCCATCCCAGTTGCCGACGACTGTCAGGTCCAATTCCTTGACGATGGTGCCCTCCAAAAGCGCCGACTCGACGTCGTGGAAATGGACATCAACCAAAGTCAGTTCGTAGCTCTTCTTCAGGTGGTCAACCAAAACTCTTCCTATATTACCGCTTGCGCCGGTGATCATGATCGTGGTCATTATCGGTACCCCCTTGTTTCTGTGCAACAAATAGTGCTGTTATTTACGCGAGTGGCTTTGCTTTAACTGTATGCAAGCCGCCGGGAAATGTCAAAGGATAGCCCTTACAAAATCGGCGATTCGTCAGGCAAAAGGGGAATGTTTTATTTGTGTAAGAAATGGGTAAATTAATTGAGCCGCGGGGATTATCCCTGTATAATAAGGGTAAGATGATAGGCAAGGGCAAGATACTTTTCAATCGAAAACGAAGGGGTGAGTCGGATGGACTTGTTGAATTTGCAAATGCGCGCTTCTCAAGGTCAGTGCGGATCTGTTGTGCAACAATCTTCCCATTCATTCTTATGCCCGACAGAGCACGTGCTTTCGCATGTGTTTTTTTGTTGGTCCTGAACGGAATCAACGGGGCTTATCATCATGAATGTAAGCATCAAACGGGGGTGATGATCATACTACTTTCTCAAAACAAGTCAAAACGGAAAGGAACGGTGATCCGACGCATATCTCCTAGCTGTCAGGGTTGACAGCCATCGTACTGATGAAGGGCAGTGAGGCCGGATAGAATGGTAACGTATCACCCGAATTGCGAAAAAATATAAAAAACTGGCGAGGCTCCCACGAAAGGGTGCCTCGTCAGTTTTTTCGTTCACATATAGGAATTTATAAATTTTTTTCAACTCAGGAGTGCATCACTGTAGGTGTTTCACAAGTTTGCAACATGTTTCATGCATCTAAAATAATGTCCAGCTTCACGGGTTAGCCCTTCGGAAATTAGATAAATCTGTCCTATTGCGCTCTTCGATGCTCAGTCGGACAGATTTCCTAAATTTCTTTCAGGGCTGAACGAACCCGTTCAGCTTTTCTTATTGCCGGTGTTATGCTTTTTTGACGAACTCGGATTTCAGCTTCATAGCGCCGAAACCGTCGATTTTGCAGTCGATGTTGTGGTCGCCTTCAACCAAACGGATGCCTTTGACTTTTGTGCCGACTTTCAAGGCGCTCGAGCTGCCTTTGACTTTCAGATCTTTGATGACCGTCACGGTGTCGCCATCCTGCAGCAGGTTGCCGTTCGCATCTTTGACGATCAATTGCTCTTCGTTTGTTTCTTCAGCAGCATCCGCGCTCCATTCGTGCGCGCACTCGGGGCAGACCAGCATCGTGCCGTCTTCGTAAGTGTAAGGGGAGCCGCATTTCGGGCAATTCGGTAATTCCATCATGATTGTTATTCCTCCGTTATTTTGATTGGTTGTTTGCTGACTTTTCATTTCCGGCCTTTTCCCAAGGCGGAAGATGCTTATATACTGCCACATTTTCGCCTTGTTGACAATAGAATCCGGACAATATAAGAATAATAACCAATAAGAAGAAAGATAACGGCTCCGGAAGGCTCCATGTGGGTTCCTGGCTGAGGTTGTCCGATAACCAAGAAGAATCGGACAACCGGGACACGCTCGCAAAGCAGATTGTCCGATAACCAAGAAGAATCGGACAACCGGGACACGCTCGCAAAGCAGATTGTCCGATAACCGAAAAGAATCGGACAACTGGGACACGCTCGCAAAGCAGGTTGTCCGATAACCGAAAAGAATCGGACAACCAGAGTGCGCTCGCATCATGACATTCAAAAAAAGGCCCGGATCATCAATGTCATCGATCCGGGTCTTTTTGCTTAAATGCCGCTCAACATGGCATCTTTCTGAACAGACATTTTCGCTCTGTTTTCCTTGATCGCGACCTGCGCGGAAGCCAAGCGAGCGATCGGCACGCGGTATGGCGAGCAGGAAACGTAATCCAAGCCAACGCTTGAGAAGAAGGCGATGGATTCCGGATCGCCGCCGTGTTCGCCGCAGACGCCCAGTACTAAGCCAGGGTTGGTTTCGCGTCCCAGTTTGGCGGACAATTTGACCAGTTTGCCGATGCCTTTGACGTCCAATGAGTGGAACGGATTCGGCTTCAGCAAGCCTTTGTCTTCGTATTCCTGCAGGAACTTGCCGGCGTCGTCGCGGGAGAAGCCGAAGCCCATCTGCGTCATGTCGTTCGTGCCGAAGCTGAAGAAGTCGGCTTCCATCGCGATTTCGTCGGAAGTGACGGCCGCGCGCGGGATTTCGATCATCGTTCCGATCAGGTAAGGGATGGTTACAGCCTTCTCAGCGAAGACTTCCTCAATCTCCGCAACGATTTCCGCTTTGACGTAACGCAGTTCGTCGGCGTCGCAGACCAACGGGATCATGATTTCCGGCGTGATCGTGCTGCCGGTTTCTTCGGCCGCAATGATGGCGCCTTCGATGATGGCGCGCGCCTGCATCCGGTAGATTTCCGGGTAAGTGACGGCCAGGCGGCATCCACGGTGACCGAGCATCGGATTGACTTCATGCAAGGAGTCGATGTGCGCTTCCAAACCAGCCAAACTGGTTCCCATCGATTCGGCCAAGGCAACTTTATCCGCATGAGCAGTAGGCAGGAATTCATGCAATGGCGGGTCCAGTAAGCGGACGGTCATCGGGCGATCCTGCAGCAAAACGAACATTTCCTGGAAATCCTGGCGCTGCATTCCCAACAATTCTGCCAAGTATTTTTTGCGTTCGTCCAACGTGCGGGAAAGAATCATTTTGCGGACAGTCGGAATCCGGTCCTTATGGAAGAACATATGCTCGGTCCGGCACAGGCCAACACCTTCCGCGCCCAGGGACAAGGCCTGTCTGACATCGGTCGGGGAGTCCGCATTGGCTTTGACTTGCAGCACTTTCATTTCGTTGACCCATTCCATGAAGGTGCTGAATTTACCGCCCAAAGTCGCGTTTTGCTTTGCGATGTTGCCGGCGTAGACTCTGCCGGTGGCGCCGTCAAGCGAAAGCAGGTCGCCTTGGTGTAGCGTCACGTCATCGATGACGACGGTTTTGTTTTCTTCGTCGATGACGGCTGCCGTACAGCCGGCCACACAGCATTTGCCCAAACCGCGGGCGACGACTGCCGCGTGCGATGTCATGCCGCCGCGCGCCGTCAGGATGCCTTCCGAGCTCATCATGCCGGCCAAATCCTCAGGCGATGTTTCGCGGCGGACCAGGATGACCGGCAGGCCGTCCTTTTGGGCCGTTTCGGCATCGGCTGTGGAGAAGTAGATATGACCGGATGCCGCTCCAGGCGAAGCGCCGAGCCCGGTCGCCAACAAGGTCGCTTCATCCAAAGCTTTTGTGTCGAAAGTAGGGTGGAGCAATTTGTCCAACTGGCCGGTTTCGATGCGCATCACGGCTTCTTCTTTCGTAATCAGTCCTTCGTCGGCCAAATCGATAGCCACTGCGACGGCTGCGGCTGCCGTGCGTTTCCCGTTGCGAGTCTGCAGCAAGTACAGTTTGCCCTTTTCGATCGTGAACTCGATGTCTTGCATATCGGCGTAGTGGTCCTCCAGTTTTTCGGCGATGGCCTTGAATTCGTTGTAGACGGCGGGCATCACTTCCTCCAGCGTATCGATATCCAATGGGGTGCGGATGCCGGCTACGACATCCTCGCCTTGCGCATTCATCAGGAATTCGCCGAACAGCTTCTTCTCGCCGGTCGCCGGGTTGCGCGTGAAGGCCACGCCGGTGCCCGAATCGTTGCCACGGTTCCCGAACACCATGCTTTGAACAGTGACGGCTGTGCCGAGGTTATGCGAAATGTTGTGGATTTCGCGGTAAAGGATAGCCCTTTCATTGTTCCATGAAGAGAAGACGGCTTGGACGGCTTGATGCAATTGGTCCAGCGGTTCCTGCGGGAAAGTTTCGCCGGTTTCGCGTTGGTAGACGGCCTTGTACTGAGCGACCAGATCGGTCAGATCTTCCAGAGTCAATTGGTTGTCGAACTGGTAACCGTTCTCATTTTTGACTGTATCCAGAATCGATTCGAAATGGATGCGCGGAACGGACTTCACGACATCGGCGAACATCTGGATGAAACGGCGATAGCTGTCGAAAGCGAAAGTCGGATTCTGCGTCTGTTCAGCCAGGCCGGCGACGGAGGCATCATTCAACCCCAAATTCAGGATCGTGTCCATCATGCCGGGCATCGAGAAGGCGGCACCGGAACGGACCGACACCAGCAACGGGTTGGCAGGGTCTTGGAAAGATTTCCCGACCGCGTTTTCCAGGTCGATAAGGGCGGAATCGATCTGCTGTTGGATCGCAGCCCAAAGCGTCCGGCCTTCATCGAAATAATGGATGCAGGATTCCGTTGTGATCGTGAATCCTGGAGGGATGGGCAGGCCGAGATTGGTCATCTCGGCGAGGTTTGCGCCTTTGCCTCCCAATAACATCTTCTGTTCTTTCTTTCCTTCTGAAAAACGGTAAACCCATTGCTTCGTCATATGCTTTTCCTCCTTGTGAGTGGTCTATAGTTGCTTGCGGCTGATATTCATGACATCCATGTAGTGAAGGATGTGGTCTGCGGTTTCTTCGATCGCTTTATTCGAAACATCCACGATTTCGCAGCCGATCTGTTTCATGATCTTGTCTGCGTATTCGAGTTCCTCGAGGATGCGTTCCATGCCGGCGTAGCTGGCAGAGGGCGGCAGTCCCAACGTTTTCAGGCGCTCTTTGCGGACTTCATTGAGCTTTTTCGGTGAATTAACCAGGCCGATGATCCGCTCCGGCGCAATCGTGAAGATTTCTTTCGGCGGCTTCGATTCCGGAAAGAGCGGGATGTTCGCGACTTTCACGTTCTTGTTCGCCAGATAGATCGACAGCGGCGTCTTGGATGTGCGGGACACGCCAACCAGCACGATATCCGCCTTTTCAATGCCGCGCGGATCGCGTCCGTCGTCGTATTTGACGGAAAACTCGATGGCCTCGACGCGGTTGAAATAGTCCTCGTTGAGCTGGCGGTTCATGCCCGGTTTCTCCTTGGCCGGAAGTTGGAACAGTTGCCCCAAACCGGTCAGGATTGGGCTGTAGATGTCGACCCCGATCAGATTGGCTTGTTCGATCCGCTCCTTCATGTAATCGGCCATTTCCTTTTTCACGAAAGTGTAGAAGATCATCGCCTTCTCATCTTCGGCCGCTTTTACGCAGATGTCGTCGATCTCCTCGGTCGTCTGCACATAGGAATATTTCTTCAATTGGTAATTTTCCGTCTCGAATTGGTAGAGGGCGGAACGGATCACTACATCGGCTGTTTCGCCGACGGAATCGGAAACTAAGTAAATCGCGTAAAGGTCCATTTGCACACTATCCTCCTAAAGGTCTTTGTTGAATATATCAAGCAACAATCTGCTGGCGGTCGATTTCGAAAATTTTCCGATGACCTCTTTTTTGCCGGTCTCTTCATACACGGAGCGGGAAAGCACCGGCAAACTGTCGACGCGATGGGTGACGAGCAGCTTCGTGGCATCGACAACGAGCGTGTCGCTGAAGACGGTATACAGATTCGGCATCTTCGTCATCACCATTCCGATCGGGATGGCGTTCAGATCGGAGTCGCCCAATGCGCTCTTGAGCAGATCCTTGCGGGAAACGATTCCCAGTATTTCCCGGTTGTCGGTGACGTAAAGGGAACCGCAATCCTCCAGGAAAAGCTGGATGATGGCATCCTGGATGCTCGTTTCTTTGGTGAGGTTGACCGAGATGGCCATCACCTTTTCGACTTTTTGTTTGGCGATCTGTTCGACCAGCACGGAGTTGGTGTGCTCCTCGTTGATCAGATAACCGACTTTCGGTTTGGCCTGAAGGATGGCGCTCATCGTCAGCAGCGAAAAGTCGGGGCGCAGTGTCGCGCGCGCAAATCCCAGTATGGAGGCAATCTTTTCACCGGAAATCGGCTGCTGTTTTTTGACGATTTCGATGATCTGTTTTTGCCTATCGGTGAGTTCCATTTTTCCACCTCAATTCTTAATGTGATGTGCTAATGAGTATATAGTATGTCACATTGGTGGCGTTGTCAACACAAAGTGACATCTTTTTTCGGGATTTTATTCGCGTCAGGTGATGGGGGTGATGCATGCTGGGATCCGAATGATGGATTCTTCGGAGTTATCCATCAACTTCGAAGAATCCAAGCGGAAAATGATGAATTCTTCAAGCTTATCCATCATCCCTTGATCCATCCGGAGCTTTTCCGACAAAGCCGGCGCCAATTTAGTGGCATGCTGCACCCTGCTCTATGGTAAAATAGCAGAGACTATATGTGAGGATGTGGGTCTTGATATGTACGAAGTGGAATTTGATATACAGGATATTTATGATATGACATACAGCGATGTTACCTACAGTAAAGGGAAACGCTTGTACGAAAGCGGTACATTGCGGAAATTCCACGTGGACTCTGACGGCAGATACTTCAAAGCTGACGTCAAAGGGACGAAAAAATATGAAGTCGAAGTTTATTTGGATGAATTCAGGGAAGTGGAAGATTATTATTGCACTTGTCCGGCCTTCGAAAACTACGACGGACTTTGCAAACATTTGGTAGCATTCCTGATGGCGATTCACGATGAAGCATCTCCCCCTGAGCAGGAACAGTCTGCCTTGGGGAACCAAGCGGAACAAAGCAACAGAATGAGCATTGCGTCCGGACAGCGGTACGATTTTGAACAGACGAAACGTTTGCTGGATGTACTCCAGTTCGAGTTGCTCCAGGAAAACGATTTGATACAGCGGACCCCGATCCAAGTGGAATATACGCTGATCATGACCGAGTTGCGATATGGACAGCATTTCAGCTTGAAGATGAGAGTGGGGTCCGGACAGCTGTACATGGTGAAGGATTGCGACTATGTCATCAAGTATATTTTGGGTGGCTTGGAGCTTCCGTTCGGGAAAAAATTCACTTTTTCGCCGGTTGAACACGAATTATCAGCGGAAGATCGCACGGTCTTTCTTTTTTTGAAACAAATTATCGATTCCGCGGCCGCTTCCGGACGCGATTCCCGCTCGAGCGAGGACCGCAAAGAAATTACAGTGCCTGCGAGCATGGTGAAGGAATTGTTGGGGAAGTTGTCGAGTTGTCCGCTCGTCTACATCAAGACAAATCCTTACCAAACTTGGGGCCAGCGCTTATTACCGGAACAACTAGTATACTATCCTGACGAGCTGCCTATAAGTTTTGCGTTGAGTGAATTGCCGGATGGCGGACTCTTATTCGAAGAAACGGTGCAACTGGCAGCGAAGAGTATACTTTTCGATAAAGCGGACATACTGATGGTGGACGAGCGCTTTTACTTCCTGAGCGAAACAATGAAAGAGCGTTTGCTTAGCCTTTATCGGGCGATTTCGGAGTCCGGGCATGGGGGGCTGCACATCCCGCCGGAAGCAGCGGGGGATTTCTTGGCGATCGCTGTTCCGGCTTTGCAGAAAATTTCGGCCATAACTGTGGCGGATACCGTTCGGGAAACTTACCGACAGTATCCCTTGCGTACTGAACTCTATCTGAATTGGGCACCAGACCGTTTGACCATGGAGTTGTTTTTCTGTTATGGCGAGACCAAAATTGACGTCACCAAAGAAATACAAGCGCAACAGGTGCTGTCGCCCGACACGGTGGTCAGGGATAGCATCGCTGAAAAGGTGTTGGTCCAGAAACTCATCGATGCAGGTACTGGCGCACTCTATTTTAAGGAAAAGTTCTATTTGGAAGAATTGGATGCTGTCATGTCGTTCCTTTACGAAGGTCTTGAGAAGCTCGCTCCGCACTGCGAAATATTCACGACAGCGGCTGTCGAGAACCTGCTATACCAACCGGTCAGGCCGCCGAAAGTCGCCATCGAGGTCAACAACCAGTCGCGGCTTTTGGACGTGACCTTCAGTACCGATGAAATCAATATGGATGACCTGAAACAGATGGTCAGGCAGATTGCGCAGAACAAAAACTATCATCGCCTATCAAACGGGAAAATTGTTAACCTGCGCCAGAAAGAAATCAAGGAACTGACCAATGCGGTCGTGCAGCTGGATGTGCCTTTGAAGGACCTAAAAGCGGAGATGTCCTTGCCGCTCTATAAAGCGTTCGGGGTCGATACCGAGGCGGGGATCGTCCACCAGGATGAGGATTTCATGACGCTCATCAATCGGATGGAGAAGCCCGAAAAGATCGACTTCGACCTGCCTGAGGATTTGACCGCGACTTTGCGCCCTTACCAGGAAACAGGCTACAAATGGCTGAAAGGGCTAGATCATTACGGATTCGGCGGGATCCTTGCGGACGACATGGGTCTCGGCAAAACGCTGCAGGTCATCAGTTTTATCGCCGGATCGCTCGGGGACGGCGATGGCAAACCTTATTTGGTCATCTGTCCTTCCAGCGTGCTCTACAATTGGCAAAAGGAATTCAAACAGTTCGCGCCCGGCATCCAAACGCAGCTCATCACCGGCACGAAGAGTGAAAGGAATGACAGCGTAGCAGCCGCAATCGCCGAAAACATTCCGGTCTGGATCACCTCCTATCCGCTGCTGCAGCGCGATGAGGATCTCTATGAAGGGCTGGCTTTCCGGACCGTCATTCTGGATGAAGCCCAGAGCGTCAAGAACGCCACAGCGAAGACGACCAAAGCCGCTTCCTCGCTCACTGCCAACAACAAAATCGCTTTGAGCGGAACGCCGATCGAAAATGCCTTGTCCGAATTGTACACCATTTTCAGCATCGCGCAGCCCGGTCTTTTCGGAACGAGAACGGATTTCAAGAAAATGGAGCCGGCGCAGATCGCCAAAAAAGTCAAACCGTTCATCCTGCGCAGGCTGAAGGCGGATGTGCTGAAGGATCTGCCGCCGAAGATCGAATCGATCTCCTACGTCGAAATGACGGAAAAACAGAAGACCGTCTATTTGTCGCAGCTGCAGTTGATGCGCCAGGAAACAAAAGTGATGCTGGACGCAGATACGCTGAACGAGAACCGGATCAAAGTCCTGGCAGGCCTGACCCGCTTGCGCCAGATCTGTTGCGATCCAGCGTTGGTCATGGCCGATTACAACGGCGGTTCCGGGAAATTGGACAGGCTGATGGAATATTTGGCGGAGGCCAAAGAGAACGGCAGACGCGTCGTCCTGTTCTCCCAGTTCACGCAAATGCTGGCGATCATCCGCAAAAAACTGGATGAAACGGGGGAAGCCTATTTCTATCTCGATGGGCAGACACCGAATCAGGACCGGCTGACCCTGACGACCCGTTTCAACGAAGGCGAGAAGGATCTATTCCTGATTTCGCTGAAGGCCGGCGGGACCGGGTTGAATTTGACGGGCGGGGATACCGTCATCCTCTATGACTCCTGGTGGAACCCGGCCGTCGAAAGCCAGGCAACCGACCGCGTGCACCGTTTCGGCCAGAAAAAGGTCGTGCAGGTCATCCGCATGATCGCGACCGGCACGATCGAGGAACGGATCAATGAATTGCAGGAACAGAAGCGCGAAATGATCGATTCCGTCATCCAGGCAGGCGGCCAATCGGTCACCTCCCTGACGAAGGAAGAATTGATGCAACTGCTGGAAATGTGAGTTTTGCCGCCATTAAAGAGTACCGGCGGCATGCAGGCTGCACCTGAGCCAATACTGTTTTGAAAAGAAAGGGGGATTTTGATGTCGGTTACACCTAATCCGGAAATGGATTTTGAATTATACATGGATACGGCGGTCCTGGCCGGGAAGATCATGCTGGAAAGCAATGCGGAAACCTACCGTGTCGAGGAAACAGTGACGCGCATCCTGAACAAGACCGGGCTGCAGATGACCGATGCACTGGCCTTGACCACCGGGCTAGTGGCCACGCTCGACAATCCGAATATGCATGCGATCACGGTCGTCAAACGGATCACGGAACGCACGACGAATCTGAACAGGGTGTCCCGCGTCAATGCCGTTTCGCGGAATTTCGTTGAAGACAAATTGACCATCCAGGAGGCCTACGATGCGCTGCAGAACATCGACGAAATCCAATACAGCGGGCGCCAAAAGAGCTTCGCGCTGATCGGATTCATCCAGCTGTTCATTTTTTTGATGGGCGGCACCTTTTATGACTTTTTGGCGATGCTCCCAGTCAGCACTGCGGTTTCGTTGGTTCTGCACACCGCAGTCAAATGGAAAATCCGCCCGTTCATCCAAAATCTGGTCTCCAGTTTTGTGATCGCTGTGTTGACGGCCGTTTTGTCCGAGCTATTGACCTTTCCGATACAACCGGATACGATCATCATCAGTGCCATCATGCCCTTATTGCCGGGTACCGTATTGACGAACGGCATCCGTGACACCTTCCGCGGGGATTATATGTCGGGAGCAGCCAAAATATTGGAAGCCTTCGTGATTGCGGTATTCATTGCGATCGGCATCGGTGCCGGGCTGGTCGTCGGCGGGGAGGTGATCCGGTGACTTTAATCACTATCGTCCTGGAAATGGCCGTTGCTTTCGTGGCCGTCTTCTTTATCGCCGTCACTTTGGAAGCGCCGAAACGGACATTGCGTTACGGCGCCCTGGCAGGGGGGTTAGGCTGGGGAGTCTACCATGTCGGGCTGTTGTTCCTGGACATCGTCGGAGCCACCTTTCTGGCCAGCCTGTTCATCGCTTGGATTGCGCACCTGTTCGCACGTTTTCTGAAGACGCCGGTGACGATCTATTTCATCCCGGCCTTCATCACCTTGGTTCCCGGAGCAGGCGTTTATCAATCGGTCTATTCCTTCATCAACAAAGAGTATGCGGTGGCGCAGCAGCATCTGGTTCTGACGCTGCAGATATCGGGCGCCATCGCGCTGGCGATCTTCATCGTGGACAGTCTCTTCGGACTCATGGCCAGGATAAAGGCCTCGAGGGAAAAAAATAGTCCGGCCAAATAGTGTCTGCCTGATGTGGGCATGCGGGTGATCGTTTTTTGTGACACAGAGTTGTAAACTGGATTTAACGTTGCCGTATCGCAAACATGATAAACTTGTATCATTCAGAAGGAGGCAACCGCATGTCAGAGAACAATCAAAAACCAACCAGACAAGAATTACACGGAAATCATAAACGCAATAACCTGCTTGTTGTTTTGGGCGTCATCGCCGCCGCATTTTTGGGGCTTGTGCTGCTCTACAACATTTTTTACGGGAATGACGAAGAACCATCCGTAGCAGCAGATAATCAAACAAATTCACAAAACATGATCATCACCGAATCGGATGATTCCAGCAAAAAATCTTCTTCAGCCGAAGAATCTTCGGAAAAAGAAAAAAAAGAGGAAAAAGACACCGAGACGGAAACGGAAGAAGTGCCGTCAACTGATGAGAACGTGACAAAGGCCTATACCGGCGACTGGGAACCGACCGGCACGACCCAAACCGGCGAGCACACCACTACCGATTTCAGCGACGGATCCGCCGATCGCAATGAAATCAAGCAAGCGGTGGCCGCCGCGACCGGCATCAGCGCCGATAACATGATCGAATGGTGGATCGGCAATGCCGGCGCTCAGCAAGTCACCGCCACAGTCTCGGATACACAGAAAGAGACGATCGCGCGCGTCCAACTCAAATGGGTCGACGGCGAAGGCTGGCAAGTCATGCTTGTGGAAGAACTGGACGAGATACCGAACAACTGATCAACACAGGAAGGCGCTCTTTTGTTACAGGGCGTCTTTTTTTTGCGTTGCTTATTTGGAAATGCTTCTGTACGGAATGCTCGTTTTGGGGTAAACTATTTCTGAGTAGGAAACAGTTGAGGGGTGTCAGAAAATGGTAGAAGAGAAAAAACCTTACGGAACGGTCCTGCTGAAAGCCGCTAAAATCATCGATCATTTATCGAACAGCAGAGAAGCCCAGAGTCTGGCGGCCATCGCAGCGAACACGGGTCTGTCCAGCCCGACGGCACTGAAGATTCTGGACACGCTGCTTTTGATCGGGTATGTCGAAAAGGACGAGCAGACGAAGCGCTTTACCTTGGGCAGCGCGCTGATCCGCTATGCGAACAATCGGCTGGCGAATCTGGATATCATCAAAATCACCGATCCGTACCTGCGGAACCTGCAGGCCGGGCTGGATGAAACGGTCCATTTGGGCATTCTGGATAAGGATGAGGTCCTCTACGTCAACAAGTTGGAGACCCAAAAAGCGATCGCCAACATCAATTCCCGGATCGGCAACACCAACCATCTCTACAGTTCCGCGATGGGCAAGGCGATGCTGGCCGCATTCAGCGATGAGGAGTTAGCGGCCTATCTGGATCGGGTCGAACTGGTTGCGGACACGCCGAACACGATAACCGATCGGGATGTTCTGAAAGAGGAAGTCAGAAACGTTAAGATGACGGGTTTTGCGACCGATGACGAAGAGAACGACTTGGATGTCATCTGCATCGGGGCGGCACTCGTGGTCAACAACAAAATCTATGGCGCATTCAGCGTCAGCACGCCGAAGTACCGTTTCGAGCTCGAGAAGACGATCGCGAAGGTGCTGGAAACGAAAAAGAATCTGTTGGCCGAATTGAGCAGGACGAACACTTTTGGCTGACTTTGCGTTCGCGTTTGATAGCGGAATTCCCCGCCAAAATGGGGTTGGCGGGGAATCTCGTGCTGTTTGTGGACGTTTTTCCCCGCCAAGGTGGTTTCGGCGGGTTATTTGACTGTGAGTTGAACTGATTTACCCCGCCGAAATGCTTTTGGCGGGTTATTTTTTAGCATACATTCAATTCCCGAGGTATCGAAGCCCCAAGTATTCGGGGAATTCCGAATGTCAGGTGACAATCAACTGGAGAAATGTCAATAAAATAGGAATTCGATCATATAGGTGTTGAAATAACCAGAAGGAAACCGTATAATGAAACCAAAGTATTTCCTAAAAGAAAACAAGATTTCCTATTTGGAAATACAAAGAGTTTCATACCATGCATTTCAGGTCGGTTGCATCCTATCATAAAGAAGAATGTAACCGCGTTCAGTGAAAAACAATCGAAAAATCGGGAGCGTGCGAAAAGATGAGTAAAATTTTGACATTGGGCGAAATCATGTTGCGCCTATCAACAGATCCAGGAACATTGATGACCTATTCCACAAATTTCACCGGCCATTACGGCGGCGGGGAAGCGAACGTCGGCATCAGTCTGGCGAATTTTGGCCATGAAGTGGCTTTCGCAAGCAAAGTGCCGGCCAATCCGTTGGGGGTTGCGGTCCGGAAACATCTGAAAAGCTACGGAATTTGCACAGCTCTGCTGAGAAAAGGCGGGGAGCGCCTCGGTACCTACTATTTGGAAAGCGGCGTTGGGGAACGCGCGGCTTCCGTTGTCTATGACCGTGCCCACTCAAGTTTCTCAAGCATGGAAGCCTTGGAATGGGATTTCGACGAGTTGTTCGAGGATGTGAACCTGTTCCATATTTCCGGCGTCACTGCCGCGCTCACCAAGGACTGGGCCGCACGGTCGGTCGAGTTGGTGCGGGAAGCGAAAAGACGCGGAATCAAAGTCAGTTTCGACATCAACTACCGCGCCAAACTTTGGACGCAGGCCGAATGCGGGGCTTTCCTGCAGCAAGTCTTGCCGTTGACCGACTATCTTTCTGCGGGTAAATTGGATGCCTTGTATCTGATGGGCATTCCGGAAAATACGAGCGAGCAGGAAGATGTGACTTATTACTACGAGAAGATGGCGGAAAAATATCCGAATATCGAAGTCTTCTATTCCACCATCCGTCAGGTGCATTCCGCCAGCCACAATGTGCTCCAAGGGACGATGTGGCGCAACGGGGAAACGACCTTCTCGAACGTGCATACGATCACACCGATCGTTGACCGGGTCGGCGGCGGCGATGCTTATGCCGCAGGGATCCTGCATGGCATCCTTTCCGGATATACTGCAGAGCATACGGTCGATTTCGCGATTGCCGCATCCAGCATGAAACACACAATCCACGGCGACTGCAACCAGTTTTCCGCCGAAGAAGTGGAAGACTTCAAGAATTCCGAGTCCGGTGCAATCAAACGATAAGAAACTGTATATCAAAAAGGCAAGCTTTCGGGTCAAAAAACCGAATGCTTGCCTTTTTTGTCGGCTGCGCCGTAATGATTTCATCAGATGAATTCGCTGTCGTATTGCTTCTCCATCTGCTTCATTTCGTGGTAACTCACTTGGTCGAGCGTCATGGATGCCAACAGCAGATTAAAGTCATCGCGGGCTTCCGGATCGGCGGCGTCCCAGATGAGCGTGTGCGCTGCCTCATCCTCGCCGAGGTCCTCGGAAAAATCGACCATGTTGTCGCGCCATTTGATGTATGCTTCGTATTGTCCAGGTTTCATGTTGTGTCCTCCATTATTTTCATTTCACGATATAAATCATTTCGATTTCGCGTTTATCGAGATCGGTGCCGCGCTTCATGAAGCCGGCGTTTTCAAGTGTCTCGCGACCCCATTGGTTGCCGATTTGGATGGATGCTTGCAGCAGCGAGCTTTCGAATTGCGTTTCGATCCATTTCGCAATCTCGCGGATGCTTTCGGAACCGAAACTTTTGGATTGGAAAGGCTGGCCGATCATGATCTGTTCCAGCGTCATGATCGCAGCTTTTTGCTCTTTTTTGACGAACGCCAAGCCGACCAGTTCTTCCTCCGCATAAAGGGCCACCGGGAATAATTGTTGCGGTTGGACATAGGCGAGCGCAATCATTTCCGAGTTCGGGCGGACGTATTTGCGTTGCCAATCATCGACGCTCAGCGCAAGTGCGGCCTCGATATTATCTTTTGAAAGGTTACCTATAGTAATCATGTTTTACCCCTTGTCAATTGTATTATTTTTGGGTTCCGTTGCGTGTTCTGTCCAATGAAGCTGTCGGCGAAAAACTCATAAAATTCCCAAAGCACCCCGATTGTAGTTGCCAGGCAGAAAGAAAAAAGCGAAGACAAAACCGGTGTCAGGTTCAATCTTTGGACGCCTCCCTCCTGCAGATTGGCGATGACGGAAAATCCGAGCACCCCAAACAGAGCAGAACTCAAGGCATGCTGGATAGTATCCCATTCGGCAACCGTGTCATAGAACCCGCCAAGACTGCCCAACAAGAGAGCCAAATAGAGAAACACAGCATAGATGAAGGTGATTCTTTGAGGCAAGAGGATACGCGTATGTTTCCGCAAAAGCGAAGGGAAGAGCAGAGCAACCAACCCGAAACCGACTTGAACAAGCCGCAGGAAATGCTCGGCTTGCCTCTCGGTGCCACGCGTTTGGATGAACCGAACAAATTCATATCCGGTAATCAGGATGAAGCTTGCAAAGACGAACAGGACAATCATATAACTGAATTTTTTCAGTGTTTCACGCATGGTTTTTCAGCCTTCTTTCGGTTACTCAACGCATATGTCAGCTCCCCTCATTTTAGTCGACTTCACCGGGAAGTGCAACTTGCCGAGCCTATTTATGCCGGAAAAAAGGATGCCGTCAAGGCATCCTTTTTCCGCAATTTATTAAAAAAACCGTGCTTATCTATCAAACTTTTCCCGCCGCTTGGTGGACTTGATGAAAAGCTGCTTCAGGGCAACGCTGTCGTCGTTCTTGATGGCCGCCTTGATCAGGTCGAGCTGATCCTCGAAGGTCTGGATGCTCTTCAGCAAATACTCCTTGTTCTCTAGGAAAAGTTCGCTCCACAGCTCCTCGTTGATTTTGGCGATCCGGGTCAACTCGCGGTAACTGTCGCCGGTGAATTTCTCCGTTTCGCGGCCTTCGACATCGCTGTTCACCAACGCTACCGCGATCGCGTGCGGCAACTGGCTGGTGAACGCAATCATTTCGTCATGGTAATCGGCGGAGATGCGCGTAATCCGGCCGAAGCCCATCTCCATGATCAAAGCTTCCATGAAAGCAAGATTCTCCTCCTTGTTGGACGGGAGCGGCGTCAGGATGTAATTCGCACCTTTGTACACGGAACTGCTGGCGAAATCGATGCCTTTTTTCTCGCGTCCGGCCATCGGATGACCGAAGACAAAGTCAATCGAGTCAGGCAAAACCGACAGGATATCCTCGATGAAGAACTTTTTTACGCCCGTCGCATCCGTCAGAATCGAACCCGGCTTGAAATGATCCTTGTGGGTGACAATGAAATCATGCACCAAACGGGGATAAAGCGAAAAAATCACCAAATCGGATTGCGGCAGGATGTCTTTCCCATCCTGATAGCCTTCTTTGATGAGTCGCTGCGCTTTGGCTTTGTCCAGCGTCATCTGATCGATGTCGATGCCGTAAAGATTGCGGTATCCGGCATCGTGAAGGGCCATCGCGAAAGAGCCGCCGATTACGCCCAGGCCCACGATCGTGATGTTCATCTCCTTATTGAGGGTTGTCATGGTCGTCGTCTTCCTTTCCTGCGCCAATGTGGTGCGCGATGATTTCAGCGGCAAGCTCTTCCAATGGCTTATCGTTCTTGACGACGAAATCCGCAGCGTCTTGATAGAGGGTTTCGCGTTCGGCCTTCAGCGCATAGATCCGATCCAAACCGTCCTTCAAGAGCGGACGATGGGAAACTTCGATGTCATGCGTGATGTCTTCGACGGCGCGGTCGATGTAGTAGACTGTGCCGCTCTGTTTCAAGGCCACGATATTTTCGTTCCGTTTAACGACACCGCCGCCCGTGCTCACGACCGTATCCTCGAAATCGGCAATTTCCTTATAGGCATCCGATTCGATGCTGCGGAAATAGTCCTCTCCGATTTGGAAGAGGTCGGTGATGCTTTTGCCGGTCTTCTCTTCAATGAAGGCATCCGAATCGATGAAACGGTAACCGATGATATTGCTCAATAATTTGCCTAAAGTCGTCTTGCCTGCGCCAGGCAGTCCAATCAGGATGATATTTTTTCCCAAATCCTTCACCTATTCCCGTTATGATGTTATTTTGTCATAGATTTTTTGGTTCAATGTAAGCTCGAAAGGCCGTTCCAGCCAGATTTCCTGGGATTTGATCCCTTGGTGCACCAACATTTCCAATCCGTTGCAGGTCTTCAGGCCGGCAGTCTTGGCCAAACGCAGGAATTCCGTTTCCTGCGGGTTGTAGATCAGGTCCACCGCTGCACCAAAGTGACGGATCACTTCAGCTGGCACCGCACTGCGGCCGATGTCGTCGGGGAACATGCCGAGCGGCGTCGTGTTGATGACCAAGTCGCCTGAGATGTCCGCTATCTCATCATAGCCCATCAAAGATATGCGCGGATCGTCCGGAATATCAGTAAGGGAGCCTTTCTTGCGTGAAACAATGATAATGTTGTTGATGCCATTATCAAGCAAATATAAGACAACTGCTTTTGCGGAACCGCCGAAACCCAAGACCATTGCCGTCCGGTTTTCTACCGCGATGCCGTGCGAGGCCAACATGGTTCCGAATCCGTAATAATCGGTATTGGCGCCGTAGAGCTTGCCGTCTTTTACCTTGATCGTATTGACTGCACCGATGCGCGTGGCTTCCGGTGTGATTTCATCCAAGTAAGGCATCACCGTCTGTTTGTAGGGAATCGTAACGTTGACGCCGACGAACTGCAGCACGCGAATCCCTTCAATTGCTGCTTCCAGTTCATGAGGGGACAGTTCAATATGTTTATAACCGGCATTCATCCCGATCAGATCGAAAAAAGTCGAATGGATTCTTTCTGAATAACTGTGGCTCAGATGTTCGCCGAATAATCCGAAAAATTGCATCAGGTCTCACTCCTTTTAGGAAAGTGTAGATTATCGCCATCTAAATTTCAATACCCAGATTAAATTAAAAAAAAATTAAAAAAACTATTGCAATGATTAGAGCGTTTGTTATAATAATTGAAATCAGACGTTTTCATTATGAATTCAGCTGGTTAAATGATACACAAGAGAAGAGGTCTTCCGATGGGTTCCACGCACGCTATCAATCTTTTACAAACAAACTTTTACTTTACATACTTTACATTCTGGGGCTTCTATTTTAGCGCTGGATATTTTGTTTGGAAAAAATTGCATAGAGTGAATATGAGAAACATCAGAGGATGCGAGAAATAGTTTGCAGGGCGGATCGTCAGGCAACAGCATTTTTGGATAACGAAGCTTAACGCGGTGCTCATATCATATGGGCACCGCTTTTTATTTTTTTAAAAGCAAAAACATACTAGGAGGAACAAGACATGATCATTATTTTGAAGAAAACGGCCAAACAAGAGGAAATCAACGAACTGACAAAACGTTTAACGGATAAAGGGGTCATCGTGAGCCCGGTAATCGGTGAAACAATGACCATTTTGGGCTTGGTAGGCGACACTTCGAGAGTATCGATGGACACCATCCAGCAACATCACATCGTCGAACGCGTATTGAAAGTCCAAGAGCCCTACAAAAAGGCGAACCGTAAATTCCATCCGGACGATACGGTTGTCGAAATCGACGGCCAGCGCATCGGTAACGGCTACTTCGGCGTAATCGCAGGTCCTTGTTCCGTCGAAGGCGAAGAACAGATCATCAGCATCGCGCAACGCGCAAAAGCGGCAGGCGCTAACTTCCTCCGTGGTGGAGCTTTCAAACCGCGTACTTCCCCATACAGCTTCCAAGGTTTGGAATTGGAAGGCCTGCGTTTGCTGAAACTGGCGAAGGAAGCGACTGGCTTGCCGATCGTAACGGAATTGATGTCCACGAAATTCGTTGACGAATTCGAAGCGGATGTCGATCTGATCCAAATCGGTGCCCGTAATATGCAGAATTTCGACCTGTTGAAGGAAGTCGGCAAGACGAAGACGCCGGTCCTATTGAAGCGCGGTTTGTCGGCAACGTACGAAGAATGGTTGATGTCGGCTGAGTACATCATGTCCGAAGGGAACGAAAACGTCATCCTTTGCGAACGCGGCATCCGTACATTTGAAACGGAAACACGCAATACTTTGGATATCCAAGCTGTTCCGGTCATCCAGAAATTATCCCACTTGCCGATCGTCATCGATCCAAGTCACGCCGGCGGTTCTTCTTACCTGGTGCCATCCATGTCCAAATCGGCAGTCATGTCCGGAGCAAACGGTCTGATGATTGAGATCCATCATGATCCCGAGAACGCATGGAGCGATGGCCAACAATGTTTGAATCCGAATGAATTCGAGGAATTGATGGTTGTTGTAAAACAACTGATTGCTATTGAAGGGAAACAGTTGGATGCGGTAAAATAAAGGAAGAAATTTCCGCGCATTTCAATGCGTTGGCTAGCTTCACGGGTTGGACCTGAACGAACCCGTTCCGCTTTTCTTTTAACCAGATCTGAATAAGGAGTGAAACAATGGCTGAATTACATGTAGGACTCGGCAAAAACAGCTACACGATCCTGATCGAAAATGGCTTGCGTCACCGTCTACCGGAAGAAATCAAAAACATCTACAGCGGCAAGAAAATCGCCATCATCACGGACCATAACGTCAATGCGCATTACGGGGCACAGTTGGAGGAAGGGCTGCAGGCAGCGGGATACGAGACGCTTGTCGTAGCTTTGCCGGCCGGCGAGCAGACGAAAGATTTTCAGATGTTGCCGCAGATCTATGACCAATTGTTGGATTTCCAACTGAACCGCAGTGAACTGATCATTGCTTTGGGCGGCGGCGTCATCGGGGATCTCGCGGGCTTTGCGGCTGCCAGCTTTCTGCGCGGCGTGCCTTTCATCCAGATTCCGACTTCCTTGTTGGCCCAAGTGGACAGCAGCATCGGCGGCAAGGTCGGCGTCGATCTGGCAAGAGGGAAAAATCTGGTCGGGGCTTTCTATCAACCGAAGAAAGTGTTCATCGATCCGGAAATGCTGAATACGTTGCCGGACCACTACTTCCGCGACGGTCTCGGGGAAGTCATCAAATACGGCTGCATCAAGGACGCCGAATTCTTCAGCTTCCTGCAGACGCTGCATACCCGCGAAGAGATGATGGCGCACATCGAACGGATCCTCTACACGTGCTGCGACATCAAGCGCAGAGTCGTGGAAGAGGACGAAAAGGATACCGGCGAACGGATGCTGCTGAACTTCGGGCACACGATTGCGCACGCTTTGGAGACATACACCAATTATTCGAAATATTCGCACGGCGAAGCGGTGGCCATCGGAATGGTCGCCATCACGCGCCTTTCCGAGAAAAAAGGTTTTACCAAACCAGGAACGGCAGCAGCGATCGAAGCAATGGCGAAGCAAGTCGGCTTGCCTACGGAACTGCACATCGAGGGTATCGATCTGGACAGTTTGTTGGCGATCATGACATTGGACAAGAAGAATCTGGACGACCACCTGAAAGTCATCCTGTTGAAGGAAATCGGCCTCAGCTACGTTCAGGATGAAACCATCGCCTTCTTTGACGATCTGGAGAACATGTAGACCTTATACTATAGAAGAAACAGAAGAAACAAAATCGAAGCAACCAACAGGAGGATTACAATGGATTTGACGATACAGCCACATAAGCTATCGGGAACAGTGACTGTCCCGCCTTCAAAGAGTTTGGCGCACCGTGCAGTCATCTGCGCGGCGCTTTCCGACGGCATCTGCAAGATCGATAATATCGCGCTTTCGGATGATATCATCGCAACTACGGAGGCCATGAAGGCGTTCGGAGCAGTCATCGAGCAGGACGGCAGCTCTTTGACGATCAAGGGCGCGGGCCAATACGTTACAGACGCAAAAGCCGCTGACAACGCAACGACCGCAGAGCACCTGATCGACTGCAATGAATCCGGTTCGACGCTGCGTTTTGTCGTACCGATTTCGACGCTTTTCCAAGGCGCGAGCCGCTTCATCGGCAGAGGGAATTTGGGCAAACGTCCATTGACGATCTTCTACGATATTTTCGAGGAACAAGGCATCTCTTACCGACCGACTGAAGGCGAGCTGGATTTGGTCGTCGACGGGAACCTGAAACCTGGCCATTTCTCATTTCCCGGAAATGTCAGTTCCCAATTCATCACGGGTCTTTTGTTCACGCTGCCGTTGTTGGACGGCGACTCGGTCATCACGATCACGACGCCGCTTGAATCGATCGGCTATATCGATTTGACGCTGGATGTCATGAGCGCTTTCGGTGTGACCATCGAAAACGAAGGCCATCAACTCTTCCGGATTTCGGGCGGACAGTCCTACAAAGCGACGGATTACCGCGTCGAAGGGGATTATTCCCAGGCGGCCTTCTTCCTTTGCGCTGATGCATTGGGCAACGACCTGTTGGTGGATGATCTGTCGATGGATTCCCTCCAGGGTGACCGCGCTGTCGTCTCCATTCTGGAAGCGATGGGCGTCACTTTCGAACAGCAGGGCAACGGCCTGATCGGTACGGCAGCAAATGGGCTGCACGGCACGTTGATCGATGCGGCGCAATGCCCGGATATCATCCCGGTAGTCGCTTTGACGGCTTGCCTAAGCGAAGGCAAAACGGAAATCATCAATGCCGGCAGACTGCGCATCAAAGAATGCGACCGTTTGGAAGCGACGGCCAGCGAATTGAAGAAACTGGGCGCTGATATCGAAGAATTACCGGAAGGCCTGTTGATCCACGGCGTCAAATCACTGAAAGGCGGAGAAACCGTCTGGAGCTACAAAGACCACCGCATCGCCATGATGCTGGCGATCGCTGCGACAGTCTGCGAACAGCCGATCACGATCACGGATGCCGAGTGCGTTTCAAAATCGTATCCGAATTTTTGGGAAGACTATAAAGCAATAGGAGGCAAGATACAATGAGTGGTATATTTGGGAATAAATTGAAGGTATCCATCTTCGGCGAATCACATGGTTCCGCAATCGGCGTCACCATCGATGGTCTGCCACCAGGCCATGAGATCGATATGGATAAAGTTCTTGAGGAAATGAAACGGAGAGCGCCAGGCCAAGGGGCTTTGACGACGCCAAGGAAAGAAAAAGATCAGCCTGAAATCTTGAGCGGCTATTTCAACGACAAGACGACAGGCAGCCCGCTTGCGGCGATCATCCGCAACAGCGACACGCGTTCCAAGGACTACGGGCAGATGAAGAAATTGATGCGTCCCGGCCAAGCTGACTATCCAGGCTATGTCCGTTATGACGGCTTCAACGACTATCGCGGCAGCGGCCATTTCTCCGGCCGGATCACTGCACCGCTAGTATTTGCCGGAGCCATCGCGAAGCAACTGCTTGAAAAACAAGGCATCACCATCGGAGGGCACGTGAAGAGCGTCGCCAAAATCCAGGATGACAGCTTCCTGAACACGGAAGTCACACCGGAAATGCTGAAAGGCTTCGCAAGCAAAGAACTGCCGTTGCTGAACGAGTCGCTTGAAGAGGAGATGCGCAATCTGATCCGTGAAGCGAAAGCCAGCGGCGATTCTGTCGGCGGAACTGCGGAAATCTGTGTATTGGGCATCCCTGCAGGAGTCGGAAACCCGTTCTTTGATTCCGTTGAGTCCGTTCTGGCGCACATTCTTTTCTCCGTGCCTGCCATCAAAGGCTTGGAATTCGGAAGCGGCTTCGGCATCGCAGAAATGTTGGGATCGGAAGCGAACGATTCCTATTATTATGACGGCGACCAAATCAAGACCCGCACGAACCATAACGGCGGCATTTTGGGCGGCATCACGGATGGCATGCCGATCATCTACAAAGTGGCGATCAAGCCGCCAGCTTCCATCACAAAGCTGCAGCAAACCATCAACATCGAAGACAAGACCGATGCGGAACTGTCGGTTGAGGGCAGACACGATCCGATCATCGTACCGCGCGCCATTCCTGTATTGGAAGCCGTGACGGCGATTGCGATCCTGGATCTGCTGATGGATTCCAAATTCTATAAATACGACTGAGAACGGAGTGGAAGGCGAGTATGACGGATTTAGAAGACTATCGCAAAGAGTTGGATGCCCTTGATCAGGAGCTTGTGGCTCTGTTCGAAAAACGGATGCACATTTCCCAAGCCATCGGCAATTATAAGCTGGTGCATGATTTGCCCATCTTTGACGAAGGCCGTGAGCAACGCGTCGTGGAAAAGAATCTTACCCATCTGAAGAGTGAAGAGTTTGCGGTGCAGACCCATCATTTCCTGGATACGATCATGGATCTTTCGAAGGAAGTCCAAAAGGATGTTCGGGCAGCCTCGAACGATTATGAGCAGATCTTTGCGATCCACAATCCGAAAGAGCACGCGCAGATCGGTTATTTTGGGGAAACGGGCTCCTTCTGCGAAGAAGCGATGTTGGCCTATTTCAAGGAAGCTCCCCGCGATCCGAAAAACTACCATACCTTCGAATCGTTGTTCATTGGTATCCAGAACGGGGAAATCGATTACGGCGTTCTGCCAGTGGAAAACTCTTCCACTGGTGCGATTTCTCAAGTGCTCGATCTGTTGTACAAATACGGCCTTTCCATCGTGGGCGAGCAATACATCAAAATCGAGCAGCATCTGATCGGCCTGGAAGGGACCGGTCTGGATCAAATAGAGGAAGTCTATTCGCACCCGCAAGGTTTCCAGCAATCCACCGATTATTTCAAGGACCATGAGCAGTGGCGTCAGATTCCGTTCCACAGCACATCCGACAGCGCGAAAATGGTGAAGGACTCCGGAGATGCGCATAAAGGCGCTATCGCCAGCAGAAGAGCCGCCCAGATCCATGGCCTCGCCATCTTGGCGGAGAGCATCCAGAATCAGAGCGAAAATACGACCCGCTTCATCATCGTCGGCAAGGATCTCGAGTCGAATCCGCGCTGCAACAAAGTCAGCGTGGTGTTCTCTCTGGACAACCAAGCCGGTACGCTGTTCAAACTGCTGCGCCATTTCGCAAAGTACCACATCAACCTGATCAAAATCGAATCCCGCCCGGTCGAAGGGGAAAAATGGGAGTATCTGCTGTACCTGGATTTCGAAGGCAACATCGCCGACGAAAACGTCCATGAAGCCTTGCGCTTCATCCACCGGAGCAGCGTCTATTTCAGACTGTTGGGCTGCTATAAAGCCGCAACCGAAAACAAATAAAAAGCATTCCGCGCAAGGGCGGAATGCCGGAAAAGCCAGCAATGACCGCTATCTGCGGTGTGTTGCTGGCTTTTTGTTTTTTCAGATTCTTGCAGTCCAGTGTAAAAATGGGTACTATTAGGTAGAGAACGCGTTACGGAAGGGTGAGTTTATTGAAAGCAGCAGAGAGACGAAATGAAATCATCAAATTATTGGAGGCCACGGATCAACCGGTGAATGCCACCCAACTGGCCGAACTGTTGTCGGTCAGCCGGCAGGTCATTGTGGGCGATATCGCCTTGATCCGTGCCAAAGGGATTGAGATTCTGGCAACACCACGGGGCTATCTTTCCGCGAATGCATTCAAAGGTGAGGGCGCCCTGTTCACAGGAAAAATTGCATGCCAGCACTCGCAAGCCGAGACAGTGACGGAACTGAACATCATCGTGGACAACGGCGGCGAGGTCGTGGATGTCCAGGTCGAGCATCCCGTCTACGGCACGTTGACCGGAGAACTGCATATCCGCTCGCGCCATGATGTCATCGATTTTATGAAAAAAATCGCATCAAAGGAAGCAGCGATGCTGTCTTCGCTGACGGGCGGCGTCCATCTGCATACGCTTGCCTGCAAGGACGAAGAAACATTCCTGCGCATCAAAAAGGAACTGAAGGACGCCGGCATCCTCTATTCCGGTTGAAAACGCATGAAAATAAGCTTGACAACTCCTGAAAAGATTATATAATATAGTACAACTGTCAAGACAGTTGTAAACATCTTTGGAGGGATTGGCGAAATGAATACACGTACACAAACGAAACACATTACGATAGCTGCTCTACTGATTGCGATAGGGATCCTGATACCGATGATATCCCCTTTGAAAATAATTCTTGAACCGGCATCCTTCACATTGGCAAGCCATGTGGCGACGATGATCGCCATGTTCCTTTCACCCGGCATCGCTGTTGCGGTGGCCTTCGGGACGGCAGTAGGTTTCATGTTGGGAGGCTTTCCGTTGGTCGTAGTCCTGCGTGCGGCGACGCACATGATCTTTTCGTATTTCGGTGCGAAATACATCCAAAAGCACCCGGATATGGCCCTCAACATCAAAAAATCGTTGCTTTTCAGCTTTGTGCTTGGCGTTCTGCATGCGGGGAGTGAAGTCATCGTCGTCAGCCTGTTCTACTTTGCGGGCAACCTTACGACAGCGTATTACGATAAAGGCCTGATTTCTTCCGTTATGCTGCTGGTCGGTGTCGGAACCGTCATCCATAGCATGGTCGATTACTGGTTGGCCCAAATCGTCTGGAAAACAGTCGGCAAAAAAGCTCTACCGCTACGCTCTGTGTAAAGCGGAAAACGAATCAAACGAAAAGGACGCATCCCGGCTTTAATTGCGGGATGCGTCCTTTTCTGTGTGCGGATCATTCATTCTTTCAAACAGATTTAACCGTTCGCCAGCAAAAATTCGCCTTTATTCCGGTCATAGATGAAGACTTCACCGGTCTCGATGATGTAGTGCCAACCGCTGATCTTCAGCTTGCCTTCCCTCATTTTATCGGCTATGTAAGGGAATGTAATCAAATGCTTCAGCTGCTCGACGACATTGCCTTGCTCCATCATCCAAGCACGTGCTTCGGGTTCGGATTCCGGGATGTCCTTCAGGACGCGGTCGCGGACCGGATGGATCAGTTCCAGCCATTTGCGGGTGTGCGGCAACTCCTCCAGTTTGCCTTCGGGATGCAGGCAAGCAGCACAGCCGCCGCAGTTTGAATGGCCGCAGATGATGATGTTCTCTACGCCGAGCGCAAGCACAGCGTACTCGATTGCGGATGTCGTCGCCACATATTCGGTAGTCATCCGATAAGGTGGCACGATATTGGCGATGTTGCGGATGATGAACAATTCCCCCGGCAACGTACCGGTGATCATATTTGGATCGATACGTGAATCGGAACAGGAAATGAAGAGGGTATGAGGTTTCTGGGAGGCCTTCAGACCCTTGAACAGCTCACGATGGGATTCAAAATCCCCTCTTCTGAAATTGACGATACCTTCTAATAACTTTTCCATGCTCATACCTTCTTTCTGAGTAATTGGGCGAAAAACTCGGCATTTCAATGCCGAGATGAACGCCCTTTTTTTGGTTCATATTTTTTGGTGCTTACATATGGTGGAGGTATAATGTAGTCAGAGGTGATAACATGACTGACAAAAATCGTTTCACGCATGGTCGGACTTCTGTCTATCGTCTGGACTACCATATCATTTGGCGAACCAAATACCGCAATCCGGTCCTGTTCGGAAAAGTCGATTCTGACCTCAAACAGATTCTGTCGGAAATAGCGAGTGAATATGGATTTGAAATCAAACACATGGAAATCGGTCTCAATGACCATGTCCACTTGCTGGTGTCTGCGCCGCCGAAATTGTCCGTCACAAACATCGTCCGTTGGCTGAAAGGGATCAGCGCAAGAAAACTGTTCCAGTTGCACCCAGAACTGAAAAATTCGTACTGGCTGGCCGAAGGCAATCGGCACCTTTGGGCGCCGAGTTATTTTGTTGAAAGCATCGGCATAAGCAACGAACAGGCAATAGCCAAGTATATTGACGACCAGCGGATAAAGGAGGCGAAAGACAATGAAACTTAAAGGCATCAAAGTGAAATTGCTGCCGAATCAGGCCCAGAAGGACCAAATCGACATCAATATCCAACTTCGTCGGTTCGTCAAAAACAAGATGCTGGATATGCAGCAGGTACGCTACAAAAACGGCGGTCAATACGTCAACAAATTCGGTATGAATTACCTCATCAAAGTGTTGAAACTCGAATTTCCGTTCCTGAAACAAGCCGAAAGCACTTGTCTGGAATATGCCTGCGCCGATTTGGATCAAGCGTACCAACGTTTCTTTGCTGGCCAAAATAAACACCCGAACTTTGAAAGCCGCAAACGCCCGCACAATAGTTACAAGTCCAAGTGCATCAACCGGAACGTCCAGGTCATGGACAACCATTACATCCGGCTGCCGAAGCTCGGCCCAGTCAGGGCTTACGGCCTTGAGCGGATCCGCGGTAATATCAAGAATGCCGTTATCCGCAAGGAGCCGACCGGCGCCTATTCCGCGACTATCCAAGTGGAACACGAACCTGTCCTGCTGCCGAAAACCAACAAACAAGTCGGCATCGACCTGGGCATCACCCATTTGACTATCCAGTCCGACGGGGACAAGTTGAAAAACAAGAATTTTGAACGTTCCCTAGCAAAAAAGCGCCGCATATGGGAACGCAAGTTGGCGCGCCGTCGCACGCAGGCTTTGGTCAAAATCAAGGAAGCCAAGGAGGCCGACGTCGAACTGGATCTTTCGGAATTCAAAAACGTCCAGAAAGCCAAACAGATGGTGGCCAAACTCAATCGTAAAATCGCCAATCAGCGCGAATACTACCTGCAGAAGTACACGACCGATTTGGTGCGGAATTTCGACCTGATCGTCCTGGAGGATCTAAAAACCAAAAACCTCCTGCAGAACCATCACCTTTCCCGTTCCATCGCGGACGCAGCCTGGGCGAAAATCAAGTCCATGCTGGCGTATAAATGCGACTGGTACGGTAAGGAATTAGTGCTGATCAACCCCGCTTACACGAGTCAAACTTGTTCGTTCTGCGGCGAGAACACCGGCAAAAAGCCGTTGCGTATCCGCACGTTCGATTGCCCGCATTGTCACACCAAAAACATCGATCGGGACGTGAATGCGGCCATTAACATCTTGAACAAAGCGTTGGCCGAACGTTAAACGGCATCAGTGTGGGACACGCTTTGGTCCATAGGAATAACCTCTGGCCGTTTGGCTTCCAATCGGTCAAGTCTGTTCCGTTCCCAGAAGCTCAGGCACTTTAGTGCCGAGCAGTCCCCGTTCCTAACATGATAACACATCACGGGATATAATTTTAAGGAAATTCTCATAAATGTCTAGTATAATGAATTGGTATGCATCATAAAACAAACAACAGCGTCTTAAGCTGAAGAATGGAGAAATATAGATGGCTAAAGTAGAAAGTTTTGAATTGGATCACGATTTGGTGAAGGCACCGTATGTCCGCCAAGCAGGCTATGAAGTGCACGAAACGGGGGCTGTCGTCACAAAATTCGATCTGCGTTTTGTGCAGCCCAACCAGGATGCATTGCCGACGGGGGCGATGCACACGTTGGAACACCTTTTGGCGATCAATATCCGCGATTATGTTGATGGCGTCATCGACTTGTCGCCGATGGGTTGCCGCACCGGATTTTACATGATCTGTTGGGGTGAACATACGCCGGAAGAAATCGCTGCTGCTTTGGAAAAAGTGCTGCAGATCGTGCTGGAAACGACAGTAGTTCCGGCGACGACCGCGAAGGAATGCGGAAATTACCGCGACCATTCCTTGTTCGGCGCAAAAGAATACGCGAAGCAAGTGTTGGCGGCCGGCATCAGCCGCGATCCCTTCACGCGCACAGTCTAGAAATTCAGGGAGGGTTGATGTTATGACGAAAGAATTGATCGTAAGGACAGGGCCGCAAGAATATGAATGCAGAGAAGGCGTCCTGTCGACTTTGCCGAAACGATTGGAAGAACGCTTCGTAAAAAATATTTTGATTGTGCACGGGACAGTGTCCTGGCAAAAAGCCCGTCCCTACCTTGAAGACCTGTATCAAGCCGGCTTCGCAATAACTGAAGTGGCTTTTTCGGGCGAATGCAGCTACGAAGAAGTCGACCGCATCGTCGGGCTGGCCGCACAGCACAAAAGCGATGCGATCATCGGCGTCGGCGGCGGAAAAATCATGGATGCCGTGAAATATGCTGCCGCTAAAGCGGGCTGCATCCTGAATGTGATGGTCCCGACATTGGCGAGCAACTGCGCCCCTTGGACGCCGCTCAGCGTCATGTACACTGAGGATGGCGTGTTCATCCGCTACGATTTTCTGCAGCAACAAGCTTCGCTTTTGTTGTTGGAACCGCGCTTGATCATCGATTCGCCGAAGGATTTCTTTGTGGCCGGATTGGCGGATACGCTGGCCAAATGGTACGAATCGGACGAAATCCTTTCGTTGCCTGAGAATGCGCAACAACCGATGCTGATGATGGCGCGCCAAGCAGCCTATATCTGCAGACAAAGCATCCTGGATCACGCCGAGTTGGCGATCGCTAGCCTGGAAGCGGGGGAAGTGACGGAAGCTTTTGTGAAACTGACGGAAGTCATCACTTCCATCAGCGGCATGGTCGGTGGGATGGGCGACGCTTTTGCGCGGACAACCATCGCCCATGAAATCCATGATGCCATCACCAATTTTCCGGAATCGCATCATTTCCTGCACGGACATAAAGTGGCCTACGGAATCATGGTGCAATTGGCTTATGAAAAGAAATGGGCTGAGATCGACAACCTGATCCCGTTCTATGAACACTTGGACATTCCGAAGAGCCTCCACGATCTGCATTTGGACAGACTGGATGCGGAGGGCATCCTGGAAATCGGCCGTCTGTCGACAAAACCTGAAGCACCGGCGCACGGGCTGCCTTACGAAGTCACTGCCGAACTGATGGCGGAAGCGATCCAAAAGCTCGAAGATTACATGGTGAATTTGCCGGAACTCTAAGCTGACGAATGATCGTTCCGGTTTGGCAAAATCCGGAATAATCGGTATACTGTAAACACGAACATTTACCGATCAGAAAATACCCATTCATGATAAGCGAGGGATCGTCGATGAACAGTGAAGAATTAGTGTCCAGAGCAAGAGCGGCCATGCAGCATGCATACAGCCCGTATTCCCATTTTCCGGTAGGGGCGGCAGTCCTCTATAAGGACGGCACAGTTATTGAAGGCGTAAACGTGGAAAATGTTTCCTTCGGCGCCACCAATTGCGCAGAGCGGACCGCCTTGTTCACCGGTGTGACGCAAGGCTACCGCAAAGAGGATGTCGCAGCAATCGCAATCGCAGGCGACACGGAAACATTCCTCCCGCCCTGCAGCATCTGCCGCCAGGTGATGGTGGAATTGTGCGCGTACGAAACACCAGTCTACCTTTCCGACAAGCACGGGAAAATCAAGGAAGTGACGATCAAAGAGTTGGTTCCGTATGCCTTTACCGAATTAAATATGTAAAAAAACAACTGCGGCCCACCTTTGACTGGTGGGCCGCAGTTGTTTTCTTGTTTTGGAGCGGATGCGTTCCTTTTGAGGCTACATTTTCAGGAACAACAGATAGGCGAACGTCATCATCAACAGCAAATGAGCGCTGATGCCGCCCAGACAAAGGTAAAGCGTGTCCCGTTTCGTTTCGTTTATCGTCTGGTAAAGGCTAGCGATGAACGTCACCAGATAGCTGGAGAGATGGACCAGGAACAACAACAGCACCGGGACAGCCATCAGGATAGGGGCAATCAGACTGATCACAAAGGCAGTACCCAACAGCAACAGGCCAAAAGCGTTCATTCCCGCATATTGCGTCATCCAGTTATGGAAGGCGTGGCGTCTGTGCAAAAAGAATGTTTTGATAAGGTACGCCAGCAAAGGGTAAAGATAATAAAACGCCAGGAACAGCAGGAAATTCTTCATGAACCAAACAACCGGTTCAACCTGAAAAGTGACAGTCGGCAACAGTGATATCTGCGACAGCAGATCATATTGCTTAGCCAACGCGACCGCAATCCGCGTCACCAATCCGGCTGAAAGCAACGCCGAAAGGACAAAGGTGAAGTAGCCGTAAAGATTGTGGCTTTCTCTGCGCGATTTTCTGGTCTCCGCAGGGTCTTTCATTTTTTTCCACAAAAAACGGATGTAGCGGATGGATTTATTCTTGGCCTCATTTAAAGAGAAGGCTTGCTTTTCAGCGCGCGAAGCCGCTTCCGAGTACTCTTCATCATCAGCCGTAAGGTCGACAAAATTGTCCTTAGACTCCTCGAACAAAGTGGACTGATAAAATTCATCTTGAGGGATCGCTTCCGAACCGGAAACATCCGACCCGCACATGGGGCAGATCAAAGCCTCTTTCGGGATGCGATTATGGCAATAGACACATATCTTCATTGGATTTTCTCCTTCTCGCTAGTAACTAACTTCTAGAATAATTCAGTTTGTGGGATATAGCAAGGTTATTTTTGCGACAAACATTTTGTAATGGAACCGATAATTCGGTATGATAAGGGCAGCATAAATGAGAGGAATGAGGACTTAATGAAAATGTTACACACTTGCATCCGCGTGCAGCACTTGGATAAATCGATCGCATTCTACAAAGAGGCTTTTGATTTCCGCGAGAAAAAGAAGCTGGACTATCCTGAGCACAAGTTTTCGATCGTCTATTTAGGTCTGGAAGGCGATGATTATGAGTTGGAGTTGACCTACAATTACGATCATGAACCTTACGACATCGGTGATGGCTATGGCCATATCGCAATCGGGGTGGACGAATTTGAAGCCCTTCACGATAAACAGGTAGCTGCTGGATTCAATGTGACCGACTATAAAGGCTTGCCTGATTCTTCCGTCAGATATTACTTCATCACCGATCCGGATGGCTACAAGGTTGAAGTCATCCAGAACAGATAGGACGGACCTATGGAGAAAACGACTAAACGCAAATTGCTTTTCATCGGCGACAGCATCACGGACGCCGGGCGCAACCGCAACAATCCTGATTCGCTGGGGAAAGGCTATGTGGCTTTGATAGCGAAGGCTCTTGCGGAAAGAGGCGATGCCGAACGCTACCAGCTGATCAACCGCGGCATCAGCGGTAACCGAATCCATGATATAGCGGAAAGATGGCACAGCGATTGCGTTTCGCTCGAGCCCGATGTCGTCACTATGCTGATCGGCATCAACGATACGTGGCATAATGTCGGCGACGAAACGGTGTTCGCGACCAAAGAGGGCGCGGAACAGTTCGAAATGCATTATCGCCATTTGTTGGCTTCCTTGCGGAAAAAATCAAATGCACGGCTCATTCTGATGGAGCCGTTCGTCTTCCCGTATCCGGAAGACCGCAAGTCTTGGCGTGTTGATTTGGATCCGAAACAGGAAATCGTCAAACGCCTGGCCGAAGAATTCGCTGCCGAATGGATCGGGTTGGATGCCTATCTGAATGCGGTAGGCGCTGTCGAAGGATATGAGACGTTATCCAATGACGGCGTCCATCCGACCAAAAAAGGCCACAGTCTCATCGCCGATGCTTGGCTGAAGCAATTTGATGAGGGCGGGAAAAAATAGAGGTTATTGCGTAAAAAAATCGAATCGTACCGAAAAGACTTGCTTTCATGGTTTTGGCATGGTAAGATATTTTACATGCGATGAGGCGACGAGCAATCAGGTGGGTTCGCCCATTCCGCGCAAGCGGCGAAGTGATTGCAAATCAAACGGGACATACGTGCTTGCACAACCACAGGATGTGGATGTTTGATGGTGACTGCTGTGAACAGTCCCATCCATGGGTTTACCCATGCCGTATCAGAAGAAAGGGTCGGAAAGATGAACACTTAGGTGTTTACCTTTCCGGCCCTTTCTTTTTGTTTTAGTGGGGAAAGAATGTGTGAGCTCCGGCGAAGGGCGGTTCGCCGGAGCTGACAGCCGCCTAAGGCACCTCTCCTCCTGCGAGGATCGCTTCCCCGGAGGCGAGTGCGCGCAAGCTGGCCCAACTCCGATGAGGATCGCCTCGCCGGAGCTGAGAGCCCCCAAAGCCGCGCCAACTCCGGCCAAACGCCGAAGCCGCCACGGCTGGACCTAAAATCCGTAAGGGCTTTATTAGGCGCGGCGGCCTCCTTGCGGTATAATCTAAGTAGGAAACTTAGGAAAGATTGGAGGCGCTTCAATTGAAAAAACTGAAATTATTGATCCTTTCGCTGCTGTCAGTCTCACTAGTGGGTTGTTCATTCTTAACGACGGAAGAAACGAGTGTTTCGCAACAGGACGCTGCCGGAGTGGATTACATAACAACGGAAATATCCAAAACCGATGGGCAAGCCGGATCGGGATTGTTGATCGGCGAAAAGGTAGTGACCACCGTCCACCTTTCCTATGAAACGCTGAAGTATGATGATTCCATCGCTTACCTGAAGGAAATCGTCGGAAAATACGGAGCCTATGTGGAATATTCCTACGAATCAAGCGGCGGCGACATGATCTACACACCTTCGTCATTGACCCAAAACTATCGCCAAGGCAGCTACACAATCCGGATTCCGAAAGATTCCGTGACAGCCTTCCTGAATGATCTGGAGGGCGGGCTGGGCACGAAAATCAGCGAGCAGCAGGGAAATCAGGACGTGACGCAGTATTACGAGGACACGGCCACCCGCATCAGCGTGCTGCAAAGGAAGGAAGAGCGTTTGTTGGCGCTGCTCGAGCAAGCGGAAACAGTCGAAGAGATCCTTGCCATCGAGGACAGCCTTAGTGCGGCCATTTCCGAAAGGGAAGTGCTGCAGGCTGAATTGGACAACATCGATGATTTGGTCGACTATACAGCTTTGTATCTGACCGTTTCCGAGCGTTCGCGGATTTCCAACAACCGTGGCGGATCGACGCCATTCTGGGATCGCGTCAAGGATGCCTTCATCGATTCGGTTTATTCCTTCTACTATTGGCTGCAGGATGCGGCTATCTGGTTCATCTATGCACTGCCGTTCTTCGTAGCCGTGCTGTTATTGTTGTTGCTGTTGTGGGCAATCAAAAAACTGTTCGGAAAAACGATCTGGGGCAAGCAAAGAGCCGAAAAGCAGCTTCAGGAAAGAAAGCAGATCGAGGAGCGCCGGAAAGAACGGTTTGAACGGACCCATCCAAGAAAACCGGGAGGCACAAATGTAGCTTCCAATGCGACCGCGACGCCGCCTGCGAAAACTTCGGGCACGCCACAAACGCCAATTCCGCCGGCAGAAAAGGCCGACCAGCCTGAATCAAAAGCGAAAGATGATGAAGGGGACCCTCTCGAGCCGTAAAATGCCCGACTGAATGAAACAGAATAAAGACTGCAACCGGAACGCCCAGAAATCCGGTTGCAGTCTTTTCTGCTTTCGGCATGGAAGATGGCTTAAATAAGTCCGCCCAAGTCAACTGGAAGACTGGATTATATGGTAAAATAACAGGATAGGAGGGTATATATTATGGTGAAAAGAAAACTGTATATCATTTCATTAGATGCATTTGGTGCCAGTGACTTAGAATTTGCCAAGACGCTGCCCCATTTTCAGGAAATTTTGAACAGAAGCGCACTCGTCAAAGAGGTGGAATCGGTTTATCCGTCTTTGACATACGTAGCCCATACCTCAATCGCGACAGGGATGAATCCGAATCGTCATGGCATCATCCACAACACGCACCGGCAGCCGGAAAGGCAGTCTCCGGATTGGTATTGGTACGCCAAAGAGATAAAGAAGGCGACGTTGTTCGATGTCGCAAAGAAGGCCGGTTACACAACCTGCGCTTTGCTTTGGCCAGTGACCGGGAAAAGTCCTTCCATCGACTATAACCTGGCGGAAATTTTTCCGAACAGACCCTGGCAAAATCAGGTGATGGTGTCCGCATTTGCTTCCAGCACAAAATATGCGCTGGAGATGAACAAAAAATACGGTTCGTTGCGGAGCGGAATTGCCCAACCGGAATTGGATGAATTTGTGACAGCGATAGCGGTCGACACGATCAAGACGAAACAGCCGGATCTGCTGGCTGTACATTTGGTCGATCTGGACAGCATGCGTCACGAATATGGTGTTTTGAGCGATCAGGCCAAAGAAGCCATCGTCCGGATGGATCGCCATCTCGGCCAAATCATTGACGCGATGAAAGAAGTGGGCAGCTATGAGGATACCGTGTTGGCAGTGTTGGGCGACCATTATCAGATCGATACGCATACGGTCATACGCCCGAACCACCTGTTTTTGGACAAAGGGTGGCAGACGGTCGATCGCAAAAGGAACATCAAGGACTGGAAAGTGCTGGCAAAAGCCGCAGACGGCGCTTGTTATATTTACCGCAAGGATGTCAGCGTTACCAATAAAATGATCTTGGATGCGTTGAAAGGGATCGAAAACAGGGTTGAAACCATCCATTCGGCCGCAGAGGCCAGGAAAATGGGGGCGGATGAGAATTGCCTCTTCATTCTGGAAGCAAAGCCGGGTTATTATTTCGAAAGCGATGTGCTGTATCCATTCATGGAAAGCACCGCCAAAAACCTTCCCGATCGTAAACTGCATAAAGCGACGCACGGCTTCAGCCCGAAAAAGAAAAAATATGCCACGATGCTGATGGTTTCCGGGCCCGGAATCGATAAAGAGGCCGTTGTGGAAAAGGGCAGGTTGATTGACGAAGGGCCGACTTTCCTGCATGCGATCGGACTGAAATTTCCGGAAGCCACGGACGGAAGGGTCATCAACAAAATATTTCTGTAATCAGGGGGATATAAGTGCCGCGGAACTACCCGAGTTGGAGTGGCGCCGGCAGATGTGCCTAAGGTGGAGCTGCTGCTTCAACGCTTGTAAACATCAAGTAAAAAATAATCCTGAATTGTAAAAATTATGCCACAATCTTTGCAAATCAGGATTTTCTTGCTATATAAGTGTAAGCGTGAACATTTGCGACATCGAAAAGTTTTGAGATTGTGAAATAAATAACTAAATCCATCTGTGTGTTTTCAAGTTCCTAATTGTAAGCGGATGCTCACGAAGTGCTGCAACAACAAGCTTATTCAAAGCGGCTCTCATCATTTTATAACCGAATGTTCATTTTTATGGCTCGAACGGATTCTATATAGTGATATTCGCGACTTATTTATGGTTAGCGTTTACAATGTTGTTTTTATGTAAAAAAACTATTAAGGCTGATAGATTATTACTATTGAGAAGCAAAACGGGTTTCAATATATTTATCATGAATTATGGCAAAATCATCTTTAAAATGGTATTATGGATATATATTAATGAAAGGACCGGGTATGATTAAATAAATCATTATTGGATCGTTTTGTTACTGCAATATAATTGTAAGGGAAGTGTCTGGATGAGTGCAAAAATGAACATACTTAAAGAGTTGGAAAAAGAGATGTATTTGTTCAACATCGGGGAACACCTTGAAAGCTACCGCTTTTTAGGTAGTAAACAACGGACCGAAAACGGGATTGAAGGATGGCGTTTCACGGTGTGGGCGCCCAATGCAAAAAAAGTTTCGTTGGTCGGGGACTTTACAGAGTGGAAACCCGTAGAAATGCAAAAAATCGGCAAAACCGGCGGCTGGTCGCTCTTCACGGAGGATGCGGCGCAAGGGGACTGTTACAAGTATTATATCGAGGACAAAAACGGCAAAAAGAAATACAAAATCGATCCTTATTCTTTCGCGTATGAAGTTCCGCCAAAAGACGCCTCTGTCGTGTTTGACATGCCCGAAAAAAAATGGAAAGACGGCAGATGGGCCGCAAACAAAAAAAGAAAGTCCATCTATCAAAAACCGCTTAACATTTATGAAGTGCATTTCAGTTCCTGGAAAAAACATGATGATGGCAGCTGGTATTCCTTTAAGGATCTTGCTGAAACGTTGATTCCATATGTGAAGGAAATGGGCTACACGCACATCGAATTCATGCCTTTGATGGAACATCCGCTGGAAGCTTCTTGGGGCTACCAAATCACCGGATACTTCGCGGTGGCTGCCCGTTACGGTAATTTGCTCGAATTGCGGGATTTCGTGGAAGAAGCGCATAAGGAAGGGGTCGGGGTCATCATGGACTGGGTTCCCGGACATTTCTGCAAAAATGACTACGCGTTAGCCTATTTTGATGGGACACCGACTTTTGAGTATGCCGATCCGAATCGCGCCATCAACAACCGTTGGGGGACGCTGAATTTTGACTTGGGTAAAGCGCAAGTGCACAGCTTCCTGATTTCGAACGCCATTTTCTGGCTGCAAGAGTTCCATTTTGACGGAATCCGTGTCGATGCCGTGTCGAATATGCTTTATCTTGATTATGATGAAGGTCCTTGGACACCGAATGAAGACGGCAGCAATGATAACCGCCAAGGGATCGAGTTCCTGAAAAAAATGAACACCAAAGTCTTCGAGCGCCAGCCGGATACCTACATGATCGCGGAAGAAAGCACTGCTTGGGCGAACGTCACAAAACCGATCGAGATGGGCGGGCTGGGCTTCAACTACAAGTGGAATATGGGCTGGATGAATGATACGTTGCGCTTCTTCGAAATGGATCCTTTGTTCCGAAAAGACAATTTCAACCTGATCACCTTCTCGTTCATGTATGCCTTCAATGAAAACTTTATTCTGCCGATTTCTCATGATGAAGTCGTTCATGGGAAACAATCCCTTTTGGGCAAAATGCCGGGTGACCGCTATAAACAATTTGCGGGCTTACGGACGCTGCAGGCATACATGATGGCTCATCCTGGCAAAAAATTAAACTTCATGGGCAATGAAATCGGGCAGTTCCTGGAATGGCGTTTCTACGATCAAATCGAATGGGGTGTCCTGAACAATGAGTTCAATCCGGAGTTCCAGCATTACATCAAAACGTTGAATCATCTATACAAAGATACGAAAGCTTTGCATGAAGTCGATGATGCAAATACCGGTCTGGAGATTCTGGATGCGGACAACAACTTGGAATCGGTCCTTTCCTTCATAAGAACAGGCGAGAAACCGCGCGACTTCCTGATTATCGTGTGCAACTTCGCGCCTGTCGAACGTCGCAATTTCCGGGTGGGAGTGCCATACGAAGGCCACTACGAAGTATTGTTGAATACCGAAATGCAGGAATTCGGCGGCACTTGGACGGAAAATCTCCCTGAAATGGTCACGAGCCTCGATGGCATGAATCGCCAACCTTTCTCGATTGAATTTACTTTACCTGCATTAGGAGTTTTGTTCATCAAACCGAAACGTGTTTTTGGTGTTAATAAATAGATAAACAGATAGATACGATGAGAAGGAGGGGAAAGGAAGAGGCATTCTTCCTGATACTATGAAAAATCAAATGGTAGCAATGATATTAGCCGGAGGGCAAGGCACTCGGCTAGGGAAATTGACGCGCGAAACGGCCAAACCGGCTGTCCCGTTCGGCGGAAAATATCGGATAATCGATTTTGCTTTAAGCAACTGCGCTAACTCAGGCATCAATAAAGTTGGGGTAGTGACGCAATATCAACCTTTGGAATTAAATGAACACATCGGAAATGGTGAGTCGTGGGGACTGACCGGCCGGGACGGTGGAGTGACTATCCTGCAGCCATATTCGAGTGCAGACGGCGAAAAGTGGTTCAAGGGGACTGCTCATGCCATCTACCAGAATATCGCCTATATCGACAGATACAACCCGGAATACGTGCTGGTGTTGTCCGGTGACCATATCTACAAAATGGACTACTCCCACATGTTGGAATTCCATGTTGCGCACAATGCCAGCTTGACTGTCGGCGTCATCCCGGTTCCGATGGAAGAAGCCCCTCGTTTCGGGATCATGAACACAGATCAGACAAACCGGATCATCGAATTCGAAGAGAAACCGAAAGAACCGAAAAGTAATCTGGCATCGATGGGGATCTACATCTTCAATTGGCAGGTGCTCCGTAAATATTTGGTGGAAGATCAAGCGAAACAACGCGAAATGGAAGATTTCGGAAAAAATGTTATCCCGACCTATCTTGAAAATGGCGAAAACTGCTTCGCTTACGCTTTTGATGGTTATTGGAAAGATGTCGGCACCATCGAAAGTCTTTGGGAAGCGAATATGGAATTCCTCGATCCGGAACATTCCTTGAATATCCGTGATGAAGAATGGCGCATCTATTCGAAAAATCCGGTTTCCCCTCCGCAGTTTTTGACAGAGTCATCCAACGTAACGGACTCCATGATCGTTGATGGCTGCTACGTTGCAGGTGAAATCACGCATTCGATCCTGTCCCAGAACGTTCGCGTCGGCAATGGATCAGTCGTACGCGATAGCCTGATTATGGCGAATGTCACGATCGGTGAAAATGTTACAATCGAGCATGCCATCATTGGGGAAAATGCAAAAATCGCCGACAATGCAAATGTCATCGGCAAGAACGGTGAAATCGAAGTTGTTGGATATGCTGAAGTTATAGGAGGACTGAAAGATGAAGATGAATAGTATTTGTGCCATTTTAAATTTAACCGAGGACGAGACAGCGTTATACCCATTAACGCGTGTCCGCCCGATTGCCTCTTTACCGTTCGCTAGCCGTTATCGCCTGATCGACTTCAATCTTTCAAGCATCAGCCATGCTGAAATCAAATCAGTGGGCATGTTCATCGCAGGAAGCGGACGCTCGATCTATGACCATATCCGCAGCGGATCCATCTGGGACCTTGAGTCCGGTTTGGCCGGCGGGATTTTCACCTATTCTCAACAGTTGCTGAAAGCTATCCAAGAACAAAATGGCGATGCTCCGGATTTTTACATGAACCACAAGGAATTCATCGAGCGCTCCAAAGGCGAATACGTTGTCGTCATGGGCAGCAAAATCCTGGCGAATGTCGACATCAAAGCGGTTATGCAGCATCATTTGGCAAAGGAAGGCGACATTACCGTCCTCTACAAGACTGTGCCCAAATCTTTCTTTGAGAAGAGACCGCAGGAAAAAGTTCTTCAGATCGATCGCGATGAATATTTGCTACATCTGATCAATGCAGAAGATGCTCCGGCCGAGCTTGAACGTCTCGCTCTGGATATGAATATGTATTTCATGAGAGCGGACAAGATGCTGGAACTGATTCAACGTGCCGAACTGGAAGACGTGCAACTCGATGCGGACAAACTGATTGAACATTATTTGCCGGAATACCAAGTCAATACCTACGAATATACAGGGTATTTGGCCAATATCGACTCCATCCCGGCTTATTTCAATGCGAATATGGAAATGCTGGAAAAGAATAAATTTTCAGCCCTGTTCCACAACAGCCAACATGTCATCACGAAAGTGAAGAACGGCGCGCCGACCTATTATTCGAAAGCGGCACATGTGAAAAATGCCCAATTCGCTACCGGTTGTGTCATTGAAGGGACAGTCGCGGATTCCTTGATTCATCGTAAAGTAAATATCGCTAAGGATGCCGAAGTCCGCAACAGCATCATCATGCAAGGCGCGAAGATCGGCGAAGGCGCAGTCCTCGAATACTGTATCCTGGACAAGAATGTAACCATCGGACCCGGCGTCACTTTGAAAGGTACGAAAGATAATCTTGTTGTAATCGAAAAAAATAAAACAATCACAGTTTAGAAAGAAGGATGCGCACGATGAAAATTTTATTTGCCGCAAGTGAGGCTGCTCCTTTTTTTAAAACAGGCGGGCTCGGCGATGTCGCGTACGCATTGCCGAAGGAGTTAGTGAAACAAGGCGTGGATATCAGGGTAGTGCTTCCGTACTACTCGACCATGCCTGCAAAATACAAAGCAGAGATCAAGGAATTGATTCATTTCCGTGTGCAAGTCGGTTGGAAAAGCATGTATTGCGGTGTGAAAACATTGAAGTTGGATGGCGTAACCTATTATTTCATCGATAATCAGGCCTATTTCGATCGTCCGTCCTTGTACGGTCAAATGGATGATGCCGAAAGATTCGGTTTCTTTTCCTTGGCAATCTGCGAAATGATGGAAAAAATCGACTTCATCCCGGATGTGGTCCATGTGAATGATTGGCATACGGCTATGGTTCCGGTTCTGCTTGTGGATAAATACCATTGGATCGAAGCATACCAAGGCATCCGTAAAGTCATCACGATCCACAATATCCGTTTCCAAGGTGTTTACGATCCTTCCATTCTGACGAGTATCTTCGGAACAGGCATGAACATCTACCATGAAGCTGGCGTCAAGTATTATGAGAACGTCAACTTCATGAAAGGCGGCATCAATTTTTCAGATGTCGTCACGACGGTCAGCCCATCCTATGCGAATGAAATCCAGACACAGGAATTCGGCGAAGGACTGGAAGGGACGCTGCGGTACAACAGTTGGAAAATCAAAGGCATCATCAACGGCATCGATTACGATGTCAATGATCCGGAGACCGATCCGAAACTGGAATACCATTTCTCAGCTGACGATTTGACCGGCAAAGCAAAAAATAAAGCGGCCCTGCAGGAGCGTTTGGGATTGGAAGTGAATCCTGACATCCCGTTGATCACGAGCGTCGGACGCTTGACGGATCAGAAAGGCTATCAGCTTGTGCAGGAAAAAACCGAAGAATTATTGAATGCGCGTGATGTTCAGGTTGCCATCCTTGGGACCGGCGAAGCGGAATACGAGAATTCATTCCGTTACTTTGCTGCCAAATACCCTGATCGCTTCGCGGCGGTCATCGATTTTGACATCGCCTTGGCGCAGCAGATGTACGCAGGCGCGGATCTGTTCCTGATGCCTTCCGCATTCGAACCATGCGGCCTGTCGCAGATGATTTCCTTGCGCTACGGCACTTTGCCGATTGTCCATGAGACGGGCGGTCTGAAGGATACGGTTGTGCCTTACAATGCTTATACGGGTGAAGGCACCGGGTTCACATTCATCGATTTCAGTGGCTATGCACTGCTCGGAACCATCTATCGTGCGTTGGATGTGTATGAGAACCAACCGAAAGCCTGGGCAGAAATGGTGCAAGCAGCGATGAGCAGCGATTTCAGCTGGAAAGAACCGGCCAAGGATTATCTGGACGTCTATCAGTCATTAGTCAACGAATAAGAGGAGTTGGAAGCATATATGGCATTTGACGTTCAAGAGTTCAAAAAAGAATACCAAAAAACATTCGAAGAATTATTCGCCTATAGTTATAAAGAGGGTTCGAAAACGGAGCAGTTCATTGCGTTGGGGGACTTGGTCCGTGGGCGTTATTCCGAGGACTGGATGCAAACGATAACGAATTATAATAAGGATAAGGAAAAGCAAGTTTATTACTTTTCGATGGAGTTCTTGCCCGGCAGGATGCTGAAAAGCAATCTCCTGAATATGGGTATACTGGACTGCGTCAAACAAGGCATGGATGAGCTGGAATTGGACCTGGATGAGGTGGCACGTGCTGAAGTTGACCCGGCTCTAGGGAACGGCGGCCTCGGACGGTTGGCTTCCTGCTTTATGGATTCGATTGCGTCGACCGGAATTGCCGGAAACGGCAACGGAATCCGTTATCGGTATGGTCTTTTCAAACAAAAATTCATCAACGGCTATCAGATTGAATTGCCCGAGAATTGGCTGCGCAACCGGAACGTCTGGGAAGTCAGGAAAGAGAACAAGGCCGTCATTGTCCGTTTCGGCGGAAATGTCAGCTTTACGCAGGATGGGGACGGCAAATTGCGTGTGCGTCACGAAAATACCCGTGATATCCTTGCGGTCCCATACGATACGGCGCAAGTCGGCTACAATAACGGCATCGTCAATAACCTGCGGCTTTGGTCGGCGGAAATTCCTTACGGGGATGAAGCGCGTTTTTCCACAGAAGAACAGCGAGAAGAAGTCAAGCGCATCACGGAAGTGTTGTACCCGGATGATTCCAACTATGAAGGACGTCTTTTACGCGTTCAGCAGGAATACTTTTTCTCTTCTGCCGGTGTCCAAAGCATCATCCGCTATTTCAAGAAATTGAAGCTTGAATGGAGCCTTTTCCCGGATAAAATCGCGATCCATATCAACGATACCCATCCGACCTTGGCGATCCCTGAATTGATGAGGATTCTGTTGGATGAGGAAGAGTTGACGTGGGATCAAGCGTGGGAAATCACGAAGAAGACAGTCAGCTACACCAACCACACAATTCTACAGGAAGCGATGGAGCGTTGGCCGGAAACGATGATTGCGGATCTGTTGCCGCGTATCCATCAGATCATCCAGGAGATCAACCGCCGCCATATCGACAAAAAAACGCCTTTATACGGTGAGGATTTAACCCAGCGTACTGCCATCATCGCCAATGGCCAGATCAAGATGGCCAACCTTGCCATCATCGGCAGCTATAGCGTCAATGGGGTCGCAAAATTGCATACGGACATCCTGATGGCTGATACGCTGAATGACTTCTATGTGATGTATCCGCAGAAATTCAACAACAAAACGAACGGGATCACGCAGCGGCGCTGGGTTCAGATCGCAAATGAAAATCTGACAGCGATGCTCGATGAGACCATCGGTACGGAGTGGAAGAGCGATCCGGAAGAAATAAAAATCCTGAAGGCGCACCGCGACAACAAAAATGTCCTGGATAAGCTGGAGCAAGTCAAGCTGGCGAACAAAAAACGTTTTGCGGCCTATGCTCAGCAGGAGATGGGCATCGAAATCGACCCGACGGCATTGTTCGACGTGCAGATCAAACGACTGCATGCTTATAAACGCCAATTGTTGAATGTGCTGCATATCTTGGACAGATATCTGCAACTGAAAGATAATCCAAAAGCCAACTTACAGAAACGTGTCTTCATTTTTGGTGCAAAAGCTGCGCCTAGCTATTATTACGCAAAACAAATCATCAAACTGATCAATGCGATTGCGGAACTGATCAACAATGACCCTGACATCAATGACAAGATCAAAATTGTTTTTGTTGAGAACTATGGTGTGTCATTGGCGGAATTGATCATCCCAGCAGCCGATATCAGCGAACAGATTTCACTTGCCGGCAAGGAGGCTTCCGGTACCAGCAATATGAAGCTGATGTCGAATGGGGCCATCACGATGGCCACCCTCGATGGTGCCAATGTTGAAATCCGCGATAATGTAGGCGAAGAGAACATCTTCATCTTTGGTCTGAAGAGCGATGAAGTGCAGGAGTACTATCGCAATGGCATTTACAATTCAAGAGAGTTCTATGAAAAAAATCCGCGTTTGAAACGGATTCTAAATCTGCTGATTGATGGCACGATTCCGGGCGTGGAGACGGAAGGTCGGGATATCTTCGATTCATTGGTCATGTACAATGATGAATATTTCCTGCTGAAGGATTTTGACAGTTATCTGCAAGCGCAATATGAGGCGGATGTGGCCTTTTCCGACAGAGATAGATGGAACCGCATGGCACTGATGAATATTGCAAGCTCAGGGCCGTTTTCATCGGATTACACGATTCTGCGTTACGCGGATGAAATCTGGAAGATCAAACCACAGTTCTAACCGGATGTTAACTACAAACAAGGGCAGCCCCGGAAATGGGCAGCCCTTGTTTGCAGTTTAGCAGTGTAGTTCCCCGCCAAAGTGGCTTTGGAGGGTAATCTTGTGTTATCCACGGACATTTTTCCCCGCCAAATAGATTTTGACGGGGAATCTCTGAGCATAAATTCAATTCCTATAAAAAAAGCCCTGATGAGGGGCGGTTGCGCAGTTGCACATAAGTGATTTGTTAGTTATCGGTTTCACGTTTGAAGTAGAATTCTTGCTCTTCCGCCTCATCATAAATGGTCAGAGTAGGGGAGGTATCTTTTTTCAGAATCAGATAATAGCCGAAATGGTCACGGAAGACCAATTCATTGGGTTTCGCTTCTTCAAGGGTAGCCTTTAATTTTTTGTTGTTGAGGAGAATCTCCAGATTATCAGTAATTTCAACCTTCAAGGACTGTGCGTCGTTTTTCCATGTGCCAATGTAAGGGGTATACGATGTTGATAGGCTCTTACCGGCATTGCGGTTTGACTTGAACAAAGCAGAGCTGATGCTTGCGATTACGGATAATCCGACTACAATCCTCCAAGGATTATTTTTTTTCACTGATTTGAAACCTCCCACACTAAGTTAACTCATAGTATATTCCTTTTTTTGCAAATGGCCATAGCATTAACAATACAAATATGTTACAAATGATGTAAAGTTTGAAAAGGTAATTGCCATAGCCGTGATATGATGATATTCTAGAGCGTAAATGATAAAACAATTACAAAATTAAAAAATCATTAAAGAAATCAAGCGAGGAAGTGTTCGGTTTGAAGGTTATTAAATTTGGCGGGAGTTCCCTTGCGAATGGGACTCAATTGAAAAAAGTCTTACAGATTGTGAAAGATGACGCAGATAGAAGAATCGTAGTCGTTTCAGCACCTGGGAAGCGCAATGACTCGGACGAAAAAGTTACGGATCTGTTGATCAAACTGGCTGACGAGGTGAGGAACAAAGAGGATCACCAAGAAACCTTAAAGACAATCCTGAAAAGATATCAAGATATCGTCGATGAATTGGAAATCGATCCGAGCGTCATGGACATCATTTCCAAAAACTATGAGAAATTGATCCAGACGAAATTCTACAACGAATTGTATGCGCTGGATGCGTACAAAGCAAGCGGTGAAGACAACAGCGCCATTCTTGTAGCTGCATTTTTCAATAAAGAGGGCATCCCAGCCAAATACGTCAACCCGAAGGATGCCGGACTTTTGGTAACCGACAATCCAGGGAACGCACGCGTATTGCCGGAATCCTTCAATAATCTGTATGCATTGCGGGATTCGAAAGAAATCATCGTGTTCCCGGGCTTCTTCGGTTACACAAAAGATGGACAATTGCTTACTTTCTCAAGAGGGGGATCGGACATCTCCGGCGCAATCGTCGCCAACGGTGTCAAAGCCAGCCTCTATGAAAACTTTACGGACGTGGATGCCATTTATGTGGCAAACCCTAAAATGGTCAAACATCCGAAAAAAATCAAGCAACTGACCTACCGTGAAATGCGTGAATTGTCCTACAGCGGATTTTCAGTCTTCCATGATGAAGCTTTGCAGCCGGCATTCAGCGCCGGCATTCCGGTTGTCGTCAAAAACACCAACAATCCGTCTGCTCCAGGCACCAGCATCACGAGAACGAAGCCTGAAAATAAGCAGATTGTTTCCGGCATCGCAAGCTCAACCGGTTTCATGAGCATATACATCGGTAAATACCTGATGAACCGCGAAGTCGGTTTCGGCCGCAGAGTGCTGCAGATTTTCGAAGATTTCAATCTGAACTTCGAACACATGCCATCCGGTATCGACGATCTGTCGATCATCCTGCGCGCCAACCAGATGACGATGCAGCAGGAGCAAGAGTTGCTGTACCGCTTGAAGAACGAATTGGAAGCGGACGATGTCCAGGTCAAAGGCGGCATCTGCTTGTTGATGATCGTCGGCGAAGGCATGGTCAATTCCGTCGGGACAGTAGCGAAAGCCTGTACGGCACTAGCTGAAGCGGACATTAACCTAGAAATGATCAACCAAGGATCGTCGGAAGTCAGCATCATGTTCGGTATCGACGAAAAGGACGAAGCCAGAGCAGTCAAAGTGCTGTATGATGCATTCTTCCCGGCAAAAAAAGACTAGATTAAATCAGAAACGGGGCTGTCTCTTAAATTAGAGGCAGCCCCGTTTGCTCGTGGACATGGATAATTGGTCGATATTCATCTTTTTCGTCCGCCAGATACTCAAAAAGATGAATATTTTTCAGATATCCATCTTTTTTCGCACCTCAGCATCCGAAAACATGAATTCTTGGCCTATATTCATGTTTTATCGATCATATATATCCGACCCAATCCAGTGTGCTTCCGTACAGCTTATGCCGCAGAATGCGAACGCATATAAATAGATAAAGCCACCTCATAATAAAATGAGATGGCTTTATCTATTTGTGTTTTCTGCTATCACTAGCGTGAGTCTGGTTATTTTTCGTGCGCGAGGCCGGTGCTTGAAGTCTTTCCGGCAGATTTGGCAGTGCCCTGAAAGTGGTGGGTAGGAATCTTCGCCAGGAGCCTCAAGCTGTTCATGATCACCAGTATCGTGCTGCCTTCGTGTCCGACCACCCCGAGCGGAAGGTTGATGAGTTGGAACAGGTTCGACAGGATCAGGATGATGATTACAGTTATCGAGAAGATGATGTTCTGCATGGTGATTTTTTTCAGCTTCTTCGATAAACCATAACAATATTCCAATTTGTCCAGTTCACTCTTCATCAGTACCACATCCGCTGTTTCCATAGCGATGTCCGTCCCTTCGCCCATAGCGATGCCGATGTCGGCGTTCGCCAATGCAGGTGCGTCGTTCACGCCATCCCCGACCATGCCGACCAGTTTATACTTCGATTGAAGATCTTTCAGGATGGTGGTCTTATCTTCGGGAAGACAATTCGCCCGGATTTCATCCACACCCAATTGCTTGCCGATCGTCTGTCCGGTTGCTTCATTGTCGCCGGTGATCATAATTGTATGGACACCATTGGCTTTGAAGAAAGCGATCATGTCTTTTGCCTCTGACTTGGGCGTATCCAATAGAGCGTAATAGGCCACGACCTTATCATCCTGCGAAACGTAGATGACGGTCTTCCCTTCTTTCTGAAGCGCGAACGCTTCCTGCACCAGCGGAGCCTCATTCTGTTGCTCATCTACGACAAAGGTTTTTTTGCCGATTTTCCATTTGCTTCCGAATGCTTTACCGGCCAATCCGAATCCGGTCAAATCCTGGATCGTATCCATCTGCGATTTAGGATAGTCCTTCGTATCGAGATATTGGACCAATGCGGAAGCGATCGGGTGGGTCGAGGAGTGCTCCAACGCATAGACGACCGACATGGTGTGTTTTTCGTCCGTCCCTGCCAAGTAGCTGGCTTCCGTCACTTTCGGCTTTCCTTCCGTCAGCGTGCCTGTTTTGTCGAATGCGATGCAATCCATGGCCGAGAAGTTCTCGATCGCGATGCCGCCTTTGAACAGGATGCCGTGCTTGGCTGCGTTGGAAATGGCGGAGAGGACAGCAGGAGTGGCGGAAGCCACCAATGCACAAGGGGAGGCGACCGTCAACAGCACCATGCCGCGATAGAATGATTCATTCCAACCCCAATCCAGGAGGAAATAAAACACTGCAATCATGACCGGCACAAAAACGAGGACGATTTTGACATAGGTGTTTTCGATGCGGTTGATGAAGCTTGCCGTCTTCGAAGGGGTCTTTTGCGCTTCTTCGACCATGCGGATGATCTTGGCGAACAAGGTGTCCTTTGATTCTTTCGAGACGGTCATCGTCAACGCTTCGCTCAGGTTGATTGTGCTGCCGAAGATATCATCGCCAACCGTCTTTTCGACAGGGACAGATTCGCCGGAAATGGCGGCTTCATCGATCAGGCCTAGGCCCGATGCGATCGTGCCGTCGATGGGAATGCTGGCTCCTTTAGGAACCAGCAATGTATCGCCGACTTTCAGATCCTTGACCGCAACGTCTTCGATTGAGCCGTCCGGGTTGATGCGTTTTGCGATTTCAGGCACAATGTTCATCAACGCGGTTATCGCCTGGGTACTTTTTTCGGTTGCGTATTCCTCCAACGAACCGGATAGCGAGAAGATGAAAATGAGCAGCGCACCTTCCATCCAATAGCCGATCAGTGAGGCACCGACTGCGGCAAGCACCATCAATATGTCAACGTTCAGGTGTTTATTTTCAACTGTATCGATGAACCCTTCTTTTGCTTGTTTATAGCCGCCTATGATGAATGATAGTACAAAAATGATGGCTGCAGCCGTATCAAGGTTTTGCCATTGCAACACAATGCCAAGAATGATAAGAACGCCGCTGATCATGGTTGCGATCATTGCTCTGTTCTTGAATAAGTCTTTCATAAGTGACACTCCTTCCTTATATGCCTTCATGATAGCACTAAATAAGCCTAGATTATAATCATTATAATCAAACAGAAATGAATCTCATTCTCAATGTCCATATACCGGACACAATTTAAAGGGGTCAAAAATTGTGCATAGCAATAAAATCAGAACAATCCATAAAAACATCAGATTATAATCATTATCAATAAAATGTTCAAAAACGCTTAAGGACAAAATAAAAAAGCCACCCATAAGAGGCAATGTCATTAACTTAAGGCTATTTACAAATAAGCGGCAGGAGGAATGCTCAGCGCGGTGGCCACAACTGTCGAATAGGTGAGGCAGATTCGACAATTTGACACCAGATTGGACCGAGATTGTCGAATGTCGAGAAACTTTCGACAATTTGACATCCTGTCGGACCGAAATTGTCGAATATCTGTGGAACATTCAACCATTTGGCCCCGCAGTCAAAAAAAAAGCGAGAATGCATCATGCATCCTCGCTTTTTTACAGTTGTCAAGTTGCTTAAGTTAATGACATTGCCATAAGAGGATGGCCAAACTCATTTCTCAGATAAACATGAAATAGATCAGAACGATTGCCCCAAGGATGATCCGGTACCAACCGAACGCTTTGAAGTCGTTACGTTTCAAATATCCGATCAGGAACTTGATGGCGACGATCGAAACGAGGAAGGCGGTGATCATGCCGGACAAGAGAACAGCGAATTCAAGCCCAGTAAAGTCGAACCCGAATTTGATGATCTTCAAAAAGCTGATCCCGAACATGATCGGAATGCTCATGAAGAAGGAGAATTCCGTCGCGATGAAGCGGGAAGTGCCCAACACGATGCTCCCGAGGATGGAAGAACCGGAGCGCGAGGTTCCCGGAATGATCGAGAGCGCCTGGAACAAACCGATCTGGAATGCTTTCATGTAGGTCAACTCGCTGAATTCAGTGATGCTTGGTTCGCTGTCCTTATGCTTGTTTTCGATGACGATGAACAGGATTCCGTAGATGATCAGCGCCAAAGCCACTACTGTAGCGTTCAACAGGTTTTCGTCCGCCCAATCGTTCAAGGGTAAGCCGATGACTGCTGCCGGAATGCACCCGATGACAACTTTCTTCCAGATATCCCAAGTCTGTGTTTTCTCTTCCTTCGTTTTGCTCGGAGAGAAGGGATTCAGTTTGTGAAAATAAATGACGACTACCGCGAGGATGGCACCCAATTGGATCACATAGAAGAACATCTCTTTGAATGCCTGCGAAAGGTCCAATTGGATGAACTCTTCGACCAGGATCATGTGGCCCGTGCTGCTGATGGGCAGCCATTCGGTGATACCCTCAACGATTCCGAGGATGATTGCTTTCAGTATTTCCATAAATTCCATGTATTATCCTTTCTGTTGCACGTTATTTTGATACTCCATCATCTAGTATAGCGAAATGAAAAAGATTAGCCAACCATTTTCAAGCATTATGCTGAAAGTGGGCATTCACTATTGCATGTAAGCGGTGCAAAAAAATTCACAATACCAAACCGTTTATGGTAAAATGAAGTATACTAATTTTCACATAAGATCATTTAAATAAGGAAGAGGCGATAGCATGTTTGGCTTTTTTAAGAAGGATGATAAAAAGGGGAAACAACCGGTTGAGAAAGAAATCTTATATTCACCAGCCAACGGTGTAGTGGTACCTATTTCGGATGTTGCAGATCCAGTATTTTCCCAAAAAATGATGGGTGACGGATTTGCGGTCATTCCTGCAGACGGAAACATTTATTCACCGGCAAAAGGGAAAGTATTGAGCGTATTTCCGACAAAGCATGCAGTGGGCATCTTGTTGGACAGCGGCTTGGAACTTTTGTTGCACATGGGATTGGATACGGTTGAGTTGAACGGGAAACCATTCGAAGTCTTCGTGAAGGAAGGCCAAGCTTTGACTGCGGATACACTGATCGCCAAAGTGAATTTGGCGCAACTGCAGGAAGCCGGCAAAGATTCCGCGATGGTCGTAGTGATCACAAACATGGAAAAAGTCAAAAACTTCAGCCTGGATGTGACCGGTGAGGCTGCCGTAAAAGCAGAAATCGGAAGCGTCCTGCCGAAAGAATAACAGAAAATATGCAAAAAAAGCTTCTGATCCGGTAGATTGCGGGATCAGAAGCTTTTTTGTTTCTATGCGTGTAAAGAAAAGAGCCGATACCACGCCGATGTCTTGACTGAACGGGACCTGATATATTCGGAACAACCGAGGCAACGGCTTTTGCCAACAGCGGACCCGTTAAGGGCGCTCCAGCGAAAAAATTTCCCCGAGCTTAGTATAGTCGTTGCCGGCCAGCCTTGCGACAGGCTCCAATTTGTCGGCCAAAACATATTGCTTCTCCTGGTCGAAGACAGACTCATCGAAAAGGAAATCCACAACGCGCAAGATGAACAGATCCGTCAGTACGGTGCCATCAGCATCCGTCAAAGGCACATATTGGTGGACTGTAACTTCCATGCGTATTTTTGCCTCTTTGATGGCGGGGACTGTGACCGTATGGCTGGAGGTCAACGTCAATTCCGTCAGGTCGATCTCGCTCTCCGTGTCCGGCAATTGCGCGGCCGTCCTGTTCATCTCCTCGACCAATTCCTCGCTGACGATATGGACGACTCCTTGTCGGGAAGCAAGCAGGTTTTTGGCGGAATCCTTGATTTTTCCGTCGTTCCTCAGAATGGCCACGCTGATCAGCGGCAGCGCATTCGAAGCAACACTGAAAAAACTGAAGGGCGCGGCATTGACGACTTGCGTTTCCGGATTCTGGGTGGTGATCCAGGCGATCGGGCGCGGAATGATGCTCCCGGTCAAAAATTTATACATTTGTTTTGTATTGAGTTCTTCGGTATTGAAATGTTGCATAGGCTCACTTCTTTCTGTTCAGGATAGTGGATTTGATTGCCTTTCGTTTTGGTTCCAGAAAATCAGGGAGGGCAAATGTTTCCCCGAGTTTCTCCAGCGGTTCATCAAGCGTGAAGCCTGGTTGTTCGGTCGCTATCTCGATGCGCAGTCCGCTCGGCTCGCGCAGATAAAGGCTTTGGAAGTAACCGCGGTCGATGATTTTCTCCACGGTGATGTTATTTTCTTTTGCTTTATCGAGGATCAGATCCAGATCTTTGCGTTCCGGCACGCTGTACGCGATATGATCGATGGCGCCTCTGCCGAGACGGGAAGGCTTCCGGCTGGCGGACTGGATCAGCCAGCTTTCCTCATCCAGGGAAGGGATCGGATGGGCAATATGGTTTGTCAGCAGCATGCCCAGCACATCGCGGAAAAAAGCCGCCGTTTTTTCCAAGTCGGATACGGTGAAATGGATGCCTTGGATACCGATGATTTGGTATGCGGCGGGCACATCGCTATGGCGTGTCGCCTGATCGGCCGCAATCGTTTCCGGCACTTCGACGAAGCTGATTTCCATATCGTCCGGATCCAGAAAAGTACAGCCTGCTGCATCATTTTCAATGAAACGAACAGCATTGGCGGTGAGCCGTTTTTTCCAGAAGGGCAGACTGCCTTGAGGGATCTTCAGCAGCACTTCGTGGATAAAGCTGCCTTCTTCATGGCGCTGGCCCACCCTTGGCAACTCGAAAAAAGTCAGAATCGTGCCCGGAGTTCCTTTGTAGTCCCCGTAAAAAAGGTGGGGATCTGTCAAATTATCCTGATTGACCGTCTGTTTGACGAGACGAAATCCTAAAATTTCGGTGTAAAAGGCCTTGTTCCTCTCCGCATCTTTTGTGATGGCGGTGAGATGATGAAACCCTGTAATCATGTTCGCTCCAGCCTCCGTTCAAATAATCCATAAGTCGAGTATACAGGAGAGTGCCTCAGAGAGGTAACTATTCTGCTCAGCGAGGCCCGGGTGGTCTGTTGGCAGCGCATCAACTGCCCCCGAATTCAGGATAAAACCAAAAACCCCCCACGTTCATCAGAACGGGAGGGGAAATGTGATGCTTTTAATGGAACACGCAAACGCACTCAGGCGCGTAGACGTCTTTTTGCAGCAACGTCAATTTGCCGGTTTCTGCATCGCGTTCGAACAAAGTCAGGTTGTCGGAATCCTGATGGGCCACGATCACAAATTGGCCGCTCGGATCCAAGTTGAAGTCACGCGGGATGTTTCCTTCGGTAGGGACGTATTCCACCAATGACAATGTTTCGCCGTCTTCAGATACTGCGTAGACAACCAATGAATCATGTCCGCGGTTGGAAGCATAGACATATTTGCCGTCTGCGGAAATGCGGATAGCCGCGCCGCCGTTGAAACCGGTATGCTCTTCAGGGATAGTCGTGATGACTTGCAATAATGAGAAAGTGCCTGCTGTTGCATCATAGGCAAGAACTTCTACATCGCTGCTCAATTCTCCGAACATGTAAGCCACTTTGCCGTTCGGATGGAAAACCAAGTGACGCGGGCCAGTTCCCGGAGTCGCTTTATAACGGGCAATTTCCGCTAGTTTGCCTTCATCGGAAACCGTGTAGGTGTAAACTTCGTCGGTACCCAAATCGCAAGCCAACAAGAATTTCTTGTCCGGGGAAAGCGCGCTGTAGTGCACATGCGGGATAGTTTGGTTTTCATGGATGCTTGAACCTTCGTGTTGCGCACGGTCAGTCATCGTGAATGAGCCGTCAGCGTTCTCTTTGTAGACGGTCAAGTATCCGCCGTGGTAATTGGCAGTGAATATCAATTTTTTGTCTTCGTCGAAGTAGATATAGCAAGGCGCAGATCCTTCAGCAGAAATTTCGGCCACCTTGTCGTAGGTTCCGTTTTCATTTTTCTTGAAAGAAGTGATGCCGCCGCCTTCGTCCGTTTTGGAAATCGCGTACAGCGTTTCTTTGTCCGCAGATAAGTCCAGGTAAGTAGGGCTGTCGACTTCCGCAATCAAGCGATAATCACGCAATTCTTTTTTATCGGTGTCCAAAATGATTTGATGAACCCCTTTACTTTCTCTTTTCGTGTAAGAGCCAAGATATAAAACTTGTTCCATCCAAAGACCTCCTAAATATTATGATAATTCCATTATAACAAACGCCCTTCACAATTACAGGAAAAAAACTCGGAAAGCAAATAAAGTTGGGTTAAACGGCATAATCAATGGTTTGCCAAAAAAACTGTGATAAAATAGAAATTGTAAAAAGTGTTTGAAAAGGGGATAGGTAAATGCAAAGCAAAGTAATTCAAATTGGGGAAAAAGCAATAGATATAAAGGAACCGATGATCATCCTGTTCGATGACAGCGCAACGGAACCATTGCAGGAGGTTTCCGTCATCCAACGTTTTGTGGAGCCGCAGGAATGGTTTGAACTGGAGGACGGGGACCGGATTTTGTTTGACGATCAGGAGTACCGCATATCCTATGTCGGTACGCATGTCCTAAAAAATCTGCAGTCGCTTGGCCACACGACCATGATCTTCAATAGTTGGGATGAAGAACGCTTGGAAACAAGCATCTATTTGACTCCTCACATTTTGCCGACAATAACGGACGGCTCCACCATTACTTATAAGAAGAAAGATTGAAGGTGAGTCAAATGGAAAGAGCTCCGCGTAGAGGAACGAAATCCGGGAATCGTTTGTCGTGGTTCGAAAAATGGTTTCTGAACAACAAGTTCGTGACTGTTCTTCTGATCACCTTGCTGATTCTCCTGATTGTTTTGGTGTTTTCAAAAATATCCTATCTTTTGGGACCAGTTGGCAGCTTCTTCAGCGTCATTGGTTTTCCGCTGATAATGGCGGGTATTTTCTTTTACATGCTGAATCCCTTGGTAACGCTGATGGAAAAGAGGGGAATCAAACGATTTGTCGGGATTTGGATCGCATTCGTGCTGGTGCTGTTGCTAATGATCTGGGGCTTTGCGATTTTGATTCCGATCATCCGCGATCAGACGATCGGCATCATCGCTGAATTTCCTAGTTATTGGCGGGCAATCGAAAGCATGACGATTGAATTGGTCAATTACGATTGGTTCACTTCATTGCAGGAACAGATAAGCGAAATCAATGCGGACATCTTTAACACTGTTTCCGAGAAGCTGAACGAAGTCTTGTCGAATACAGTCAGCGGATTGGGTAGCGTCGTAGGACTTTTGACGAATGCGTTTGTGGGAATCGTCACGATGCCTATCATTTTATATTATTTGCTGAAAGAAGGGGATAAGCTGCCGCTGAGTTTTCTGCAATTCTTCCCCACAAATCTGCGGGAGTCGATCGGTGATCTGTTGAAGAAAATCAACACGCAGATCAGCCAATACGTGCGCGGGCAGATAATAGTCGCCTTTTTTGTCGGACTGATGTTCGTCATCGGCTACGCCATCGTCGGAATGAAGTTCGGCATCGTCCTGGGGATACTCGCAGGTTTCCTGAACATCATCCCGTACATGGGGTCCTTCATTGCGATGATACCAGCGGTGATCGTTGCGATTGTGGATTCACCGCTGATGCTGGCAAAAGTGCTGCTGGTTTTCTCGATCGAGCAGTTCATCGAAGGCCGCGTCATTTCGCCGCAGGTACTTGGCAGCAATCTCGAGGTCCACCCGGTCACGATCATCTTCGTATTGCTCACGGCAGGAAAACTGTTCGGCCTGACCGGTTTTATCTTGGGGATTCCCGGTTATGCTGTCCTTAAGGTTCTTTTCATGCATATTTTTGAGTGGTACAAGGAAATTTCCGGCTTGTATTTGGATGAACTTGAAGTCGAGGAAGAACCGGACGAGGATTATCCTCAAGAATAATCGAAACGAAAAGGGGTAATGTTAGATGAACAAAAAGAGATGGATTGCGGTCGCAATCGCGCTTATGCTTTTCATGGCATCACTCGGCTCGCAATTCCTGTCGTCCCGTTTGGCTGGTCAAACGGAGGATTCCCTCAGCCAACTTACCGGAAACCTGATTCCCGGAACGAGCTTGCAGGAAAATGTTCTGGAAAGCGGTGATGCCGACAGCCGGATTGCAGTTCTGCATATCGAAGGCATCATCCAATCAGGGGCGGGCAGTATTCTGACGGACGGTTCCAGCTATGATCACGACCTTTTTTTGGAGCAACTGCAGGCCATCGAAGAGGATGACACGGTAAAAGGAATCTTCCTGATAGTCGACAGCCCCGGTGGCGGAGTGTATGAAAGCGCGGAGGCGCACGATAAGTTGTATCGCATCGCCGCTGAAAAGGAAATTCCGGTTTACGCATCGATGCAAGGGACGGCTGCCAGCGGAGGCTATTACATCTCCGCGGGTGCGGACAAGATTTATGCCACTGCTGAAACGACAACCGGTTCGATCGGTGTCATCATGCAAGCAATCGAGTACTCCGGCCTTCTTGAAAAATTGGGGATCGAATACAATACAATCAAGTCAGGCAGCCTCAAGGACATCGGGTCGCCGGATCGGGATATGACGGAGGAAGAACGTGCGTTGCTTCAGGCTTACGTCGATGAGGCGTATCAGCGTTTCGTCACCGTCGTTTCAGCGGGAAGGGACATGCCGGAAGAAGAGGTCCGCGCTGTTGCGAACGGCATGATTTATTCCGGTACCCAAGCCCAAGCGCTTGGATTGGTGGATGAGATAGCCTACACGGACGATGCGTTGAAAGCGATGCAAGCAGCTTACGACCTGGATGATGCGGAAGTGTTCGACTACACTTCGACACCTGGCTTGTTTTCCGATTTTTCTTGGTTTTTCGCTCAGGCCGCGGCCAAACTGACAAGCCAGGATAACCAGACGCTTACTGAACTTCAGTTGCTCCGTGATACTTTTGGGACAACCGCCGCTCCGAGATTGCTTTATCTCTACGGAGGTGAGTGATGATGGAAGAGCAAATCACTTCGCATGAAGAACGATTGGAAGAAATCCGGAAAAAGAAAGCCGACTGGGAGGAAGCCGCGCGGTTTTCCGACCAACAGGAACGCCCGTTTCACCGTTATCCGGATTACGTTTTCGCCGGTTTTTGGATCCGGCTCTTTGCCTATCTTGCCGATCTGCTGATTGTGCAGGCTTTGATGGGGATCCTGATCAAGCCGATCTTCGCTTTGGGCGGCCTCAGTATGCAAGGGAACAATATTTTTACCTTGTACGGCTTTATTCAACTGCTGATCTTTGTCGGGTATTTCATATTGACGACGAAATATACGAACGGCCAAACACTCGGGAAAATGATTTTCGGCATCCGTGTCGTCTGCTTCAAAGAAGAAAAACTCAGTTGGCAGACCATCCTGATCCGCGAGGGCATCGGCCGCTACATCGGCAAAACCGTGGCTGCAATCTATCTGGTCGCTGCTTTCCAAAACAAGAAACAACATCCGATCGATATGCTTTGCGATACATCAGTCGTGACGGAAAACAGCGTCAGGGCTCTGCAAGAAGGTTACTAGAGATAACAAATGTGGGGAAAAACGGCGTGCAATCGGTGGTTATCGGTCGCACGCCGTTTTTTGTGTTGTGCAAATCTGGTTGGTTTGGGTATGTGGGGCGGAGGAGAGAGTGAATACTAGTGTGGAACTCCGGCGAGGCCTTCGTTCACCGAAGAAGCGCGGTAAAATGCAGCTTGTCCTCCGGGGAGGCCCTGCTCATCGGAGGTCAGATATGAATGTTAATCTGTCCTCCGGCGAAGCATGCGTTAACCGGAGGAGGAGAAACTATCAGTCGACACCCAAATCCAGTAAGACATTTTCCCGCTTGCAAATCCCTTCGACTGTGTTATACTTGTTATATAACGAACAGGAGGTGCGGATATGTTCATCGAAATTCTTCCGAACAGCGATACGCCTATTTACACGCAATTGATGTACCAAATCAAAATCGGCATCCTCAAAGGGGAATGGTCATTTGGCGGCGGATTGCCGAGCGTCCGGAGCTTGGCCGGCGAATTGGGCATCAACATGCATACGGTGAATAAAGCGTATAATCTGTTGGCAGACGAAGGGGTCCTGGTGAAAAACCAAAAAGGCTATTTCATCAGTGAACGCGCAATGATGGTATCCAATGAGCATACGAAAGCGGCGATGCAGGATAAGCTCAAGGAAATCCTGATCGACAAACAGATTTTTGAGGTAAATGAAGAAACGTTTAGCGGATGGCTGAATGAAATCGAGAAAGAGTTGGAAGGGGAGGAGAAGGCACATGCTGATCTTTAGTTGGTTCATGGTGGTTCTGTTTTTGATTTTGGGGGTCGTCAACGGCATTACGCCATTTTACAGCCGATTGGGTACCCCATTTGGGATTTCGGTTCCGACATCGCATCAGAAGGATCCCTATGTTGTGAAGCTAAAAAAAACCTACCTTTATCAAAATGTGATCGGGAGTGCCCTGCTTGCTGCGCCAATTTTTTTCCTTCTCCTCTGGGTTGACGATCAGAAAGTGGAGATGGTCACGAGCATCTATGTAACGGTCGCGATGTTCATCTTCATCTTCCTTTCCTTCCTGCTTTACCTGCATAAACGGAAGCAACTCCGCAGCTGGAAGGAAGCAAACGGCATCAGAATAGAAGCGAAAAAAGCCAAAATCGTCATCGATACCGCCTATCATAAAGATTTGAAGGTGATTTCCCATTCGGTCTTCGTATCGGCGCAATTGTTCATCCTTCTGGTGACGGTAGCGGTCACGCTGTATTTCTATGACCAGATACCTGATCGCTTTCCTGTTCACTGGAACAGTTCGAATGAACCGGATCGGATCGTTGATAAAACGTACGTGAATGTATTTATGCTGCCGGCGATCCAATTGTTGATGATTCCGATGATGTTTTTCAGTCACTATTCCTTCATCAAATCGAAACAGAAGATTTCGCCGTATCTGTCCGATCTATCCAGCAAGCAGAGTAAATTATTCCGTCAGGCTTGGTCCTACTATTTCCTGGTCGTGACGGTGATGACGCAACTCCTGCTGAGCGGTGTCCATTTCTTTTCCTTGTTCTTCGCAGACAAGGGTGCCCAGTGGATCATCGGCATGACGATTCCGTTCGTGGTCATCATAGTTGGGTACAGCGTCTATCTGACTTGGAAGTATGGTCAGGGCGGCGAAAAATTATTCCTGAACGAAGCGGGCGAACTGCCTGATGAAGTGACGGAAACGGACGAAGAGCGATACTGGAAGTGGGGCGTTTGGTATTTCAATCCGGAAGACCCATCGATATTTGTCGAAAAACGCTTCGGCATCGGAAGCACGCTGAATATGGCGAGATGGCAATCATGGGCATTCATCGCCGCTCTGTTTGCATTTGTTGTGCTGACGATGGTGCTTTCGTTCGCGATGGAATAGGGATCTGTATCAGCAAAGAAAAGAAGGGGCTGCATCATTCCGGCAATGTCATTAACTTAAGCAACTTGACAACTGTAAAAAAGCGAGGATGCATGATGCATTCTCGCTTTTTTTTGACTGCGGGGCCAAATGGTTGAATGTTCCACAGATATTCGACAATTTCGGTCCGACAGGATGTCAAATTGTCGAAAGTTTCTCAGCATTCGACAATTTCGGTCCAATCCGGTGTCAAATTGTCGAATCTGCCTCACCTATTCGACAGTTTTGGCCACCGCGCTGAGCATTCCTCCTGCCGCTTATTTGTAAATAGCCTTAAGTTAATGACATTGACCATTCTGGTGCAGCCTTTTTAAAATGTTACACGCAGAGTAATACAGGAAGTTGTCCGATAAAGCAGAGGAATCGGACAAGCAGCAAGCGCGTGGTCCTGGAGTTGTCCGATAAAGCAGAGGAATCGGACAAGCAGCAAGCGCGTGATCCTGAAGTTGTCCGATAAAGCGGAGGAATCGGACAAGCAGCAAGCGTGTGGTCCTGAAGTTGTCCGATAAAGCGGAGGAATCGGACAAGCAGCAAGCGCGTGGTCCTGGAGTTGTCCGATAAAGCGGAGGAATCGGACAACTAGGGCGCTACAGCCAAAGAAGAGGAGCTGTCCCATTACAGGGCAGCTCCTCTTCTTTGGTTTATTTTTCGCTCTTTTTGTTGTGTTGGGCAATGGCCAAATCGACGATGCGGTTTGCCAAGTGGATGTTGCGGACCAACAGTGGACCGTGGAAATAGGAACAGAAGACATTTTTGTAGCGGGCGCCTTCGGTCTTATCTTCACCATTGTTGCCCATGCCTTTTTCGACTTTTCCGAGCGGGCGCATGTTTTCGCCAAGGAAGGTCCGTCCGTTGTGGTTTTCGAAGCCTTCATAAGTCTCATCGAATTCCTCGCTGCGGATCGTGATGTCGCCGATGAACCGGTTGTTGTCCTGGCTCAGGGTATAGTGGTCCAAGGCGCTGATGCCGGGAATCTTGTTGCCGGATGCATCCATGTAATAGTGGCCCAACAATTGGTAGCCGCCACAGATGGCCAATACCACGCCATCGTTTTCGATATATTGCTTGATTCCTTCTGCTTTAGCCTGAATGTCTTTGGAAACGATGAACTGTTCGTAATCCTGGCCCCCTCCGAAAAAGACGAGGTCATATTTTTCGGGATCGAACGGTTGGTCCAAACTGATGATTTCCGTTTCGAAATCGACGCCTTTTTCACGGGCACAGTATTGGAGCATCAACAGATTTCCGTTGTCGCCGTATGTGTTCAAAAGGTTGCCGTACAAGTGGCAAATACGTAGTCGCATTTATTTCATCCTTTCCGCTATATAGCCCTGGTTCGCCAGCTCTTTACGGAGTTGAAGCACAGCGGTATAAGTTGCCATCACATAGATTTTTTTCGTCGGAGCCTTTTTGAAGGCTTTGATTACATCTGTGATTTCCGGCAAAACTTCCAGTTTTTCTTCCGGAATACCGGCCACCTTCATCCGCAGGGTCAACTCTTTTTGGCGGATGCCGCTGACGGTTACTTTGGGGATATCAAAATCCAAAAATTTCTCATAGTTCCCGTCCCAGATCCAGCTGACATCGGTTCCGTCTGCCGGACGGTCATTCAGGATGGAAACGACGCTGAATGGCTCCTCTTCGTAGTGCAGAAGATCGATGACCTGATTCAGGCCGACCGGATTTTTGATCAGGTTCAGGATGATTTCCTTGTCGTCGACGGTGATCGTTTCCTGACGGCCGAATTTTTGCTGGGCAGCCGAGAAACCGGACTGGATCTCTTCCGGAGTCAAACCGAAATACTTGCCGACCGAATAGGCAGCCAAGGCGTTGTAGACATTGTAGAGACCGGCGACATTCGTATGGAACGGATGGCCATCGATTTCAAAAGAAGAACTCTTGTGCGTCAGTTTGTCGACTTTGGTGACGGCATAAGTCAATTCCGGGCGTTTGAAGTCGCAATGCGGGCAGTAGTATTTCCCGAGGTTGCTGTAGGTATTGAATTTATAGCGCAAAATGTGCTGGCATTTCGGACAAAGCACGCCGTCTGTGTTGTAATGCGCCAAGGTGTCGCCGTCCTGTTCATGGTTGAATCCGAAGTAGATTTGCTTGTTGATCAGTTCTTTGGAGTTGAAGATCGGGCTGTCGCCGTTCGCCAGGATGACGGCATCCGGTGCGAGCGCAGCGCCATCGACCATTTTTTTGTAAATCGTATAGATCTCTCCGAACCGGTCCATCTGATCGCGGAAAACATTCGTGTTGACGATGACTTTCGGCTTGATGAACTTCGTCACCTTGACGAGGCTGGCCTCATCGACCTCAAGAACAGCAAAAGCTCTTTCCTTTTTTACTTTGCGCGAATAGCCTTCCAGGAACGTGGAGATGATGCCTTGCTCCATGTTGGCTCCGGTCGGATTCGTCAAGATATGCGGGAATTTTTGTTGCAGGACATGATAAGTCAAAGATGTCGTCAGCGTCTTGCCGTTCGTGCCGGTGATGATGACGACATCAAAATTTTCAGAAAGGTGTTGCAACACGTCGGGATCCAATTTGGATGCAAGTTTGCCCGGCAGACTGGTTCCGCCTTTGGTGAATGTCTGAAGACCCCACTGGGCGATTTTCCCGATGCTGATTGCTAGTGAACCGCGGATAGTCAAATAAATTCGCTCCTTACTTATGTATCTCTTGCCATCATAGCATATAACAAGGCTTTTTTCGATAGCGTTAGTATAGCAGAATTTGCCCCGGCTGAATATTTTTAGATTCCTTAGCGTGTCAGGAAGAGGGCTTCCGATTGCCGGAGGATGGCTGGTGACCGTGAATCTTATTGACTTTGGAGCCATTTCCTACTATCATTATACGGGATGTTATTCAGTTTTTTATCATTCGGTAACCTTACGGGAGCGGAGTGATAAAGGGAGATAATAGCGGGTCGGAAGCAGGGTGACACAAGGGCATCCTTTCTTTTTGCAGAGAATTCCGGCCGATGTATGAAAAGTAGGCAAGACGCTGTTGGAAAGGTGGACATAATGGCACAGTTATTTTTTAAATATGGGGCAATGAACAGCGGGAAATCGATCGAAATCCTGAAGGTTGCCTACAATTATGAAGAGCAGAACAAATCGGTGATGATCTTTACGAGCGCAATCGATGACCGTGATGGCGTAGGCTATGTCTCGAGCCGGATCGGATTGAAACGTGAAGCCATCCCGATTGCGGACGATACGGATATATTCTTGGAAGTAGCCAAAAACAAGAAAAAGCCGGCTTGCATTTTGATAGATGAATCCCAATTCCTATCCAAAACACACGTGATCCAATTGGCGCGAATCGTCGACGAACTGGCAATCCCGGTGATGGCGTTCGGATTGAAGAATGATTTCCAGAACGAATTGTTCGAAGGCTCAAAATATCTGTTGCTCTACGCGGATAAGATAGAAGAAATAAAAACCATCTGCTGGTACTGTCATAAAAAAGCGATCATGAATATGCGTGTCGTGGACGGAAAACCAGTATATGCCGGCGAACAAATCCAGATCGGCGGAAATGAATCCTATCTTCCTGTCTGCCGTAACCATTACCACCATCCGCCATTGGCCTAGAATAGATACTCAGAAACAAAAAAAGAGGAGTTTGAAAAAGTTATGTATGATCAATTAGATGCATTCATTATCCGTTATGAAGAGCTTTCCGAGTTGTTGAGTGATCCGGAAGTCCTTTCCGATACAAAACGATTCTTGGAATTGACCAAAGAAGAAGCGGGGCTGCGCGAGAAAGTTGCGACCTTCAAGCGTTACAAAGAGGTCGAAGGCGAAATCGCCGACACCGAAGAGCTGTTGTCGGAAAATTTGGACGATGACATGGCTGCTATGGCTAAAGAAGAATTGAGCGACCTAAAGAAAGAAAAGACTGAACTAGAAGAGCGCATCAAAGTGTTGCTGCTACCCAGCGATCCGAACGATGACAAAAACATCATCATGGAGATTCGCGGGGCTGCCGGAGGGGATGAAGCTGCTTTATTCGCGGGTACGCTATTCACGATGTACAGCAAATTCGCGGAAAGCCAAGGCTGGCGCGTCGAGGTCATGGATGCGAACATCACCGGCATCGGCGGGTACAAAGAAATCATCCTGATGATCAGCGGCCAAGGTGCCTATTCCAAACTGAAATATGAGAGCGGCGCGCACCGTGTCCAACGTGTTCCGGAAACAGAGTCACAAGGGCGCGTGCACACGTCCACTGCTACCGTCGTCGTCATGCCGGAAGCGGAAGAGGTCGAATTGAACATCGAAGACAAAGACATCCGCACAGATATCTACCATGCCAGCGGAGCCGGCGGACAGCACGTCAATAAGACGGCATCAGCGGTCCGGTTGACTCACTTGCCGACAGGGATTGCCGTTGCCATGCAGGATGAACGTTCCCAGATCAAAAACCGCGAGAAAGCGATGAAAATTTTGCGCACGCGTGTATACGACAAAATCTCTTCAGAAGCGCAATCCGAATACGATGCGACGCGTAAATCCGCAGTCGGGACAGGCGATCGTTCCGAACGGATCCGTACCTACAACTTCCCGCAAAACCGTGTTACGGATCACCGTATCGGCTTGACCCTGCAAAAGTTGGATACGATTTTGAGCGGGAAATTGGATGAAGTCATCGATGCATTGATCATGGCAGACCAAACGCAAAAATTGGAGTCCCTGAACAATGGGTCAATCTAAGGAGTTCAGTTACCAACAAGCTTTGCAGAATGGTGCGCTTTATTTGGAACAACACGAGAAAAGTCCGTTAGCTGCTGAAAGGCTGCTTTTGGATCGTTTGGGTTGGACGAAAACGGATCTGCTGATGCAGTTTGCCGATCCTATCACGGATCAGGAATACAAGCAGTATTTCAGCGACATCAAAGAGTACGTCTCGGGCAAACCGATCCAATATATCGTAGGCGTCGAATGGTTTTACGGGTATCCTCTGAAAGTAACGGAAGCTACCTTGATTCCGCGTCCGGAAACGGAAGAGCTTGTGCAACGGGCCCTGCAGTGCCTGGAAGGAAAAGGGCCGCAGAAGATCCTGGACATCGGGACCGGCTCCGGCGCTATTGCCATCGCGATGAAAAAGGAACGCCCGCAGGATGAAGTGACGGCAACGGATCTGTCGGAAGCGGCATTGGCAGTCGCGAAAGAGAACGCCAAGCAGTTGGATGCGGACATCCGTTTCCTGCAAGGGGATCTGCTGGAGCCCGTGCAGCTGGAGACTTTCGACTGCATCCTCAGCAATCCGCCCTACATCGGCGAAGATGAAGTCAGCTTGATGGACCGCTCCGTTTTGGAGTACGAACCGCATTCGGCGCTGTTCGCTGACCACGACGGATTGGACCTTTACCAAAAGATGGCGTTCACGCTTCCGTTCCATTTGAAGACGGACGGATGCCTGTTCATGGAGATAGGCTTCAACCAAGGCGAAAAATTATTGAAACTCTACAAAAAAGCTTTCCCGGATAAAACAGTCACGATCGAGAAAGATCTGTCCGGCCTCGATCGTATGCTGATAGTCAAATAAGAAAAGATCCGCCTGTTATCCATGGGCAAAAAATGGCTGCGGGCAATTGCCCCGGCTATTTTTTTAACCTGAGCAGCGCCGTTGCATACCAGAACATTCAGAAAGGAGCACATAGCATTATGGAAACAAAAATATACGACGCATCAACAATCGATGAGGCAGCCGAACTGCTGAGAGCCGGTCAATTGATTGCCTTCCCGACAGAGACTGTCTATGGTCTGGGTGCTGTCGCATCAAATGATGAAGCCGTAAAAAATGTATATAAAGTAAAAGGCAGACCCAGCGACAACCCATTGATCGTTCATGTCTCCGACCGGGAGATCGCCCAATATGTGGCCTTCGTTCCGCAACAGGCAGAAGCCTTGATGGAGGCTTTTTGGCCAGGGCCTTTGACTCTGATTTTTCCGATGAAAGAAGGGGTTTTTGCGCCGACCGTCACTGCAGGACACAACACCGTCGCGCTACGGATGCCCGCCCAAGAACAGACGCTGGAATTGATCCGGAAAACCGGCTTTCCTTTGGTCGGACCGAGCGCGAATACGTCAGGCAAGCCAAGCCCGACGGCAGCCCAGCATGTGATGCACGACCTTTCCGGGAAAATTGCGGGAATCCTTGATGGAGGAGAAACGCAGATCGGTTTGGAATCAACCGTACTGGACTTGACCAATGCCGATGGGCCAGTCATTTTGCGTCCGGGGGCCATCACCGAAGTGCAGTTGGAGCCGATCATCGGCAAACTGGCAGGAAGCACGCAAACAACAAATGAAGCAGACGCTCCGAAAGCGCCGGGGATGAAGTACCAACATTATGCTCCCGCTCAACCGGTCATCCTGATCGATGGGACGGCAGCCGATTGGAAGGCCGCCATTGAGGAGTACCGCGGCAAAGGCAAGGAAATCGGCATATTGGCTTCCGAGGAACTGCTGGCTGTCCATAGGGACGCAGCGCGAGCTGCCTATTCGTTGGGACTGAAGGATGATGTGGCGGCTGCATCTCAACGTCTCTATGCCGGATTGCGCTATCTTGATGAACAACCGGTCGATGTGATTTTGGCTGAAGCCTATGAGCTTGCCGGCCTCGGGAAGGCATTCATGAATCGCCTGGAAAAAGCGGCTTCCTCAAAATATCCGAAAAAACAGGCGGAATAATCGCTTAATATCCGTCTTTAGCTTACTTTTTATACAAAATATTCAAATCCAGGAGCTTATATGTTTTATTTCTGAAAAATTATGCTATACTCAACTTACATTTTTTTATGTTAAAAATTTTGGAATAATGTGATGGAAGGGTGCAAACATGGATAAAGAATTATTTGCAGCAATTGATAAAGAACGCGAAAGACAAGAGAACGGAATCGAGCTGATTGCCTCCGAAAACTTTGTATCTGAAGATGTTATGAGAGCGCAAGGCAGCATCTTGACCAATAAATATGCTGAAGGCTACCCTGGTCGTCGTTACTATGGTGGTTGTGAATTTATCGATATCATCGAAAATTTGGCGATCGATCGCATTAAAGCAATATTCGGTGCAGAATATGCCAACGTGCAACCGCATTCCGGTTCGCAAGCAAATATGGCAGCTTATCGTGCATTAGTTCAACCCGGCGACAAAATCTTGGGTATGGACCTTAGCCATGGCGGCCACTTGACGCATGGCGCATCCGTGAATTTCAGCGGTCAGACTTATGACTTTGTTGCTTACGGTGTGGAAAAAGAATCAGAAACAATCAATTATGACACGGTCAGAGAGATTGCCCTGAAAGAACAACCAAAATTGATCGTTGCCGGCGCCAGCGCTTACCCACGCGCAATCGATTTCAAACGTTTAAGAGAAATCGCTGATGAAGTCGGCGCTTACTTTATGGTGGATATGGCTCATATCGCAGGACTTTGCGCAACGGGACATCACCAAAATCCGGTTGAATATGCCCACATCGTAACCACCACAACACACAAAACACTTCGCGGCCCGCGCGGCGGCGTCATCTTAGCCAAAGAAGAATTCGGCAAAAAGTTGAACAGCGCTGTGTTCCCAGGCATCCAAGGCGGTCCTTTAGAGCACGTTATCGCTGCTAAAGCTGTATCATTCTTTGAAGCTGCAACACCGGAGTACACTGAATATATTGGACAGGTCATCAAAAATGCCCAAGCAATGGCTGATGTCTTCAATGCATCCGACCTGCGCGTCATCAGCGGCGGAACAGACAATCACTTATTGTTATTGGATGTTACAAGCAGTGGCTTGAACGGAAAACAAGTAGAAAAATTATTGGATACCGTTGAAATCACTGTCAATAAAAATACGATTCCTTTTGAAACGCTTGGCGCCAACAAAGCCAGCGGCATCCGTATCGGCACACCTGCCATCACAACAAGAGGCCTGAAGGAAGCAGAAGCACGCAAAATCGCGGAATTGATCGTGGAAACTATCCAAAACCACACAGATGAAGCGAAATTGGATGAAGTCCGTGCGGCTGTCAAAACCATCACGAAAGCTTTCCCATTGCACAAAAAACTGGCTGCTACTGAAGCTTAACAGATTACCGAAGAGCCGCCTCTCAATGAGCAATGTCATTAACTTAAGCAACTTGACAACTGTAAAAAAAGCGAGGATGCATGATGCATTCTCGCTTTTTTTTTGACTGCGGCGCCAAATTGTTGAATGTTCCTCAGATATTCGACAATTTCGGTCCGACGTGATGACAAATTGTCGAAAGTTTCTCGACATTCGACAATTTCGGTCCAATCTGGTGTCAAATTGTCGAATCTACCCCACCTATTCGACAGTTTTGGCCACCGCGCTGAGCATTCCTCCTGCCTCTTGTTTGTCAATAGCCTTAAGTAAATGACATTGTCCCAATGAGTCGGCTCTTTTATTCGGCCGACGACATCATCCTTCATCCAGCGGAATTTCTGCATCATACCTAAAAGACTCCGTCAAATCGCCGCCAATTACTCGTATCTGGATGCACCGCTCCTGCGAAAAGAGTATAATCAGAGTTATAGCATCTCTAATCATACCTTTTACTGTTTTCTCATTGTTTTATTTCTGGTATTTGTAGCGGTTTTCAATTACAATAGGTTGAGCAAAAATAGGAAAGTGGGGCAAAAGTATATGGGAGAATTCCATGTAATGAATCACCCGTTGATTCAACACAAATTAACAATCATCCGCGAGAAAGAGTGCGGAACAAAAGTATTCCGTGAAGTAGTAAGCGAAATCGCTATGTTGATGGCTTATGAAGTAACAAGGGACATGCCTTTGGAAGACATCGAGATCGAGACGCCATTGGTGAAAACGACTCAAAAAACATTGTCAGGCAAAAAGGTTGCCATCATTCCGATCTTGCGTGCAGGTTTAGGGATGGTCGATGGTTTCTTGGCGATGTTGCCTGCAGCGAAAGTTGGTCATATCGGCATGTACCGTGACCATGAAACGTTGGAGCCAGTCGAGTATTTCGTGAAACTGCCGACTGACATCCAAGAGCGTCAATTGTTCATCGTTGACCCGATGTTGGCGACAGGCGGATCCGCTATCGCAGCCATCGAAGCGTTGGAAAAGAGAGGCGCATCGCCATCATCGATGAAATTCATCTGTCTTGTGGCAGCTCCTGAAGGTGTGGAAGCATTGCACGCGGCTTATCCGGATGTGGACATCTACGCAGCGTCATTGGACGAAAGATTGGACGAAAACAGCTACATCCTGCCAGGATTAGGAGATGCTGGTGACCGATTGTTCGGCACAAAGTAATCGTTCAAAATGACAGTGAGGCAATTGTGTCCGTAATTGCCGAACAGTCAATATTATCATGAGAACGACCTTCCGATTTACATAATGTTGAATAGTACAAATGATGAGCTGAGCCAGAAATCCGACGGGGAATTCTGGCTCAGTTTTTTTGCGCAAGTTAAGTTCGTTATACTTCATCCGCTTAAGGTTAAAGTGCCGAAGGATTTGGGGGGTAGCAAGAAAGACAATAAATTTGCTTTTATTTCCCCAGTCCGATCACTTTTTGGTCAGCGTTTGGATTTTCATAATCCTATAAAGATATTAATGTATTGAGTATCTTTGATTATGGAGGCGGTATCTTTTCATCATTTTCATGAAAAGGCCGAAAATATCCTTATAAACCATAGATTTTCTTTGAATTTGGATAAAGTTGGTGTTATGATTAGCGGTGTTGAACAGAAATGCAAAGAAACTTATGAAATAGCCACTTATTGTGACTAGAGTATGGGAGGTCCAGCTAAATTAGTTGTCTACTTTTACGAATGTCTTTTAAAATAATGTAGCGTGGACTAGGTTTGGCATAGCTGTTTTTTTTATTTGTATCGAAAAGAGGTGAAAATATTGGAAGCTGAATCTAAAGTCATCCATTTTATGGGGTTGGGTTTCAGTTTGAATATCATCATAAGTGTATTGGCGACTTGCATCATTGTTTTTTTATTTTGTTTTATTGCTACCCGGAAACTGGCGGTGAGGCCTACTTCCAAAAGCCAATTAGCTATTGAATATTTGGTTGATTTTATCCGAAACATGATTTCCAGCTCGCTTCACTGGAAAGTCGGGCAACAATTCCACTTGTTGGGATTCACTTTATTCCTGTTTGTTTGGGTTGCCAATATGTTGGGTCTTGTGTTCATCTTGAACATCGATGGCCATTCCTATTGGAAGAGTCCTACAGCGAGCCCGATCGTCACCTTAGGCTTGGCCTTGATGGTGATTTTGCTGACGCATTACTTTGGCATAAAGGAGAACGGGTTCAAAGAATATTTCATGAACAGTTACGTTCGCCCAGTGGCCCCGCTCATGCCGATCAAATTGTTGGAGGAATTTACGAACACTTTGACATTGGCATTGCGTCTTTACGGAAATATTTATGCGGGTGAAATTTTGTTGGGGTTGATTGCTTCGTTAGCCAATTCATATGGCTTGTTGACTTGGGTGGTCGGGATTCCACTCCAAATGGTTTGGCAAGGATTTTCCATTTTTATCGGATCCATCCAAGCTTTCGTCTTCACTACGTTGACCATGGTTTACCTCGCCCATAAGATCGAAGCGGAATAAACTGCGGATCTGTGAGCTTAATAAGTGTGCATTATTATATGAGAAAAAGGAGATTATTATTATGAACTTTATAGGAGCTGCTATTGCGGTTGCCGGTGCGGCCATCGGAGCATCATTAGGAAACGGAAAGGTTATTTCTACTACAATCGAAGCGATCGCCAGACAACCGGAATTACAGAGCAAATTACAAACTTTGATGTTCATCGGTGTCGGCTTGATCGAAGCTGTTCCCATCATGGCGGTAGTTATAGCTTTCTTACTGATTTTCCAATAATAGGGACCAGCAAGACCCATAACTACAGGAGGGATGAGAATGACAGCCAATCTCGTATTGGGAGAGATTACCGCATTAGGTGATACGATTGTTACGCTGCTGTCATTTCTGATATTGATGGCTCTTATCAAAAAATTCGCATGGCAGCCTTTGATGAAGATCTTAACGGATCGGGAAGAAATGATACATGCAAATATTGATAAAGCGGCAGCAGCGCGTGAGAATGCCGAGAAGAAACACGCGGAAGTCGATGCGCAACTGATAGAAGTCAGAACTACAGCGAGCGATATTTTGAACCGGGCTCAAGCGGAAGGCAATGAAATACAAAAGAACATCATTAAAGAAGCAAAAGAAGATGCACTACGGATCAAGCAAGTGACCCAAAAAGAGCTCGAACTCGAAAGAAAACAGGCTCTTGAAGGATTGCGCGCCGAAATCGGAGTCATTTCATTGGATATCGCCGAAAAGATCCTCGGCAAGGAGATCAATCAAGCAGATCAACAAAATTTGATCGAAGCGTTCATTGAAGGGCTGGATGATTGATATGGTTAGGGATAGTAAAGCAATCGCCACTGTAGAAGCATATGTGCAAGCCTACTATAACCGCCTGACCGACTCGAAGATTGCGGATAGACTCCATCTTGATCTGTCACAATTAAAGGATGCCGTGAATCATGCGGATGCCGCTGAGGGTGAGAAGGCAAATCTTGGCTTGGCAGTGAAGTATCTCGCTCCCGAGACGCTTTTGTTTCTGGAGGGACTCCAAGATAATCTGGATAACGAAGGTATCTTGGCTGCCATCAAGGCGTTCAATGCGCTTTATGAGAATAAAAAAGAATTCGTGAATGTGAAGTTGACTTCTGCGGTTCCTTTGACTGCGGAACAAAAGACGCGCATCATGGACAAATTAAAAAAAAGAGTTGGGGAAGCGACCTTCTTTGTGACTGAAGTGGTCGATCCCTCGGTGATGGGCGGCGTTCGCTTGGAGTCGGAAAACCACTATTTTGACAACACCATCGCTACGAAGTTGAAAGAAATGAAGAGACATATCCTGCAAGACTAATAGGGTTGAAGAGGTGAATAATATGGCTACTGAAAACGAAGATTTGAGTTCATTGATCAAAAATAGGATCAACACTTTTCAATCTGTATCAGAGTTTGAAGAAATTGGAAAAGTTACCTACATCGGTGATGGAATCGCACGCGCGAAAGGTTTGGAGAACGTTATGTCCGGTGAGTTGCTGGAATTCTCCAACGGTTCCATCGGTATGGCCCAAAACTTGGAGATGACCGATGTCGGCATCATCATTTTTGGAGCGTATGAGAATATTCATGAGGGCGATATCGTCAAACGTACAGGCAGAATCATGGAAGTCCCAGTAGGTGAAGCCTTGATCGGGCGTGTCGTCGATGCTTTAGGCAGCCCGGTAGACGGCTTAGGCAGCATTGAAACGACCGGTACTAGACCGGTTGAAAATGCAGCACCAGGCGTTATGGATCGTCAATCCGTCAGAGAACCTCTTCAGACGGGTCTCAAAGCATTGGATGCTTTGGTTCCGATCGGTCGAGGCCAGCGCGAACTGATCATCGGTGACCGCAAAACCGGGAAAACAAGCATCGCAATCGATGCAATCATCAATCAACGCGGAAAAGATGTCATCTGCATCTACGTCGCAATCGGACAAAAGGAATCGACTGTCCGTAATATGACGGAAACGTTGAAAAAATACCATGCTATGGATTATACGATTGTCGTTACCGCCAGTGCTTCGCAATCCGCGCCGATGCTTTATATCGCGCCTTATGCTGCTACAGCGATGGCGGAAGAGTTCATGCACAACGGCAAACACGTCCTGATCGTATATGATGATCTTTCCAAACAGGCGGCTGCTTACCGTGAAATGTCCTTGCTGTTGCGCCGTCCGCCAGGTCGCGAGGCGTATCCAGGGGATGTCTTCTACTTGCATTCCCGTCTGTTGGAGCGCTCGGCAAAATTGAACGACGAATTGGGAGGCGGTTCCATCACCTCCCTGCCGATCGTAGAAACACAAGCTGGCGATATTTCCGCCTATATTCCGACGAACGTCATCTCCATCACGGATGGACAGATTTTCCTGGAAAGCGATCTGTTCTTCTCGGGAATCCGTCCGGCGCTATCTGCCGGCCTATCCGTCTCACGTGTCGGCGGATCTGCTCAAATTAAAGCGATGAAAAAAGTATCAGGGACGCTACGTATCGATTTGGCCAGCTATCGCGAACTGGAAGCATTCACTCAGTTCGGTTCGGACTTGGATGTTTCCACGCAGAAACGCCTTAGCCGCGGCCGCAGAACCGTTGAAATACTGAAGCAGGACTTGCACAAGACCTTGGATGTCGAAAAACAAGTTCTAATTCTCTATGCATTGACGCATGGATTTATTGATTCCATTCCAGTGCAGGACATCGAGCGATATGAGTCTGAGCTATTCAAATTCGTCAAAATGTCCTATCCAAATCTGTTCTCCACCATTATGGAGACAAAAGACTTGCCGCCTACGGAAGACCTGGATGAAGCGCTAAGTGCATTCGCAGGCATCTTTATTCCGCACGTCGAGTAGACCGGATAGCATGAACAGATAATATTGAGGTGATAATATGGCAGAGTCTTTAATAGACATCCGGAAACGCATTGCTTCCACAAAGAAGACAAGTCAAATAACAAGCGCCATGCAAATGGTATCTGCCTCCAAACTGATCCGTGCCGAACAAAAAGTACGGGGATATCAGCTTTATGCAGCAAAAATACGCGAAATCGTAACACATATAGCCAGTACCCAATTATCTTTGCTTGAGGAGCATGGTCATGTGTCAGCGAGCGATCAGGTTCTGTTCGATTTCCACGATATGTTGATCGAACGACCCATCCGCAAAACAGGCTATCTGATCATTTCCTCCGATAAAGGGTTGGCAGGAGGCTACAACAGTTCGATCCTAAAAGCGACAAAAGATATGCTTGCGATCGACCACGCTTCAAACGATGAGTTTGTTGTGCTGTCGGTAGGTGGAGCGGTCGCTGATGATTTAAGGAAGAGTGGCATCGAAGTTGCATTCGAAATCAGAGATTTGAACGACCAGCCCAGCTTTACGGAAGTCAGCGATATCGTAGTGAAGGCAATCCAACTCTATCGGGATGGCGTTTTTGATGAGTTGTACGTTTGCTACAAACATCACGTCAACGCTTTGATCTCAGAGTATCGGGCTGAAAAAATGCTGCCGTTGACGGACTTGGATTCCCATGAAGCGGTCGGTTATGAAGTCGATTATCTTTTTGAACCGAACAAAGAAGAAATTTTGGAAATTTTACTTCCGCAATATGCGGAAAGTTTGATTTTTGGAGCCATTATCGATGCGAAATCATCCGAGCATGCTTCCCGCATGACAGCCATGAAGAGCGCCACCGATAATGCGACCAATATGATCAATGATATGACGATTCAGTACAACCGCGTGAGGCAGACTGCGATCACGCAAGAAATCACCGAAATCGTCGGTGGAGCTTCTGCTCTGGAAGATTAGAAAATGGGAGGAAAAGGCATGAAAAAAGGTCACATTGTACAAGTAATCGGGCCGGTAGTCGACGTTGGCTTCCCATTGGAAGAAGGTGTCCCGGACATCCGCAACGCGCTGATCGTCCACAAGGCACCAGCTGCTGGAAGTAATGAAGAAGGGGAAACCATCGTATTGGAGGTTTCGCTTGAACTAGGGAATGGTGTGGTCCGTGCGATCGCGATGGAATCGACCGATGGCCTGCAAAGAGGATTGACTGTCGTCGATACTGGAGCACCCATCAAAGTGCCGGTTGGTTTAGGCACTCTGGGTCGAGTGTTCAACGTGCTGGGTGAAGCGATCGATTTGAAGGGCGCTATGCCTGAAGATTTCCGTCGTGAATCCATTCACAGAAAAGCGCCGACTTTCGATCAGTTGAGCAGTAATTTTGAAATCCTGGAGACAGGCATCAAAGTCATCGATTTGTTGGCACCTTATCTTAAAGGCGGAAAAATCGGTCTGTTCGGTGGAGCGGGTGTCGGTAAGACGGTACTGATCCAAGAATTGATCCATAACGTAGCGGAACAGCATGGCGGCATTTCGGTATTCACGGGTGTCGGCGAGCGTACGCGTGAAGGAAACGACCTATACCACGAAATGCAGGAATCAGGCGTCGGCGAAAAGACGGCCATGGTGTTTGGCCAGATGAATGAGCCGCCTGGTGCGCGTATGCGTGTCGCCTTGTCCGGTTTGACGATGGCGGAACATTTCCGTGATGAAGAAAAACAAGATGTGCTGTTGTTCATCGATAATATTTACCGATTCACTCAAGCTGGTTCCGAAGTGTCCGCGCTGTTGGGTCGGATGCCTTCAGCAGTAGGGTATCAGCCGACATTGGCGACAGAAATGGGCCAATTGCAGGAACGGATCAGTTCCACAAAAGATGGTTCGATCACTTCCATTCAAGCAATCTATGTACCGGCGGATGACTATACCGATCCGGCTCCGGCGACAACATTTGCCCATCTGGATGCAACAACCAACTTGGAACGTAAACTGACCGAACAAGGGATTTATCCCGCTGTGGACCCGTTGGCTTCCTCTTCCAGCGCTTTGTCTCCGGAAATCGTCGGGGATGAGCACTATGAAGTTGCCACCAAAGTGCAGCGCATCCTGCAACGTTATCGTGAACTGCAGGATATCATCGCTATCCTTGGGATGGACGAACTGTCCGATTCCGAAAAAATCACCGTTAACCGCGCAAGAAGAATCCAATTCTTCCTGTCCCAAAACTTCCATGTGGCCGAAGCCTTTACCGGGATTCCAGGATCTTATGTTCCTGTATCTGAAACCGTACGCGGCTTCAAAGGGATCGTGGAAGGTAAATACGACGGGGTGCCTGAAGAAGCTTTCCGCAACGTCGGTACGATCGAAGAAGTCCTGAAAAAAGCGAAAGATTTAGGTTATAAAGGAGGGGAATAAGATGGTATACCTGCAAGTGAATGTGGTGACGCCGGATGGTATAGCCTTCCAGCATCGCGCTAAAGCAGTGACCGCCAAAACAACGGACGGCGGCATAACCATCATGCCAAACCATACCCCGATCATTGTGCCTTTGGCGATCGCCGATCTGATCGTAACGCGTGTGACCGATGAGTTGGCCCAAAACCATATTGCCGTCAACGGTGGCATCATGGAAGTGCGGGACAACGTGGTCAACATCATTGCGAACAGTGCAGAACGCGCACGGGATATCGATATCGACCGTGCAGAAGTCGCGAAAGAACGCGCCGAGAGAAAGATGGCCGAGGCTCGCGACATCAAAAACGAAAAAGAATTCCAACGCGCGAAGATTTCGCTGTCGAAAGCCGTCAACCGAATCGGTGTTTCGAAGAACAGATCCAGCTGAGAAAAAAGAGGCCAAAGATGGCCTCTTTTTTTTGACTCATGTATTTCCTGACGATTAATTAGCGGACGCGTTGATATGCACAGATTATCAGCGGAAATAGCCCGCAATTTCACTTCGTTGTATTGTAACATATTATTATACCTGATTAAGAAAACAAATGTAAACGATTTTCTTAGTGAATTCTTAAGGAGTGCCCCGACAAAAACGAGTTTCTTTGTTTTTTTTTCAAAATATTTATGTTAGTATAGTTTGAGAATATGGGAGGAGTGCGTCGCTTGGACATAACGCTGTTTAACGGTATAATAGTATTGCTATCCCATATGATATTTATTTTCATTTCTTTCTGGTCGATGAAAGCCATCAGACTTGAAAAATGGATCAGGAAGGGGCACATACGCGAAGCCCGGGTGCTTTATTTCTTTCTGTCGATTGCTTTAGGCTACACAGTAAGTACGTTTCTGCTTGAGTTGGTGACGACTTCCCGAAACATCAGTTATTTACTGTTCTCATGATCCGCTCGCGGTTGCACAATCGATGGTTGTTGAACGGGCAAATCAGAGATCCGGTTTTATCAAATAGTTGCATATAAACATACAAATGAGATCACAATTGACTTTCGGAGGGATTTTTAATGGAAAAAATAATTGTTCGCGGCGGTAATCGCCTTGAAGGGACAGTTAAAGTTGAAGGCGCAAAAAACGCAGTTTTGCCGATTTTGGCTGCCACACTTTTGGCAAGCGAAGGGCAATCTGTATTGACGAACGTTCCGATACTGTCTGATGTTTTCACAATGAACAATGTTCTGAAACATCTGAATGTCGGCGTTGAATTTCAAGAAAACAACAACACCATCTTAGCGGATGCATCAAACGACATTAATTTTGAAGCACCATTTGCTTACGTCAGCAAAATGCGCGCATCAATCGTCGTAATGGGTCCGCTTTTAGCACGTCTAGGGCACGCGCGCATCGCTTTGCCGGGCGGCTGTGCCATCGGAACGCGGCCGATCGACCTTCACCTGAAAGGTTTCGAAGCCATGGGGGCGGACATCAAAATCGAAAATGGTTTTGTGGAAGCGAAATGCGACAGATTGGTCGGCGCACGCATCTACTTGGACTTCCCGAGTGTTGGTGCTACCCAAAACATCATGATGGGCGCTACCTTGGCTGAAGGAACCACCATCATCGAAAACGTCGCACGCGAACCTGAAATCGTTGATTTGGCGAATTTCTTGAACCGGATGGGCGCGAAAGTGGTCGGAGCGGGAACAGAAACAATCCGTGTCGAAGGCGTTTCAGCCATGAAAGCAACGGAACATTCGATCATCCCGGACCGTATCGAAGCAGGAACGTTCATGATCGCAGCTGCAGTCACGAACGGGAATGTGTTCATCGAAGATGCGATTGCCGAACACAACAAACCGCTGATTTCAAAACTCAAGGAAATGCATGTTGCCTTCCAGGAAGAAGAAAATGGCCTGCGCGTTATCGGTCCACGTTCTTTGAAAGCGACCGACGTCAAAACGATGCCGCATCCAGGGTTCCCTACCGACATGCAATCACAAATGACGATTGCGCAATTGGTCTCCCAAGGTACGAGCACAATGACCGAAACGGTATTCGAAAACCGCTTCATGCACTTGGAAGAGATGCGCCGCATGAATGCTGATTTCAAAGTCGAAGGTCAAACGGTTCTGATCCATGGCAATACTGATCTGCAAGGTGCAGAAGTATCCGCATCGGATTTACGTGCGGCAGCTGCTTTGATCATCGCCGGCCTTGTTTCCAAAGGCTATACGCGCGTAACGAACTTATCGCATTTGGATCGCGGTTATTATGAATTCGATAAAAAGCTGCAGTCATTGGGCGCTGATGTGGAACGTGTTACGGAAGATGAAAAAAATGCCTTCAGCGATGCAGATGTTGAAGCACTTTTCGCAAAATAAGTCGGACAACTGTCGTCCGCAAGATAGCTATTGCTAAATGATGAATGTTTGAGAGGGGAAAAACGTGGCCAGAGATATAGGAATCGATTTAGGTACAGCGAACGTACTGATTCACGTTAAGGGGAAAGGCATCGTCTTGAACGAGCCTTCCGTTGTCGCAGTAGACACAAAAACCGGAAAAGTTTTAGCAGTTGGGGAAGAAGCCTATATGATGGTTGGGCGTACGCCGGCAAACATCAGAGTCATTCGTCCGTTGAAAGGCGGCGTGATCGCAGACTTTGACATCACAGAAGCAATGTTGACCCACTTTATCGATCGCTTGAATGTGAAGGGCTTCTTGACCAAGCCGAACATCTTGATCTGTTGCCCGACGAACATCACAACAATCGAACAAAAAGCGATCATCCAAGCCGCGGAAAAGAGCGGCGGCAAGAATGTGTATCTGGAGGAAGAACCGAAAGTTGCGGCTGTAGGAGCCGGCCTTGACATTTTTCAGCCGAACGGAAACATGGTCATCGACATGGGTGGCGGAACGAGTGATATCGCAGTTTTGTCATTGGGCGGCATCGTAACGAGCAGCTCGATAAAAACGGCTGGTGATAAACTGGATGCCGACATCATGAACTTCGTAAAAAGAGAACACAAATTATTGATCGGCGAGCGTACAGCTGAAAAGATCAAAATCACGATCGGAACCGCTTTGGAGCCCGAAAAGGAAGAAAAAATGGAAATCCGCGGACGTGACATGGTGACGGGCCTTCCGCGCACCATCTACATCACTTCCAAAGAAGTATACGAAGCGATGCACGAAACCTTGGTGCTTGTCGTGGAACAAGCGAAGGAAGTCTTGGAAATGACGCCGCCTGAGTTGGCTGCGGACATCATCAATACCGGTATCGTATTGACAGGCGGCGGAGCCTTGATCAGCGGAATCGAGAAACTTTTCTCGAGCGAGTTGAAAGTGCCTGTGTTCGCTGCGGAAAAACCTTTGGATGCCGTTGCATTGGGAACAGGTATCCTGTTGAATAACATTGACCAAAAGAATCGTCCATCCAATGGGCTTTTCGGATTATTGGCGCGACTGATCCAAAAAACGAAAATCAAAAAAGGAAGATAGGTGAGCGCTGTGAAATTTGATTTCAAACCTGTACTATCAACAGTGATGTGGGTTTTGATATTCATGTTGATGGCCTTCATTCTTTTCGGAGCCGGTCTGATGGTCGGATATGGCGTCCTCGGTGACGGTAATCCGATGCTTGTCTTCAGCAGACAGACTTGGGAACATATCTTCAATTATATCCGTTAAGGAAACAAGAAAGGCAGACAGGAACGCTTGCGTTCTGTCTGCCTTTCTTGTTTTTTGAATAGGTGCGAGCGGGCGGGGTGCCGGATTCTTTTCGGCGCTTATTCTGTCTGCTGTGCTCCGGTGAACGAAGGCTTCGCCGGAGGACAGACACCATTTGGCGGGTATTCTCCGGCGAGGATGGTCTCGTCGGAGTTCAAGCCGATATCCACCGGTCTCCTCCGGCAAGCGGATGCCTCGCCGGAGCTGCGAACGCGTATCCGCTGCTCTGCTCGAGTAAAACGGCCACACCCTTGCTTCCCGCGCACCCCAAAACAAAAAGCGAAGACGACCAGCATCCTTCTGTTGGTCGTCTTCGCTTTTTAGCATATATTTATTTCAAAGATTTTGAATTGACCATGACTTCGTCGATCAAACCGTAATCTTTCGCTTGTTGCGCGGTCATGTAGTTGTCGCGGTCGGTATCGCGTTCGATGATTTCCATCGGTTGTCCTGTACGTTCCGCCAAAATTTTGTTCAGGCGTTCGCGTGTCTGTAGGATGTGACGGGCTGCGATTTCGATCTCGGTTGCTTGACCTTGAGCGCCGCCAAGTGGTTGGTGGATCATGATTTCAGCGTTCGGCAACGCGAAACGTTTGCCTTTCTCGCCGGCAGTCAACAAGAAGCTGCCCATTGAAGCTGCCATACCCATTGCGATTGTCTGAACATCCGCCTTGATGAAGTTCATTGTATCGTAGATGGCCAATCCGGAAGAAACGCTGCCGCCTGGAGAGTTGATGTAGATGTAGATATCTTTTTCTGAATCTTGCGCATCCAAGAATAGCAATTGCGCGATGACGGAGTTCGCCGTATTATCATCGATCGGGCCGCTCAACATGATGATGCGATCCTTCAGAAGACGGGAATAAATATCATACGCACGTTCACCACGGGATGATTGTTCGATTACTGTAGGGATTAAATTCATATATGTTTCCTCCTCGTTCGTTTGAATGAACAGTTTTTCTTTACATGGTTTATTTTAACTTATTGGTCAGAAAAGGTCAATTGTAATGTTTGGCCTTTAGGCTCGCGTTTTCTGATGAAATATACCTTAGTCAATCATATCGTTTCAGTCAGCAAATGTCCAAAAATAGATTTTGAAAATGCAGATTGGATTCAGGGTGAGGTAAGATGGAAATAAAAAAATCTCCGCTTCCGCTTGGGAAAGGAGATTTTTTGCATTTGTTTTGCATTCAAAATCCGAAAACGTTGATGCATCAATAAAATGGTACGTCTCCTGAGGGAATCGAACCCCCATCTCAAGAACCGGAATCTTACGTGATATCCATTACACCAAGGAGACATGCAACATAGAAAATTATAACCCATAGCGTGAAAGATAGCAAGAGGGAAATTAAACTCGAAACCGCAGGCTGATTTGGGCGCTGATCCGTCTCAACAGAACGGCCAGGAAAATGACGGAACAACAGTCCAGCCGGGCCTGAAATTAACTGCATTCCGTTGAAAACGATTTCAATAACGGTCTGCGTGTGATAAAATGATTCTGAAAAGGTGAGGAGGGATTGGTGTGTCGGTTATATCAAGTATACATATGGATAAGGAAAGCTTGGAGGAATCGCTGAAACTTGTGGGATACGACAACGAGGAATTATTCGCTTATCTTCAACAAAAAGCGTTGGGCAATCCTTTGATCGAAGTGAAAATCAATAAAGAGTTCGATGAACGCGCTGTAAAAGAAAAAACGGTAGTGTACAAGCCGGATAAGGACGATCCGATGGACACTGTTTCCGCAATGGATCAAGTGTTTGAAGAAGTGCCGGCGTTGGATACTTTTTTGTTGGAACAAATCCATGCAAACATGCGGGATACACCCTTGCGTGATTTGGTTTTATTTTTGGTGGCATTCATCAATCCGGAAGGTTACGTCACCATCGATCTGAACGAAGCTGCAGAACAGAAGGGCGTCGAACCGATTGTGATGTTGGACGCATTGACGCTGCTGCACCAATTGGATCCCCCTGGTGTGGGTGCCCGGAATCTGCAGGAATGTCTGATGCTGCAGACGGAGCGGGATGACCATGCGCCGGAAATCGCTTATTATGTCCTGGAAAATTTCTTCACGAAATTCAGTGATAAAAACTGGCAAGCGATAGCGGATGAAATGGATGTGGATTTGACCGATGTGAAAAGTGTATTTGAGTATGTCCAAACGTTGGACCCAACCCCGGGATCGGCATTCGGCGATGATAGTCTTTCTTTGCCGAGGCCGGATCTTTATCTGCAGCTGGTGGATGGACATCTGACTGTGAAATACAATGAGTGGGCTTCTCCGTTTGTTGTTTTCCAAAAAGAATATTATGAAGAGATGATGCAGCATGAAGATGAAGCTGTGCAACAATTTCTGGCAGCGAAGAAAACGGAATGGGAGCAGCTGCGCTCGGCATTGGCATTCAGGAAGGAATTGCTGCTTGCGGCGGGAGAACTGATCTGCAACTTGCAGAAAGGCTTTTTTCTGGAAGGTCGAGAATTGGAACCACTTGATGTGAATCGTTTGGCCGAAGATTTGGCGGTCCCGATCACCGTCATGCGCGAAGAAATATTGGGGAAGATGATCGAAACAGACCGTGGGACGTTTTTGTTGCACCAGTTGTGCGGTGAATAGGCTGTAAAACAGCGATAATAATTAAAAAAGATGCGAAACGCTAAACAATAACGGGACGCTCCCCGACCCTTGTTGAAAAGTTGCTGTATCAAGGTTTTCTGAAAGCGTGCATCCAAAAGACAATCGGATTATAGGGTACTCGTGATATATTGAACGAATCTATTTCGGGGGAAATCGAATTAATTTGCCAAAACGCTTGAAACGTCTAGTGTTTACTGTTAAAATGATGTAGTAAAGACGAGGGGAGAACAGACGGAATTAAAAAATATTTACAGTCTTATTCCATCTCTCCTGATAAGAAATAAACGAGGACCGCCTAAGGTTGCAGCGGGGCGAAAAGCGTCCACGTGCAAATGAAGAGGGTTTTTATGGAAGAGTCTATTTCAGTCTTGCAGCAAATAGTCCCGGACATTATGTCAGTCCTTCAAAATCGTTACCATATCATGCGTAATATCCAAATGTATGCTCCAGTCGGGAGACGTGTCCTGGCCGATAAAGTTTCCTTATCAGAAAGGACTTTACGGACCGAGACAGATTTTTTGCGGAAACAAGGTCTTCTTTCCAGCTCGAAGAACGGGATGGAATTGACTGAGGAAGGCAAAAAAATCTTTCTTCAACTGGAAAGGTTCATGCGGTTGCTGCTGAATATGAATGCGAAAGAAAAGGCGTTAGCGGATTATTTGAACATTCAATTTTGTAGGATTGTTCCTGGCGATAGTGATGAAGATGCATCCATTTTGGATGAAATCGGAAAAACAGCCGCCAAAGAACTACATGCACTATTGCCGGCAGGCGAATTTATCGTTGCTGTTGCTGGCGGGAGTACAATGGCGCGGGCTGCCGAACATTTTTCACCCGAATTGTCCCAGAACAGGAATTTCATTTTTGTTCCGACACGAGGCGGTTTGGGAGAATCGATGTCGATTCAAGCCAACAGTGTCAGCGATCGCATGGCGCAATTGGTCGGTGGTGAGAACATGGCGCTTTTCGTTCCCGATAACTTGAGCGAAAAAGCTTATGCATCAATGAAATCCGAGCCATCAATCAAACATACCTTATCCGTTATGAAAAAGGCAAACTGCTTGTTATATAGCATCGGTAATGCTAAAGTAATGATGGAAAGACGCAGGATGTCGCATGGGTTGATTTCGTCCCTAGAAGCGCATAATGCAGTAGGTGAAGCCTTTGGCTGTTACTTCAACGAGAACGGCGAAATCGTCTATCGATTGTCCCGGTTCGGACTTCAGATTGAAGAAATCGAAAAGATCCCGTACGCGATGGCCATTGCAGGGGGAAGCACAAAAGCCAAGGCAATTAAAGCATTCATGAAATATGCCCCGCATCAAACATGGCTGGTTACGGATGAGGGTGCAGCTAATCTGATTTTAAAAGGGGTAACCCTTTAAAATAAAAATTTTGACTTATCCTAAGGAGGAAATCTCAGTATGACAGTAAAAGTTGGTATTAACGGTTTTGGACGTATTGGACGTTTAGCATTCCGCCGTATTCAAGAAGTAGAAGGAATCGAAGTTGTAGCAATCAATGACTTGACTGACGCTAAAATGTTGGCTCACTTATTGAAATATGATACAACTCAAGGCAGATTCAATGGTGATGTAGAAGTTAATGACGGATTCTTCACTGTAAACGGAAAAGACATCAAAGTGTTATCACAACGTAACCCAGCAGATCTTCCATGGGCAGAACTTGGCGTAGAGTTCGTATTGGAATGTACTGGTTTCTTCATGAGCAAATCAGGCGCTCAAGCTCACGTTGATGCAGGCGCTAAACGTGTTCTGTTATCTGCTCCAGCAGGCAGCGACGTTAAAACAATCGTTTATAACGTTAACCACAGCGAATTGAATGCTGACGATGTTATCGTTTCAGGCGCATCTTGCACAACTAACTGTTTAGCTCCAATGGCTAAAGTATTGAACGATGAATTCGGAATCGTTGAAGGCTTAATGACTACAATCCACGCATACACTGGCGACCAAAACACTTTGGATGCTCCACATCCTAAAGGTGACTTCCGTCGTGCGCGTGCTGCTGCAGCAAACATCGTTCCTAACACAACTGGTGCTGCTAAAGCTATCGGTGACGTATTGCCTGAATTGAAAGGCAAATTGGACGGAGCTGCTCAACGTGTTCCAGTTCCTACCGGTTCATTGACTGAATTAGTTACTGTATTGGACAAAGCTGTAACTGTTGAAGAAATCAATGCTGCTATGAAAGCTGCTTCTAACGAATCTTACGGCTACACTGAAGATCAATTAGTTTCAAGCGATATCGTAGGCATCAACTTCGGTTCTTTATTCGATGCAACACAAACTAAAGTAATGACAGTTGGAGACAAGCAATTAGTTAAAACTGTTGCTTGGTACGACAATGAAATGTCTTACGCTTCACAATTAGTTCGTACTTTAGTAGAATTTGCTAGCTTATAAGATCACGTCTTTCATCTATTGAAAGCTGAATCGTAGAAGATAACAAAAGCGGGGAGGCAACGCGCTTCCTCGCTTTTCTTATGTAGATACACATATCAGGAGGCGACGTAATGACAAAGAAAGTTGTAACAGATTTGGATGTAGCTGGAAAAAAAGTATTGGTTCGTGCTGATTTCAATGTTCCTATGAAAGATGGAGCAATCACTAACGACAACCGTATCGTTCAAGCTCTTCCTACAATCAACTACTTGATCGAAAATAACGCAAAAGTCATCCTTTTCTCTCACTTAGGAAAAGTAAAAACTGAAGAAGACAAAGCGAAGTTGAGCTTGAAGCCTGTAGCTGACCGTTTGGCTGAATTGTTGGGCAAAGAAGTCACTTTTGTCCCTGAAACACGCGGCGAAGCTTTGGAAGCTGCAGTTGCAGCTTTGAAAGATGGAGATGTTTTGGTATTCGAAAACACTCGTTTCGAAGATGTTGACGGAAAAAAAGAAAGCAAAAACGATCCTGAATTGGGCAAATACTGGGCTAGCCTGGGCGACCTGTTCGTAAACGACGCATTTGGTACGGCTCACCGTGCGCATGCTTCCAACGTCGGAATCGCTTCTAACCTTGAAAGTGCTGCTGGATTCTTGATGGAGAAAGAAATCAAGTTCATCGGTGGAGCTGTTGACGAGCCTGTTCGTCCGTTCGTAGCTATCTTAGGCGGAGCGAAAGTAAGCGACAAGATCGGTGTCATCAAACACTTGTTGAACAAAGCCGATAAAGTACTTATCGGCGGCGGCATGGCTTACACATTCATGAAAGCACAAGGCCTTGAAATCGGCAAATCCTTACTGGAAGCTGATAAAGTTGAATTGGCTAAAGAATTGTTGGAGAGCGCTGGCGACAAATTGGTCTTGCCTATCGATGCTAAGATGGCTCACGAATTCGGCAACGATGGAGAAATCACAATCGCGAAGAACGAAGCATTCCCTGCTGACCAAATGGCATTGGATATCGGACCTGCTTCCGTTGAATTGTTCGCTAAAGAGCTTGAAGGCGCGAAAACTGTCGTATGGAACGGACCTATGGGCGTGTTCGAATTATCCAACTTCGCTCAAGGAACGATCGGTGTCTGCGAAGCAATCGCTAAATTAAGCGATGCTGTAACAATCATCGGCGGCGGAGACTCAGCTGCAGCTGCTATGCAATTAGGCTTTGCTGATGATTTCACGCACATCTCAACAGGTGGCGGAGCATCATTGGAATACCTTGAAGGTAAAGAATTACCAGGTGTAGCATCAATTTCTGACAAATAAGCAACCTATCTTAAGGAGTGATTATATTGCGTAAACCGATTATTGCCGGTAACTGGAAAATGAACAAAACAGCTAAGGAAGCACAAGCATTCATCGAGGCTGTAAAAACTAAGGTTCCTGCTTTTGATAAAGTGGAAGCTGTTATTGGATCACCGGCTTTATTTTTAGAAAACATGGTAGCAGCTACAGAGGGAACAGATTTGAAAGTTGCCGCGCAAAACTGTTACTTTGAAGAAGAGGGTGCCTTCACAGGCGAAATCAGCCCGAAAGCTTTAGGCGACTTAGGCGTCGACTACGTCATTATCGGCCACTCTGAAAGACGTGAGTACTTCCACGAAACAGATGAAGACATCAATAAAAAAGCACATGCTATTCTGCGCAATGGTATGACACCTATCGTTTGCTGTGGCGAAACGTTGGAACAACGCGAATCAGGCGTAACAAACGAGTGGGTTTCAGGACAAATTACAGCAGCTTTGAAAGATTTGACTGCAGACCAAGTGGCTAACCTGGTCATCGCTTATGAGCCAATCTGGGCAATCGGTACAGGCAAATCTTCTTCCGCACAAGATGCGAACGACACTTGCGGCGTAGTACGCGCAACTGTAGCTTCAATCTACGGCCAAGAAGTGGCTGACAAAGTACGTGTTCAATACGGCGGCAGCGTAAAACCTGAAAACATTGCAGAGTACATGGCTGAAGAACATATTGATGGCGCGTTGGTCGGTGGTGCTAGTTTGGTTCCTGATTCATTCTTAGCATTATTGGAGGCTATTAAATAATGAGTAAAAAACCGGTAGCAATAATTATTTTGGACGGTTTCGGCTGGAGAAACGAAATGATGGGCAATGCGGTTAAACTAGCAAAGAAACCGAACTTTGACCGTTATTGGAACAATTTTCCGCATGCAACGATGCTGGCTTCCGGATTGGCTGTAGGACTTCCTGAAGGCCAAATGGGTAATTCCGAAGTAGGGCATACAAACATTGGTGCCGGACGAGTTGTCTACCAAAGTTTGACAAGAATCGACAAAGCTATCCAAGATGGCGAATTCTTGACGAACGAAGCGCTAGTCGGTGCTTACGATCACACAACTCAGAATGATTCTGCATTGCACCTTTTCGGTCTGCTTTCTGACGGTGGTGTGCACAGTCACATCAACCATGTCATCGCCTTGATCAAGAGCGCAAAAGAAAAAGGCGTCAAAAAACTTTATCTGCATGCTTTCCTTGATGGCCGCGACGTGGATCCGCACGCTGCACCAGGCTACATCGAAACAGTGGAAAAAGCGATGGAAGAAATCGGACTTGGCGAAATCGCGACTGTTTCTGGTCGTTACTACGCTATGGACCGTGACAACCGTTGGGAACGTGTGGAATTGGCATACAACGCCATCGCACACGGTGAAGGCGAAAAATTCGAATCTGCACAGGATGTCGTAAAAGCAAGCTACGCAGATGGCAAAACCGATGAATTCGTCTTGCCGACTGTCATCGTCAAAGGTGGCAAGCCAGTGGGCCCGCTGCAAGACAACGATGCGATCATCTTCTTCAACTTCCGTCCTGACCGCGCGATTCAATTATCGAATGCGTTCACGAATGAAGAATGGGACAACTTTGATCGCGGAGAACGCGCTAAAAATGTGAAATTTGTGACGATGACTTCTTACCAAGATACAGTAATCGCGGATATCGCCTTCAAGCCGATCCCGATGACAAATGTTCTGGGTGAAGTACTGGCGCAACACAAGCTTTCACAACTGCGTATCGCGGAAACTGAAAAATATCCGCACGTAACTTTCTTCATGAACGGCGGACGTCACGAGTCTTTCGAAGGCGAAGGACGCATCCTGATCCCTTCACCGAAAGTTGCAACTTATGATCTGAAACCTGAAATGAGCGCTTATGAAGTGGGCGAAGCATTAGTGAAAGAGATCAATGACGACAAATACGACGCCATCATCCTTAACTTTGCGAACCCTGACATGGTAGGCCATTCAGGTATGTTGGAACCTACAATTAAAGCGATCGAAGCAGTAGATGAGAACCTGGGTGCAGTCGTTGACGCTATCCATGCAAAAGGTGGCTATGCCATCATCTTCGCTGACCACGGCAACGCGGACACTATGTCCACTGAAGACGGACAACCGCATACCGCGCACACAACCGTACCGGTTCCTGTGATCGTGACCAAAGAAGGCGTGACGTTGCGCACAGACGGCAAATTGGCCGATGTTGCTCCAACTATGCTAGATTTATTGAACGTAGAAAAACCAGCAGAAATGACAGGCGAATCGCTGATCGTTAAAGCATAAGCAAAACGGTTCAGCTATTGCATAAAGTAAGAAAATTGTCTAAAATGATACTTGGTAACACAAGTAATTCAGCCAACTAAAAGGAGAGAAAACCATGCCATACATTACAGATATTTTAGCTAGAGAAGTACTTGATTCACGCGGTAACCCAACTATTGAAGTTGAAGTCTACACAGAGAGCGGCGCTTTCGGACGCGGAATGGTTCCATCAGGAGCTTCTACTGGCGAACACGAAGCAATCGAATTACGTGACGGCGACAAAGCACGTTACCTTGGAAAAGGTGTTTTGAAAGCTGTAGAAAACGTAAACGACATCATTGCTGACGCTATCTTAGGTTTCGATGTACGTGACCAATTAGCTATCGACAAAACAATGATCGACTTAGATGGCACTCCTAACAAAGAAAAATTAGGCGCAAACGCAATCTTGGCAGTATCTATCGCAGTAGCTCGCGCTGCAGCAGATTACCTTGATGTACCTTTGTACCAATACTTAGGCGGATTCAACGCTAAAACATTACCAACTCCAATGATGAACATCATCAACGGCGGATCACATGCTGACAACAGCATCGACTTCCAAGAATTCATGATCATGCCTGTAGGCGCTCCTTCATTCAAAGAAGCTCTACGTATGGGTGCTGAAGTATTCCACGCATTGGCTGCAATCTTGAAATCTAAAGGTTACTCTACTGCTGTAGGTGACGAGGGTGGATTCGCTCCTAACTTGGGTTCAAACGAAGAAGGTTTCGAAGTAATCATCGAAGCTATCGAAAAAGCTGGCTATGTACCTGGTAAAGACGTTGTTCTTGCTATGGATGCTGCTTCTTCAGAATTCTATAACAAAGAAAAAGGTGTTTACGACTTGGCTGATTCCGGCGAAGGCGAAAAGACTGTTGACGAAATGATCGAATTCTACGCTGACCTATGCAAAAAATACCCAATCATCTCAATCGAAGATGGCTTGGATGAAAACGACTGGGAAGGTACTAAGAAACTGACTGAAGTTTTAGGCGACAAAGTTCAAATCGTTGGTGACGACTTGTTCGTTACAAACACTGAAAAACTTTCTAAAGCTATCGAATTAGGCGTTGCTAACTCAATCCTGATCAAAGTTAACCAAATCGGTTCATTGACTGAAACTTTTGAAGCTATCGAAATGGCTAAAAAAGCTGGTTACACTGCAGTTGTTTCTCACCGTTCAGGCGAAACAGAAGATGCTACAATCGCTGACATCGCTGTTGCAACTAACGCTGGACAAATCAAAACTGGTTCATTGAGCCGTACTGACCGTATCGCTAAATACAACCAATTGTTACGCATCGAAGATCAATTAGGCGAATTGGCTGTATACGATGGTTTGAAATCTTTCTACAACCTAAAAAACAAATAATTTTAATTGATTAACAGGAAGGCAGCTGCTTGGAACACTGTCTTCACATAAAGACCGTCTGGCACAACCAGACGCGAGAGAAAGTCCGGTGCTTGGAACGCCGGACTTTTTTTGTTGCGTAAAGCCGAATCGTTCGGTTTTAAGGTAATAAATTTGACTGAGACTCCAATTTAATCATAATATTTAGGTTTGTTCCTAACATCCGCATGGAATTATTTTTGGAAAATAGGCATTTTCGCTTTCATTCGTCGCGTAATCTGCTATAATAAGATTAAATTATAATTAATAAACAATGAGGACAATTGATAAGGGGGAGACAAAAGGATGAAAAGAGCAAGAAATTTTTCCGCTGGTCCAGCAATACTACCAGAATCAGTCTTAGAGAAAGTACAGAGTGAAATGCTATCCTACAGAGGTAGTGGCATGTCAGTTATGGAGATGAGTCACCGCTCCTCCTTGTTCGAAGAGATCATTACAGAAGCAGAGCAATTATTACGGGAATTGATGAATATCCCGGAAGGTTATAAAGTCTTGTTCTTACAAGGTGGCGCAAGCCTGCAGTTCTCCATGATTCCGATGAATCTTGGAAAAGGCGGCAAAGTCGGTTACGTCAACTCCGGATCATGGGCTAAGAAAGCCATCTCTGAAGCTAAGATCTTAAAAGTTCCGAATATCGAAGTATTGGCCAGTTCCGAAGCGGATAATTTCACTTACATTCCTGAAATTCCGGAAACGGATGAAGCCTACGATTACATCCATATCACAACGAACAACACAATCGAAGGAACAGCTTTCCAAACAATCCCTCGTTTCGTGAATGCACCGATCGTTGCCGATATGTCTTCCAATATTTTGTCCAACCGCTACGATGTCAACGACTTCGGTCTGATCTACGCAGGCGCACAAAAAAATATCGGACCTGCAGGGTTGACGATTGTGATCGTGAAAGAAGATCTGATCCAGACCGAGAATACATTACCAAGCATGCTTGACTACCGTACACACATCAAAAATGATTCGTTATACAATACACCACCAAGCTTCTCCATCTACGTAGCCAAATTAGTCTTCGAATGGTTGAAGGATCTGGGCGGCGTTGAAGCTATGGTGAAACAGAACGAAGAAAAAGCAGGCTTATTGTACCGCACAATCGAAGAGTCAGACTTGTTCTCTTCTCCTGTTGCAGTCAATTCCCGTTCATTGACGAATATCCCATTCGTTACCGGAGACAAAGACTTGGATGCGAAGTTCGTCAAAGAAGCTACAGCTTTAGGCTTCCTGAACTTGAAAGGCCACCGTTCCGTAGGCGGCATGCGCGCAAGCATCTACAACGCATTCCCGTATGAAGGCGTTAAAGAATTGACAGAATTTATGAAAGCTTTTGAAGCTAAGGAAGGGAAATTCAAATAATGTTCGAGATTAAAACTTACAATGCGATTGCCCCAGAAGGCTTAAATTTACTGAATGCAGATCAATTCGCCCTTAACTCAGGCGCAAATCCTGACGGCATCATCCTGCGCAGCGAAAAACTGCATGGCATGGAATTCCCTGAAAGCCTGAAAGCCATCGCCCGTGCCGGCGCCGGCGTCAACAACGTACCCGTTGAAGAATGCTCCGAAGCAGGTGTCGTTGTCTTCAATACGCCTGGTGCGAATGCCAATGCGGTTAAAGAACTTGTTTTGGCAGCTTTGATCATGTCTGCCCGTCCGATCAAAGAAGGTATGGAATGGGTCCAAACATTAAGCGGGGACGATGTCGAGAAGCAAGTCGAAAAAGGCAAGAGCCAATTCGCGGGAACAGAAATCTCCGGGAAAACATTGGGTGTCATCGGCCTGGGTGCTATCGGCGCGATGTTGGCCAATGATGCATTCCGTTTAGGCATGGAAGTCATCGGTTATGACCCATATGTTTCTGTAGAAACTGCATGGAACATTAACCGCCGTGTCCAAAAAGCTGCTTCAATCGCTGAAATATTGGAAAAAGCGGATTATATTTCCATTCACGTGCCTGTCAATGGCGATACAAAAGGCATGGTTGATGCAGCCTTCCTGGCTCAAATGAAAGATACTGCTGTTCTTTTGAACTTTGCCCGCGGCGAATTGGTCAATACGGCTGATATGTTGGCAGCGTTGAAAGAAAAGAGCATCCGCAAATACGTAACGGATTTCGCTGACGAAGCCTTGCTTCACAACGATGACATCATTGTAATGCCTCACTTGGGAGCTTCTACTGAAGAAGCTGAAGTGAACTGCGCAATCATGGCAGCCCAAACATTGAAATACTTCCTTGAAACAGGGAATATCGTAAATTCCGTGAACTTCCCGGGAGTCGATATCGCGATGCATTCTCCAATCCGTATAACTGTCATCAACAAGAACATCCCGAACATGGTCGGCCAGATTTCTTCCGGCTTGGCTAAATACTTCATCAACATCGAAGATATCCTGAACCGCAGCCGCGGCAACTACGCCTACACTGTCATCGATATCGCCGAAACAGACCAAGCAGTACTGGATGAAGTTATTGAAAAAATCAAAAAAATCGATGGCGTCGTGAACGTCCGCGTCATCAGAAGATAAGAGTGAGATGAATCCCGTCCAGAACACGTTTAAAGAGTGCGACAATTCACCAAATAAAGCACGCCGAAAGCGTCCGGACAGTTCCCTCCAATGGAGGTGAGCGGGTCCGGACGCTTTCTTTTCTGAAATTGCTAGCAAAACCCTGTAATTTATGCTAAAGTTAGTAGTAGAAAATTATTATAGGGAGGTCCATCCTTTGTCATTATACGATGTACTATTAACGGCCCTGTTGGTTGTTTCTGTGCTGTTGATCATTGTTGTGCTGATGCAGCCATCAAAAACAAATGCAGCCAGTACACTTACAGGTGGAGCGGAGCAATTATTCGGAAAACAAAAGGCAAGAGGCTTTGAAGCGGTATTGCGTCAGATCACGGTCGTTCTCGGAGCGCTGTTCATCTTGATCGCCCTGGCTTTGACCTATCTATCCTCAAATTAACTATTGCAGGCAGAAACCAACTATCCGGTTTCTGCTTTTTTTAATTAAGGAATGCGAACAGACCAAAATTCCCGGCGAGGGGCGGTTCACCGGGAATTTCCGGAGCGGGAACGACCTTGGGTAAAATGGTTTTCCGATGGTCAAAATTATTTATAGTCAGATTGGATATATTAGGAAAAAAGCCGTAAATACAGTAAAATGAAGATGAATGAGTTGGGAGGAATATTATGAAAGCAATCAATTTACCAGAACCTTTTTTCTTCGAAGCTGGTCCGCGCGCCGTTCTTTTGCTGCATGCATACACCGGCAGCGCAAATGATGTGCGTTTGTTGGGACGCTTTTTGGAACGGAACGGGTATACTGTATATGCACCGAATTTTACCGGGCATGCGACCGGCCGTTTTGAGGATATCCTCGATTTGGGCGGCCCGGATGTCTGGTTCGCTGACGCCATGCGCGCAAAAGCAGAACTGATGGAAAAGTGCTACGATCAGCTTGCCGTTTTCGGGTTGTCAATGGGCGGCATCATGGCGACGAGGGCCATCGAAACGGGCGGATTCATCGGAGGGGGCTCCTTCAATTCACCGATCATCAGTTTTGAGGAATCGCGGGTGCCGATCAGTTTTATGCATTTCGCCAAGCTGTCGAAGAAGAAACTGGGCATGGCAAATCTGGAAATCGAGCACGAACTGGCGTTGATGAAGCCAAAATTGAATGCCCAGCTTGCCCAAATTGATGCGTTTACGGAACTGATCAAGGAGAATCTTACCGATATCACCGTTCCTTATTACATCGCGCAATCCGGTAAGGATGAAATGATCAGCGCCGACTGCGGGAAATTGTTGGCGGACCGCATCCAGGAGGCTGAAGTGGATTATCATTTCTTCCCGGAAGCAACGCATGTCATCACCGTTGGGAAAGACAGAAACGTATTTGAAGAAACAGTTTTGGCATTTTTGGACCGACTAAATTGGAATGAGGGATAAGTATGAGAAAGATAGATCAGATCCAAATTGACGTTCTAGCCTATTTTCAAGAGCATGCCGCAAAGAGCATGACCTTGAAGGAAGTAAGTGAAGCGTTGGGATACACGGATTCCGACGAATTCAAAGCATTGGTAAAAGTATTTGCACAGTTGGAGGAAAGAGGCATACTGTTGCTGAACAAGGCCGGACAGTTCCGTCTTAAAGCGCAAAGTGCCACTATGACGGGGACTTTCCGCAGCAATGACCGCGGATTCGGCTTTGTGACGGTCGATCCGAACGAGAGTGACCTCTTCATCCCGCGCGGCAGAACCGGCAGCGCGATGGAAGGCGATACGGTCGAGGTGAAGATCACCCGTGAGGCGGAGCCTTGGAATGACAGGGGCGTCGAAGCCGAGGTGACCGCTGTTTTGACGCGTAAATCGAATCAGGTCGTCGGCGAGTTTGTTCCTTACGATTCCGATCGCCGTGAAGAGACCGGCTTTTTGGGCTTTGTTATCCCGCAAGATACGAAAATCAACAGCATCGTCGTTTACATCAAACCGGAAGGTATCCATCCTGTGGAAGGCAGCGTCTGCCTGGTTGAAATCACCAGCTATCCGACGCCGCAAAATCCGATCAAAATGGAAGGGATGGTCACGAAGGAAATCGGCCATAAGGATGCACCAGGCGTTGACATCCTGGCAATCCTGTATAAGTTCGGAATCCCTTCCGAATTCCCGGAAGATGTCTTGGCCCAAGCGGAAAACATTCCTTTGGAGATTCCCGCCGAGGCGTTGGAAGGCAGACGGGATCTGCGTTCGGAACAGATCGTCACGATCGATGGCGCCGACGCCAAAGACTTGGATGATGCGATTTCCCTGAAGCGACTCGAAAATGGCCATTATTTTTTGGGCGTGCATATCGCGGACGTTTCCTATTACGTGACGGAGAATTCGCCGATCGATCGCGAAGCCTATGAGCGCGGCACCAGCGTCTATTTGACGGACCGCGTCGTGCCGATGCTGCCCCAAAAATTGTCGAACGGCATCTGTTCCCTGCTGCCGCATGAAGACCGTTTGACGATGTCCTGTGAGATGGAACTGGATGCGGATGGGGAAGTGGTCGCCTATGATATTTTCCCGAGCGTCATCGAGTCCAAACAACGGATGACGTATTCCGACGTCAATGCGATCTTGACGGATCACAACAAGAAGTTGCGCGAAAAATACAGCGATTTTGTGCCGATGTTCGAAGAAATGGCCATCCTGCATGAAATCCTCTTGAAGAAACGCCAAAAACGCGGAGCCATCGATTTCGAATCCGATGAAGCGAAAATCATCGTGGACGAAAATGGCCACCCGTTGGACATCTATGTGCAGGATCGCGGTGTCGGCGAGCGCCTCATCGAATCCTTCATGTTGAGCGCGAATGAAACGATCGCCCATCATTTCACGAAGGCAAATCTGCCTTTCATCTACCGGATCCATGAGCAACCGGACCCTGCCAAAATGATGCGCTTCCTGGAATTCGTGACGACATTCGGCATTCTGGTGAGCGGTACGCATGAAAACGTAAAACCGAAGCAACTGCAGGCCGTTTTGGAGAAAGTCAAGGACGAACCATACGAAGCCGTTGTTTCGACCACGCTGTTGCGCAGCATGCAGCAAGCGAAATATGACGCTGTGCCGGTCGGCCACTATGGCTTGGCTGCGAAAGATTACACCCATTTCACATCACCGATCAGAAGGTACCCCGACCTGATCGTCCACCGCCTGATCCGCGCGTATGGAAAAGGCGTCGTCGATCCGAAGCTGGTCGAGAAGTGGGAAGGGCAATTGCCTGATATCGCCGTTCAGAGTTCGCAGATGGAACGCCGCTCGGTTGACGCGGAACGCGAAACCGAATCGCTCAAGAAGGCAGAGTTCATGATGGACAAAATCGGCCAAGAGTTCGAGGGCGTCATCAGCTCCGTCACGAAATTCGGCATCTTTGTACAGTTGCCCAACACCGTGGAAGGCCTCGTGCATATTTCGAAAATGACAGAAGATTATTTCAACTACATCGAAAGCCATATGCTTTTGATGGGCGAACGCACCGGCGTCATTTACCGCATCGGCCAAAAGGTCAAAATCAAAGTAGAGAATTCGGATCCGATCACGCGCGCAATCGATTTCTCCTTGGTCATCGACAAGGAAAAGACCCAGAGCCAGAGCGACCAGGATCTGGTCAAACAAATCCGCGCGAAGCTTCCGAAAGGCAAAAAACGGAAACCGGGCCAATCCGATCGCGATAGCGGACCGCGCAAAAAGACCGCAAAAGGAAAAGAGCCGTTCTATTCCCGTCCAGGCAAGAAAGCCAAAGGGAAAAAGGAAAAAGGCAAAAAGAAGTAAGCATATGAAATGAAGGTGTCCGATTATGCCAAAAGGCGAAGGAAAAGTTTTAGCGCAGAACAGAAAAGCTAGCCATGATTACATCATCCTTGACACGATAGAAGCCGGGATGGTGCTGACGGGAACGGAAATCAAATCCGTCCGCCAAGCGAAAATCAACCTGAAGGACGGATACGCAAGCATCCGGAACGGGGAAGTGTTCCTGCAGAATGTGCATATCAGCCCATTCGAACAGGGCAATATCTTCAACCACGATCCGCTGCGCACAAGGAAATTGTTGCTGCACAAAAAGCAGATCAAGTACCTGATCGAGGAGACGAAGACGACAGGCGTTACGCTGGTGCCGTTGAAGGTCTATCTCAAGAATGGCGTCGCGAAAGTGCTCATCGGACTCGCAAAAGGGAAGAAGAGCTACGACAAGCGTGACGCATTGAAACAAAAAGACATGAAGCGCGAAATCGACAGAGCGATGAAAGAAAGATAAGCATAAATGTGAATAACGAACGCGCCTGTATTCCTGATGGAGTGCAGGCGCGTTTTTGCTGTTTTCGCGGTAGGGTCGGTAGGGTCGGTCGGTCAACGCCAGCTCCGGCGAAGCCGCCTTTCGCCGGAGGAGACCGGCGAAATCCGCACGCAACTGCGACGAGGCAGGCTTCGCCGGAGGAGAGCGGTGGCATCCGCGTCCAACTCCGATATGGCAGGCCTCACCGGAGTTGGTACACAATCTGGCTTGCCCAAGCAAGCCTCACCGGACAGGTACACTGTCGAAATTGTGACCAATTGTGTAATTTTTGTATCTTGTCTATCATTTTTTTTTAATTCAAGCTATGATAGAAGTAATCATCTTGTCACGAAAAATAAAGATAATCCTGTGAGCAACGTTTGCCTTGCGGGGTTCCGTTCTGAGTGAAATGAAAAAAGTAGGGGTGTAATTGTAATGATAACGAAAGACAAGTATCTTCGATTGCTGGCAAAAGAATATCCGACAGCAGCAAAAACAGTAACCGAAATCATCAACTTGGAAGCCATCATGAACTTGCCGAAAGCAACCGAGCACTTCATCAGCGACCTGCATGGGGAATACGACGCCGTGCAGCATGTACTCAGGAATGGATCCGGGAACGTCAAAGAAAAGATCCGCGAGATTTTCCAGGGGAGACTGAGCACCCGCGAGATGAACCAGCTTGCGACGATCGTATACTACCCGGAAGACAAAATCGATATGATTGTGGACAGCTTGGAGTCCGAAGAGGAAATCAACGAGTTTTATTCGCTGACCTTGCTGCGCATCACGGAACTTTGCGCGTTCACCGTTTCGAAATACACGCGCTCGAAAGTCAGAAAGGCGATCCCGGCCGACTACGCCTACATCATCGAAGAGCTGCTTTTCAAAGACACGATCATGACGAACAAAGAGGATTATTACGAAAAGATCATCAAAACCGTCATCTCCTTGGACCGCGCCACCGAACTGATCGCTGCCATCTCGCATGTCATCCAGCGCCTGGTCGTCGACCACCTGCATGTTGTCGGTGACATCTACGACAGAGGACCCTTCCCTGGAAAAATCATCGACACCTTCATGGACGGACACGAGCTGGATATCCAATGGGGCAACCATGATGTCCTCTGGATGGGTGCCGCCAGCGGATCAGCCGCCTGCATGGCCAATGTCATCCGCATCTCTGCCCGCTACAACAACTTGGAAATAATCGAGGATGCGTACGGAATTTCCTTGCGTCCGCTGATCACGTTCGCCGAAATGATCTACAAAGAGGATCGCTACGATCCGTTCATGCCGAAGATCAACACCGAGGACGAAAGCAAAATCTTCCCGGAAGAACTCCGTCAGATCGCCAAAATGAACCAAGCCATTTCGATCATCCAGTTCAAGCTCGAAGGGGAAATCATCAAACGCCACCCTGAATTCGACATGGACGACCGGATGGTGCTGGACTTCATTGATTACGACAAGGGAACCGTGAAGTTGGACGGGAAAGACTATCCGCTGCTGTGCGATTATTTCCCGACAGTCGATCCAGCCGATCCTTACCGCTTGACCGAAGAGGAGATACTGGTTGTCGAAAGGCTCATGACCGGTTTCCAGAATTCCGAAAGACTGCAGAAGCATGTCCAGTTCCTTTTCAGCAAAGGCAGCATGTATTTGAGCTACAACGACAATCTGTTGTTCCACGGCTGTGTGCCGCTGAATCCGGACGGCAGCTTCATGGAGCTGCCGATCGCCAACGTCAAGTACAGCGGCAAGGCCCTCCTGGACAAATATGAAGAAGTATTGCGCAGAGGCTATCTGAACCGGGAAGCAACGAAACGCAATGTCCGCAGTCTCGATCTGATCTGGTATCTGTGGGAAGGCAAAGCTTCGTCCCTGTTCGGCAAGGATAAGATGACGACATTCGAGCGCCTTTACGTCGCCGACAAAGAAACCCATATCGAGAAGAAGAACCTGTATTACGAGCAGCGCGACAATGTGGAACTGTCCTACAAAATACTGAAGGAGTTCGGCCTGGATCCAAAGAAAGGCCATATCATCAACGGCCACACGCCCGTCAAAGAAAAAATCGGCGAGAATCCGTTGAAGGCGGACGGCAAGCTGATCGTCATCGACGGCGGCTTCTCGAAAGCCTACCAGAATACGACAGGGCTGGCCGGTTATACGCTGCTGTACAACTCCTTCGGGATGCAACTGGTTTCGCATCAACCGTTCACTTCCCGTCAGGATGCCATCGAAAACGAAAAGGACATCGTTTCGACCCGACGCATCGTCGACAAGGAATTGGAGCGCAAGACGGTAAGGCAGACCGATGTCGGCAAAAAGCTGACCCAACAAGTCATCGATCTGCAGCAGCTGCTGCGCGCCTACAAATCCGGCGAAATCGTCGAAGATCTGCTCAGCGACAAATAGTTGCATGAAATAGATGCAATCAGCCGCCGAAATTGTTAAGATAAGGGAAGGAAAGCAAGTATCCTACTGCGAAAATAGCTTGAGAGAGGCGGGTTAACCTTGAAAAAGGGAGTAACGTTTTATTTTATGCGACACGGAGAAACTTATCTGAATAAATACAATCGGATGCAAGGCTGGTCCGACACCCCACTGACGCCCAGAGGCAGACGCGATGTCATGAGAAGCGGAGCGGGCTTGGGCGATGTCAAGTTCGATGCGGTCTATTGCAGCGACTTGAGACGTACATTTGAAACAGCGCAGATCATTTTGAAAGAAAACCAGCATGCCGATCATTTGAAAGTGGTGGCTATGCCCGAATTCAGGGAAATATTCTTCGGCTCTTTTGAAGGGTTGGATGCGAGCGAAACCTGGGGGAACCTGAATAAATTCCTGGGAAGCCCGGATGGTGAGCCGAATTATGATGCCCATCGCTCCGTCATCGAAGAGTTGAACGGGTTGAAGGAAATGGATCCTTACCACGAAGCGGAAGATTACATGACTTTCTGGCTGCGCGTCGAACGTGGCTTGATCAAACTGATCGGTGAGCACCGTGATTCCGAAAGAAACATTCTGATCGTTTCCCACGGGATGACGATCCGGAACATGATCCATGCCGTCATTCCTGATTTCTCGATCGAGCGCCATCTGGATAATGCCAGCATATCGGTCGTCCGCTATGAGGACGGCTTCTATCATCTGGACATCTACAATGGCACCGACCATTTTGTCGAAGACTTCACGCCTGCCGATGAGCAGGAACCGGAAGTCCATAAAGTGACGCCTGCCGACAAAGTGGAAGAAGACGTAAAATAAACTGTGCATATTGCCCTTGGAACAAAACCCTTTGTTTTCAAGGGTATTTCTGTATTTTAAAGTCAAAAAAAATTAAAAATCTCATCTTTTTTTCACTTTTCGAAAAAATAAATTGAAAATTTTGTGCAAATAGTCTAAAATTAACGTAATCCACAATACTGTACGGGATACAGCGTGGCCAGAACGTCTTTAAATTAGCACAGAGAGGCTAACAAGGCATGTGAAACGATTAATGTAAACAACCGTTGAAACACGCCCAATAATAGGTGTGTTTTTTTTACATTTTCCTATTTTTCATGCAAGCGTGAGGTATGTACCTTGTCAATCAGAAATCAGGAGGAAGAACATGAAACAACGTAGATTTTTAGTTTTAGAAGATGGCAGCTGCTATCCAGGATATGCTTTCGGATCAGAAAAGGATGCAATCGGGGAGATCGTATTCAACACAGGGATGACAGGGTACCAAGAAACTTTGTCCGACCCTTCCTACACAGGCCAGATCATCACTTTCACGTATCCGTTGATCGGCAACTACGGCATCAATGAAGACGACTTCGAAGGCGTGCATCCGGGCTTGAAAGGGATGGTCGTGCATGAATTGGCGGAACATCCAAGCAACTTCCGCTGCACCAAAACATTGGATGTGGCTTTGAAGGAATTTGATGTACCAGGAATCTACGGCGTGGATACACGCAGCATCACCAAAAAAATCCGCAATGCCGGTGTTATGCGCGGCACAATGGTAAGCAATGCGGACAACTTGGATGCGATTGTGGCATCGTTGAAAGCCTACGAATTACCGGTTGACGAAATCCAAATGAATTCGACAAAAGAAATAAAAAAATATGCAGGAGAAGGACCGCGCGTTGTCTTGCTTGATTTCGGCTTCAAGGACAACATCCTTGCAGAATTATTGAAAAGAGGCTGCGAAGTCATTCTCGCTCCTTGGAACACAAGCGCAGACGAAATTTTAGCTTTTAAACCGGATGGCATCATGTTAAGCAACGGACCTGGAGATCCGACATCCGTTCCGGAAGCCATCGAAACGATCAAGCAATTGATTGCGCAGGATAATCTGCCGATGTTCGGTATCTGCCTAGGCCATCAGTTGATCTCATTAGCCGGCGGTGCGACAACCTACAAAATGAAATTCGGTCACCGCGGCGCAAATCATCCGGTCAAGGATCTTGCAACCGGCAAAATCAGCCTGACGAGCCAAAATCATGGCTATGCCGTGGACGAAGAAAGCCTGAACAAAACAGACTTGATCGCAACCCACCGCGCCCTGAACGACGGCACGAACGAAGGCGTCAAACACAAAACCAAACCGGTCTTCTCGGTTCAATACCATCCGGAAGCAGCGCCCGGACCGCACGATGCCAATTACTTGTTCGATCATTTTGTAGATATGATGAAAGCAGTCCAAGGAGGAAACAAACATGCCTAAACGTACCGACATTCAATCCATCTTAGTAATCGGCTCAGGCCCAATCATCATCGGCCAAGCCGCTGAATTTGACTATGCCGGAACGCAAGCATGCTTGGCTTTGAAAGAAGAAGGATACAAAGTCATTTTGGTCAATTCCAACCCTGCCACAATCATGACGGACGTTGAAATCGCTGATAAAGTCTACATGGAACCACTTTCTGTAGAATTCATCACGAACATCATCCGCAAAGAGCGCCCCGATGCCTTATTGCCGACATTGGGCGGCCAGACCGGTCTGAACATGGCGGTGGAATTGGATAAAGCAGGCGTATTGGAAGAATTCAATGTCGAGTTGTTGGGAACCAAATTGAGTTCCATCCAACAAGCCGAAGACCGCGATCTGTTCCGTCAATTGATGGCGGAATTGAATCAGCCGGTTCCGGAGAGCGACATCATCCATACTGTGGACGAAGCACTTCGCTTCGCCGCGGAAATCGGGTATCCGTTGATCGTCCGTCCGGCCTTCACGATGGGCGGCACCGGCGGCGGCATCTGCCACAATGAAGCCGACCTGCGCGAAATCGTGGCCAATGGCTTGCGCTACTCACCGGTGACGCAATGTCTCCTGGAGAAATCGATCGCCGGCTTCAAGGAAATCGAATACGAAGTGATGCGCGACAGCAACGACAACGCGATCGTTGTCTGCAACATGGAAAACATCGACCCGGTCGGCGTCCATACGGGCGATTCCGTCGTCGTGGCGCCTTCGCAAACGTTGTCCGACAAAGAATACCAGATGCTGCGCGATGTCTCGCTGCAGATCATCCGCGCCCTGAAAATCGAAGGCGGCTGCAATGTCCAGTTGGCATTGGATCCGTACTCGTTCGACTACTACATCATCGAAGTCAATCCGCGCGTCAGCCGTTCTTCGGCTTTGGCGAGCAAGGCGACCGGTTACCCGATCGCGAAGATGGCGGCAAAGATCGCCGTCGGCCTGACCTTGGATGAAATGAAGAACCCGGTCACCGGCACTTCTTACGCGGCTTTCGAGCCAGCTTTGGACTACATCGTCTCCAAAATCCCGCGTTTCCCGTTCGATAAATTCGAAAAGGGCGACCGTACCCTCGGCACACAGATGAAAGCGACAGGCGAAGTCATGGCCATGGGCCATACGTTCGAGGAATCGATGCTGAAAGCTGTCCGTTCTTTGGAATACGGCGTCAACCATCTGGCCTTGCCGAAAGACCAAGGCCAGACCGTGACGATGGCAGAAATCGAACAGAATATCCGCGTCGCTTGCGACGAGCGTCTGTTCTATCTGGGCGAAGCGTTGCGCCGCGGCGTGACACCGGAAACGATCCACGAATGGAGCGAAATCGACTACTTCTTCCTGTACAAATTCAAGCACATCATCGACTTGGAGAAGGAAGTGGCGGCAGCCGAACCGAAAAACCTTGAGATCCTGCGCGAAGCGAAAAAATACGGCTTCAGCGATGAGATCATCGCGGAACTGTGGGGCATGGCTTCGGAAGACATCTACGCGTTGCGCAAAGCCAACGGCATCGTCCCTGTCTTCAAGATGGTGGATACGTGTGCGGGCGAATTCGAATCCTTCACACCGTACTTCTACAGCACGTATGAGATGGAACAGGAATCGTTCCCGAGCGACCGCGAAAAAGTCATCGTCTTGGGTTCCGGTCCGATCCGCATCGGCCAAGGGGTCGAGTTCGACTACGCAACGGTGCATGCGGTCTGGGCAATCCAGGAAGCCGGCTATGAAGCGATCGTCGTCAACAACAACCCGGAAACCGTTTCGACGGACTTCTCGATTTCCGACAAGCTGTATTTCGAACCATTGACCGAAGAAGACGTGATGGCCATCATCGATCTGGAACAACCGCTGGGCGTCGTTGTGCAGTTCGGTGGCCAAACGGCCATCAACCTGGCCGACAAATTGGTGAAACACGGCGTGAAGATCCTGGGTACAAGCCTGGAAGATCTGGACCGCGCCGAAGACCGCAAACTGTTCGAACAGTTGTTGCGCGACTTGGATATCCCGCAAGCACCCGGCAAAACAGCCGTGACCGTTGAAGAAGCGGTCGCAGTTGCCGACGAAATCGGCTATCCGGTCTTGGTGCGTCCGTCCTACGTATTGGGCGGCCGGGCGATGCAGATCGTCTACAACCAAGCCGATCTTGAGAAATACATGCGCGAAGCGGTCGTCGCCAGTCCCGAACGTCCGGTCCTGGTCGATCATTACCTGATCGGACAAGAACTGGAAGTCGATGCGATCTGCGACGGCGAAACCGTCCTGATCCCGGGTATCATGGAACACATCGAACGCGCCGGGGTCCACTCGGGCGACTCGATCGCCGTTTACCCGCCGCAAAACCTTTCGGCTGAACTGATCCAGACGATCGAAGACTACACAATCCGTGTGGCGCAAGGGTTGAACACCATCGGTTTGGTGAACATCCAGTTCGTCATCAGCGACGGTGTCGTCTACATCATCGAAGTGAATCCGCGCGCGAGCCGGACAATCCCGTTCCTGAGCAAAGTGACCGGCATTCCGATGGCGAAGTTGGCCACAAAAGGAATTCTAGGACTGAAGTTGAAGGATATGGGTTACAAAACAGGTCTGGTTCCGTCAAAATCCGGCGTATACGTGAAGATGCCAGTCTTCAGTTTCAGTAAACTGAAGAAAGTCGACACGGTTCTGGGACCTGAAATGAAGTCTACCGGAGAGATTATCGGTAAAGATGTCAACTTGCCGAAAGCTTTGTATAAAGGCTTCATCGCATCCGGCGTGCATGTGCCTGACTATGGCACGGCATTGATGACTGTATCGGATAAAGACAAGGAAGAAATCATCCCATTGGCGAAACGCTTGATTTCGTTAGGCTACCACATCGTTGCTACAACAGGTACCGGTAAAGCTTTGGAAGCGGAAGGAATCAAAGTCGATGTCATTGAGAAAATCAATGAGAACAGCAACGACATTCTTGATGCCATCCGCGACGGCCGCATCAACCTGGTCGTCAATACGATGACGGAAGGTAAGACAAGCGAAACCGACGGATTCCTGATCCGCCGTGAAGCAGTCGAAAACAACATCCCATGCTTGACTTCATTGGATACAGCAGAAGCATTGCTGCAAGCGATGGAAACCATCCATTTCCAATTGGAAGACATGAGCAAATAAGCTATATAACAGAGAAGAGAAGCGGTTGCCTCGTTGGGGCAGTCACTTCTCTTTCTTATTTTAGTCGGTCTTTAGACTAGGACGGTGATCCAAACACCCGAGACAGAGTCGAACTGTCGGGTGTCAGCGCAGCGTGGTGATCCGAACACCTGACAGTCTACCCGTGTGTCAGGCAAACCAAAAAATTCGCACAACGACAAAAAAACACCCTACAGAATGTCGAATGAATCGCTTCATATCGGCATTCTGTGGGGTGTTGCCTCATACTAGTATGGAGACGACGGGAGTCGAACCCGTGTCCAAGCATATCGGCACTTCCAAATCTACGCTCATAGTTAAACTATTGGAATTCGCCTTGAACTAGCCGTTTAACAGGCATTATTGTTGGCTAATCTGATTGTTCTCTTCTGATTCCTCCAGATGGAAGGTCACAGCGTATCCCACATCATTGAGACCCTGATCTGAGTACATGGGCGATACCAGGAGGATCTTAGCTAGCTACAATTAAGCAGCGAAAGCTAAAGTGTTGTTTTGTGTTTTGTCAGTTGTTTTAACTGTAACGTTTTAGCGTAGACGTAACCTACGGAGCGCATCAAAAGCTCGACCTATACCTGTCGAATCCGTAACGTCCCCGTTATGGGAATGCACAGAGTTATCTTGCATCTCATATTATACGTCATCCTTACCAAAAAGCAAGTATTATGCACAAAATATTTTTGTAGCGTGCCGCAAAGGGCTCACATTTTTCTTGAGAATACGAGTATAATATTAGATAGAAAGATTGTGTCCATAAATCAGAAAGGAGGGGTTCCTATGAAATTCGGCATGCGCAAACCAAGCCTGAAACGCTCATTAAAGTCTAGGACGACCGGCCGGATGAAGCGGGCGATCAAGCGCAAAACCAATCCGTTCTACGGCAAAAAAGGAATGGGTCTGATCCGTGACGCCAAAAAGACAGCCTACAACCGGATATATAAAAAAGCCACGTTCTCGATTGGGGATCTGTTCAAGAAAAGGAAATAAGCCGACAATCGTAATGACCGCCTCCTTAGTTGGAGCGCGGTCATTTTTTTCCTAAAAATACAGGGTCAATCCACGCTCGTCCGGTATTCGTGCGGCGTCATAAAACTAGCGGCCGTAAAAGACTTGGTGCACTGATCATTAACAGTTCTGAAGAATGATCGGACGTAACCGCATCAGCGCTGATATAAATTGAAAAAAATGGGGAAACCTTTGAAGGAAGTGGATTTTCAACTCTGCCTTCAAGGGTTTCCCCCATATTTGAATAACAATTTTTGGATATATTGCTGCTTCAGACAGAAAATTCTGTATATATTTTGAAATTAAGGGTATAATGAAAGCGTTACCTGAACAATGCGGAAGAAACATTTCCTTATCCGATCGATCAGGCTAACCACGACATAGGAGGCGGTTGCGATGACAATGAAGAAATTCCAAGTGGAGCTACCCGAAGACATGCTTGAAAAAATGAGAAAAGGGTATGCCGCTAAAAGAAAACAAGGCGGATACGAAGTCAAAAATATCAGCGATGAAGAGCTGGCTGAATATTTCATGAGTATGGGCTTAAATTATGTCGACAGAAAAATATCCGAAATTCTTGATAAAGAGAAAAAATAAAGAAAAAGAGAAGCAATCCCGCAAAGATTGCTTCTCTTTTTTTATGTCATGGCCCAAGATTAGAGAATGTAGGGCTTGCACAATCCAAAAATCCATGGTACAATGATTTTAACATTTTGTGAAGCGCAGAAAAGAATTGTTTCAAAACATTCCGATTCGTAACGTTAGCAACAATGTATCATAAAGTGCAAGACGCACGAGGAGGATTTTCAATTATGGAACAAGGTACAGTAAAATGGTTTAACGCAGAAAAAGGTTTTGGTTTCATCGAACGCGAAAACGGAGACGATGTATTCGTACATTTCTCAGCTATCCAATCTGAAGGTTTCAAATCTTTAGAAGAAGGACAAGCAGTAACTTTCGACGTAGAAGAAGGTAACCGTGGACCTCAAGCAACTAACGTTGTTAAAGCTTAATTCAAATTAAACTTATAGGAACCTGATCTTTTGATCAGGTTCTTTTTTTTCGGCATACTTACAGGTTTGTTTAATGGGAGTCGTATAGAAATTACTTAAAATATCAACAATTAAAAAAGTAAGTAATGTCCGTAACAATCCAGTCAACCAGGTGGCATTTAACAAAGCTATTTAACAAATTGGTTGTGTTTTCAGTTTAATTGCCATCTTGATTTGCATTATTGAACAAAGCATGATACAATGAATTTAACATTTTGTTGGGTTAGAGAAACGAATTGCATTACGAAAATTCCGATCCGTAGCGTTAGCAACAATGTATTATATATGTGCAATAGCACGAGGAGGATTTTCAATTATGGAACAAGGTACAGTAAAATGGTTTAACGCAGACAAAGGTTTTGGCTTCATCGAACGCGAAAGCGGAGACGATGTATTCGTACATTTCTCAGCTATCCAATCTGAAGGATTCAAATCTTTAGAAGAAGGACAAGCAGTAACTTTCAGCGTAGAAGAAGGTAACCGTGGACCTCAAGCAACAAACGTAAACAAAGCTTAATTCAAAATTAAACTTATAGGAACCTGGTCTTCGGATCAGGTTCTTTTTTCGCATCAAATGGACTAAACTTTTGGCCGGAAAACCAGGCGCTTCTCCGGTTGGGGAGCTTTCGCCGGAGTGGGAACAGAAATCGAGTAACTTTTCTCCGGCTAAGCTGCGTTGGACGGTGATCCGAACCCATTCAATCGGATGTCCTTCGATGAAACACTTCTTCACCGGAGAAACGCATAAAATAAATAAAATAAGCCTCAGGAACCCGATGTAAAATCAGGCTTCCTGAGGCTTTATTTTGTTGGATCAGTATTTCTTCTTCGGATGGCGGTCGACGACTTCCGGATATTTTGCCAGGATCGCTTCGCCTGCCGGAGTGATTCGGTATCCCCTCAGGCTGAACTGGGAGGCGAGCTGTTCTTCGCTCAATTCCTGTTTCGCAAGCTCCATCAATTCCGGCTTCTTCATCCTGGAATGTCCGGCTACTTCGTAATGTTTCAGGATCGCTTTCAGGCTGGCGGCGTTCAGGTGATCCAGCGAATCGGTCGCCGACAGTTCCTCCGCATAGCCTTTTTCGATCACCTCATCCAAGGCTTGACGGCCATTGATGCCGTAGTTGTATTCGAAATATTTCGGATAGACGCTCTCGTTCGTGAATGTACCGAATTGGATGCGCCACAACAGGATCAGATGCCCAGGCAGGATATCCTCCTCGAAACGGATCATGTTGCGCTTGGGTACGAGCTGTTCCGACCCGGTCCGGGCGGCGTTCAGCCAGCCCTCCTTATCGCGCTTTTCGGAAATGTAGGGCACTTCCGCATAATCCTGATAAAGCGCGAAAATGTCCTGCACCGCTTGATCCTGCAAGTCCAAATGGCTGTTTTGTTTATTTATATTGTTGGTATTCATGCGAATCCTCCTGTCCTTTCCTAATGATTAGGCCTCAAAATCAAAGGGGTAGCCCATTCCTTTTGCGAGTGCCCTTCGGTAAACTTCACCAGCTATCGCAACATCCATCGCTCCCGTGCCGATCGGGATACAGAGGGTGATGTCCTGCGAAAGGTCGCCGGCATCTTTCCTTCCGATCGCCAATTCGCCTAACGTCGCAAAAACATCTTTTTCGGACAGTTTCCCTTCACCCGTCAGTTTCTTCAAAGCACCGCGATGGAGAGCCTGCTCCACATGGTCAACGATGATCTTGTCGGCCTTCAGGATAAGTTCATCCTCGATTTCCTGAAAAGATCCCAACGGAAAAATGATGGTGCCTTTTTTGATCCATTCCGCTTTGATGAGGGGAGCCTGCGCTGGGGTGACGGTGATGAGGACCTCGGCCTGACTGGCTTCCCGGGGATCATCAACGATGCGGATGTCGCCTTTGACAAATTCCTGCATTTTTTCGGCAAATGCTTCCGCCGTGCTGCGTCTGTGGTTCCAGACGATCAATTCGGTGATGTCGAACAGATCCGCGATCGCCCGGATATTGGTGCTGGCTTGCATCCCGGCACCGTAAAGGCCGATTGTGACGGTCGGCTTCTTGAGCAAATAGCGCAATGCGTTTGCGGTCTGGGCCCCGGTGCGCATATTGGTGATATAAGCGCCTTCAAGTGCAGCGGTGAAGGTGCCCAGATGCGGATTGATCAACAAAATCATTCCCGTGATATAAGGCAGTCCGGCAGCTTTGCGCTCGCCTAAAAATCCCCCGACCCACTTCAGACCGGCGATATCCTGCGAGCCGATGTAGGCCGGCATTGCGTTCATGAACCCTTCGTACGGTGGGTATCCGCCAGTTTCACCCAGATCCAGTGTCAATTTTGTCGGGTTGATGACCGTGCCGTCACCGAGTCCCTGGAATGTCTGGTGCACGAGATTGTTGAAATCCGCAATATCCAATAATTCCTTGATGGTGCTCTGATTGATCAGAAGCGTTTTGCGTTCTTCCATGGCCATTCTCCTTTAAACGAGATGTGTTCAAAAGAGTCTTTCCCTTTGAACAGTCACATAAAGTATAGCATTTTTCGGGGGATAACAAAAAATCAGGAGCAACCAGCGACCTTCGAGAAATATGTGGTCGAGACGGAAGGGGAGCTGGCTGGCTGGTTGTTCCGCGTGAAATTGGTTTAGAGTGGGTTTTCCGATAAATCAAATCATTGGAGAAGGGGATTTTGTTCCACTATAATGAAAGTGTGAGAAGGTTCAAACATAAGAGAGGCGATGATTTTTATGGTGAAAAAGATCGGATTCTTAGTCGGAAGCTTGCGCGAAGAGGCTTACAGCAAAAAAGTGGCTTTGGCGTTTTCGGAATTGTTCCCGGACGGGTATGAAACTGAAATGGTGGAAATTGGTCACTTGCCCTTATATAATCAGGATTTCGACGAGGTGGAGGGTATGCTTCCTGAATCGTACACTTCGTTCCGTGAGGAAATCAAAGGCTATGATGCCTTTGTGCTGGTGACCCCTGAATACAATCGATCCTACCCTGCGGCTTTGAAGAATGCCTTGGATGTCGGTTCGCGTCCGTATGGGGCCAATCTTTGGGACGGCAAACCGGTCGCGGTCATCAGCCAATCCCCAGGTGCTCTAGGGGCATTCGGTGCGAATCATCATTTAAGGCAAGTTCTTGTTTTTCTGAATATGGTGCCTTTGCAGCAGCCGGAAGCCTATATCGGAAATGTCCACAAGTTGTTGAACGAAGACGGTTCCGTTAAGGAAGAAAAGACTACAGAATATTTTCAATCGATTGTGGATGCTTTCGTTCAATTGATTGAAAGTACGGAACAACCGAAACAGTAAATGCTGGAAATACCCATTCTCACGCTTTTTCGTGAGAATGGGTATTTTGTATGTCCGGGCGCTTTTTTCCTCTGCTATAATGGAGGCAGACATCTATCAACCAGAAAAGGAAAAACTAATGCACAAACACACAACGCAACCTTCTTTGTTGGACATACTTCAAGCCCATGCGGCTTCAAACAGCATCCCGATGCACATGCCCGGGCACAAGCGCAACACAAGACTGTTGGGGACGGTTCTTCCTTACAGCATCGACATTACGGAAATCGATGGCTTCGACAATCTTCACGGCGCGAGCGGCATCCTCAACGAATATATGGAAGAAATCGCAGACTTCTACGGCACCGAGCGCTCATTCTACCTCGTGAACGGCAGCACTTGCGGCATCTTGGCGGGAATCCGCGCCGCAACGAAACGCGGCGGCAAGATTGCGGTCGCACGGAATTGCCACAAGTCGGTCTATCATGCAGTCGAGCTTTTCGGATTGGAGGCCGTCTATCTGATGCCGGATATGGATGAAACATTCGGCATCCACGGCGGCATTTCGACTGCAAGCATCGCAGACACGCTACAAACGCATCCGGATACGCAGCTGGTCGTTTTGACTTCGCCGACATATGAAGGGGTGGTCAGTGACATAGAGGCGATTGCCGATATCTGTCATGCGCAAGGGATTCCGTTGCTGGTCGATGAGGCGCACGGCTCGCATTTCAATTACTCGGAACATTTCCCAATCAGCGCAACCGCACTCGGCGCCGACATCGTGATCCAGAGTCTGCACAAGACGTTGCCTGCGTTGACGATGACGTCTTTGGCCCATCTGAATGGCGGCCTGATTAAGCCGGAAGAAATGGCCCGGCAACTTGCTGTCTTCGAAAGCAGCTCGCCGTCCTATGTGCTGATGGCTTCGATCGACCGTTGTTTCCGTTTGCTTAGGGATGAAGGAGAGCAGCTATTCGAAAACTACAATCAAAGGTTAGCCGGTTTCTCTGGAAAAATGGTACAACTCCAGCATCTCAAGGTGCTGTGCCAAGGAAACGACGATCCGGCGGTGCACCCAACCTTTTTCGCCTTCGACAAAGGCAAAATCCTGATTTCTGCGCAGGGAACAGGCTTAACCGGACAGAAACTTATGGAAATGTTGCGGAGCGAGCATCATATCGAAATGGAGATGGCTTATGGCGACCACGCATTGGCGATGACCAGCGTCTGCGATACGGAAGCCACGATGGCTGCCTTGGCCGATGCACTGTTGGCCATCGACAGCACGCTCGGCTCTAAGGCTGGAGAGCGCATCTCAAATGACGGAACCATAATTTTCAAATTACCCGAAAAGCAATATGAAATCTGGAAAGCGCTGGAATCGGAAAAATCAGTGTGCCCATTGGAGCAAGCTTCAGGGCTAACGGTGGCCGAATACGTCTGGGCTTACCCGCCTGGAATTCCCTTACTGGTGCCTGGAGAACGGATCAGCGCTGGGTTTATACGCCAAGTCCATGCCTTATTGGAAAAGGGGACAAGAGTCTACAGCGATGCCGATGGTCTTCCGAAAAACATTCAAATTATACAGCACGAACGACTTGTTCAGTAACTTACATTTTGATAGTTATTGGGCAAATCACGATTTTTATAAAAACGGTCACTATGCTGATAGGTCGGTAGATTGACGGACTAACAATTTGTTGGTAAAATAATTCACAAAGGGAGTATTTTTCTGTCAAGCAATATGCTTCCTTAACCTATTTCGGAGGAGATGTCGTTATGAAAAGAATCGTGACATTAAGCACCCGCAACCTGAAGGATACTGCCAAACACGGCGGCTGCGGCGCATGCCAAACATCTTGCCAATCCGCATGCAAAACTTCTTGCGGAATCGCCAACCAAAGCTGTGTGAACCCTAGACAAGCAGCTAAGTAAAAAAAGAGTCCGCCCGATTGATTCCAGTTGGGCGGCAATTTTATGGACAAAAAGGAGTTTGAAACCGAAATGATTCATCAATATAAACTGAACGGATACAATATCGTCATGGATACCTACAGCGGTGCTGTACATGTCGTCGACGACCTTGCCTTCGACATCATCGCGCTGTACGAAGCAACGCCTGTCGAAGAAATCGTTTCAACGATGCTGGAACAATATGCGAACGACCCTGAAATCAACGAAACAGAAATCCGCGATACGCTGTCGGATGTCGAAGAATTGAAAGCTAACGGCGAACTGTTTACGGAAGACATGTACCAGAACCTCTCCGTCGATTTGAAGAACCGTCAAACATTCGTGAAGGCTCTTTGCCTGAACGTGGCGCATACTTGTAACCTGACTTGCGATTACTGTTTCGCCAGCCAAGGCAAGTACAACGGCGATAGAGCGATCATGAAATTCGAAGTCGGAAAACAAGCAATCGATTTTCTGCTTGAAAATTCGGGATACCACCGCAACCTCGATGTCGACTTCTTTGGCGGCGAGCCATTGATGGCCTGGCGTGTCGTGAAGCAGATCGTCGAGTACGCCCGCAGCAAAGAAGAGGAGTCCAACAAGATTTTCCGTTTCACTTTCACAACAAACGGCATGCTTTTGAACGACGAAATCAATGAATTCCTGAACAAAGAAATGTACAACGTCGTTTTGAGCTTGGACGGACGCAAGGAAGTCCATGACCGTCTGCGCCGCACCGTCAACGGAAAAGGCAGCTATGACTACATTTTGCCGAAATTCCAGAAATTCGTGGAAGGGCGCGGAGACAAGGAATACTACGTCCGCGGCACTTACACAGGCAATAACGTCGATTTCACAAACGACATTTTCCATGTTGCTAACCTCGGATTCGACAAACTGTCGATGGAACCGGTCATCTGCGACCCAACCGAACCTTACGCTTTGACGGAGGAACATCTTCCGGCACTGTACAGACAGTATGAAATCTTGGCTGAAGAAATGCTGAAGCGCGGCGAAGAGGGCAACGACTTCACTTTCTACCACTATATGCTGGACCTTTCCGAAGGCCCGTGCATCCAGAAACGCATCTCCGGCTGCGGATCAGGAACGGAATACATGGCTGTCACTCCATGGGGCGAAATATTCCCTTGCCACCAATTCGTAGGCGATGAAGAATTCAGCCTGGGCAACATCTGGGATGGCATCACCAAGCCGGAACTGCAGAGCCAATTCAAGGAAGTCAACTGCTATTCCAAACCGGAATGCCAGGATTGCTGGGCGAAATTGTACTGCAGCGGCGGCTGCCCTGCGAACTCCCTGCATGCGACTGGTTCCTTGAAAGGCAACTATGAATTCAGCTGCGACCTGTTCCGCAAACGCGTGGAATGCTCGATGATGGTGAAGGTCGCGGAACAAATCCGCGAGATGGAAGCCGAAGCGATGGCTGCTGAGTAAGCATTTAACGACATATAATGAGAGAAGTGCGCGCCGGAATGTTGCCGGCGGGCTCTTCTTTTTATTGTGGTGGAGGGCGGGGCGGTTGTACCTCCGGTGAAGGAGGCTTTGGCCGGAGGACAATTCAAAATACCGCCCCCAACTCCGGGGAAGCCGGCCTGGCCGGAGTAAAGCTCGAAATGTCAGCCGGAACTCCGGCGAGACCGGCTCTCGCCGGAGCAAAAAACAAAAAAGCAAAAATGTAAAAAGCAAAAATGTAAAAAGCAAAAATCAAAAAAACAAAAATCCGGGCCGGACCCCCGGCCAAATACCAACAGAAAAAAACCGCACAATCGCCCGATTGTGCGGTTCAACATTTTTTCGCTTATTTCGTGTTCAGATCTTCCAGAAATGCAACGATCCGTCGGCAACCTTCGATGACATTCTCATCGCTGGCAGCATAACTCATGCGGAAATAGCCGACTCCGGATTCGCCGAAAGCCGATCCAGGGATCACGCCGACACCGGCTTTGCGTGCGAGGTCGATGCAGAAGTTCCAGTCATCGTCGCCGTACTGCTCCGGAATGCGCGGGAACAGGTAGAAGGCGCCGTCCGGATTGTTCATCTTCAGCCCGGCAGCCGTCAAACCTTCCAACAGGATGTCCCTGCGTTTGCGGTAGGCAGCTTTCATCATAGCAGTTGCTTCATCACCGTCTCGGAACGCAACTCCGGCTGCCGTCTGCGCAGGGGTGGAGCCGCAAGTGACCAAGCTTTGGTGATATTTCAAAATTTCGCGGATCAAGTTGGCTTGGGCAGCAACAAAGCCGACGCGCCAGCCGGTCATCGCATAGCTTTTCGAAGTGCCGTTGATGACGATCGACTGCTCAGGGATGTATTTGGCGATTGAGGTATGACTGCCATCGTAGGTCAGTTCGCTGTAGATCTCATCACTGAGCACAAAAACATCATATTTCTTGATGACCGCGGCCAACGCTTCGACTTCTTCTTGCGTATAAGTGGCGCCGGTCGGGTTGTTCGGGTAGGTCAGCACGACCATCTTCGTTTCTGGGTTCGCATCCAACGCCGCTGTCAGGTCCTCCGGTGTGATCAGGAAACCGGTCTCGGATGTGTCGATCTTGACGCTCTGGCCGCCAGCCAAATGCGTGACGTATTCATACTGCGGGAAAGCCGGCGATTGGATGATCACTTTGTCGCCCGGATTCATCAGCGCGAACATCGAGGCGGTGATCGCTTCCGTCGCACCGACCGTCAGGACGATGTCGGTCTCCGGGTTGTAGTGCAGCCCGTATTTCCGCTCCATGAATTTTGCGATTTCCTTGCGGGTCTCGAGAACACCCGCAGAAGGGGCGTAATGTGTCTGATTCTGGTTCAGAGCCTCTGCGGCGGCCGCCTTGATGAAAGCCGGCGTATCAAAATCAGGCTCCCCCATCGTGAAGCGGATCAGATCCTTCACATCGCTGATGGCGGCATCGAAGTTACGGATAGGCGATCCCTTCAGTTGCTTGACAAAACGGTTCGTTTCTCTGCTCATAATTTATTGTCTCCTTCGGATGAAATATCCTTGATCTAATGTATAGTCGAACATGCGCCAGCCGATTGCTGACGTCCAATCTCATGAAATAACATAACACGATTGCAGGCGTATTTCTATGCAAAGTTGCCTACTCCTGGATGAAAATTAGAAAACCGCGAGTTTGATGAGCGTTTTCACATGCGAGTTGCCGATCCTTCCCGGAACTTTCCGATCCGGCGGCCCGCCTGCGCTTTGATGCGCAACTCCGAAACACTTAAAGACCAAGCAGAAGTAAGCTTCTGCCCCAGAGCGGTTGACAGTTTTGCCGGATAAGTGTACGATTAGAAAAATGAATGAATCACCAAGCAAAAAGAGGTCGCGGCTGGTCAAGAGTACCGCAAGGGAAAGGGACGGTCGCCGAAGCATGCAGATGCTGGACCCAGGTTGAACAAATGTGGGGCTGTTCCATTGTCGTTGCCCGATGATAATGGATTGCGCTTTAGCTTGGTTGGGCGAATGCAGGTCTCCGTAGCCGTAAGCACTCGCTTACCGCTATTTTTTTTGCATTTCAGGAACAAACGGCCGCCCGCCGCATAGGGCAAACGCAGGCTGGCATGCTATAATGGGCATGTTGGAACAGAAAAAAGGATCGGGAGGAAACATCAAATGAGCGAACTATTATTGACAGATGCTTATGAAATCGCAGCCTACATCAAAGCTGCCGAAAAGCAAACACCTATAAAACTTTACATCAAAGGGGATTTCGAGAATCCTGCCTACGAAGGCTTGAAATTCTTCGGAAGCGGAGACAGCTACACAGTCTTTGGGGATGCTTCAGCAATCTATCCTTTCTTGGAAGCAAACAAAGACAAGATCAAGGATCAAGTCATGGAATACGACAGACGCAATTCTGCGATTCCGTTGTTGGACACTACCAAAATTGATGCACGCATCGAGCCTGGTTCATTCATCCGTGATCACGTAACGATCGGCAAGAGCGCCGTCATCATGATGGGTGCGGTCATCAATATTGGTGCAGTCATCGGCGAAGGCACGATGATCGACATGGGCGCTGTGGTCGGCGCACGCGGCACGATCGGCAAAAACTGCCACATCGGAGCAGGCGCAGTGGTTGCAGGCGTTCTTGAGCCACCTTCGAAATCACCAGTCATCATCGAAGACGGTGTTTTGGTCGGCGCGAACGCTGTCATCATCGAAGGCGTGCACATCGGCGAAGGCGCTGTTGTCGCAGCTGGCGCAATCGTATTGGAAGACGTACCGGCTAATGCGGTAGTTGCGGGATCCCCTGCAAAAATCGTGAAGATGAAGGACGAACAAACAAGCGAAAAAACCCAATTGTTGTCTGATTTGAGAGACTGATAAATACACGCGGAGGGACCAGGTGAACAGCATGCAGATTGCAGAATTATACGATACGGTGAAGACGATCCGAAGGGAGCTCCATCAGATTCCGGAAATCGGCTTCGATCTGCCGTTGACTTCGGAATACGTGCGCCAAAAACTGGTGTCGTTCGGCTATGAACCGATCAGCACCGCCGAAACCGGCTGGGTAGCCGTCCTGAAGGGCAAGTCCCCGGAAGCGGTCGCCTTCCGTGCGGACATGGACGCGCTGGAGGTAACCGAGGAGACAGGAGCGGATTTCGCTTCCCTTCACCCGGGCAAAATGCATGCGTGCGGACACGATGGGCACATGGCCTTGTTGTTGGGATTCGCAGAATACCTGAAGTCCCTGCCGGTTTTGGAAAAGTCAGTTGTTTTGGTCTTCCAGCCGGCCGAAGAAGGTCCGGGCGGCGCGAAATGGATAATGGACTCGGGCATTCTCCAGGAGTTGCAGGTCGAAAAGATCTACGGCTACCACCTGTATCCGAGTCTGCCTGAAGGCATCCTCGGCTTGGCCAAGGGACCTTTGATGGCGCGCAATGGTGAGTTCGACATCACGCTTGAAGGTGTCAGCTCGCATGCCGGGCAGCCGCACTTCGGCAAGGATGCCTTGATTGCCGCTGCGCAGATCCTGCTTTCGGTCCAGAACATTCTGGCCCGTGATCTCGATCCCTTACAGCCGGCTGTCGTGAACATCGGCACGTTGCATGCCGGAGAAGCCCGCAATATCGTTGCCGGAAAAGCCGAGTTGACAGGGACAATCCGGAGCTACGACAAGGCGGTCTACGCTTCGATCAAGGAACGCCTCGCCGACATCTGCGCCGGCATCGAGCGCTTGAGCGGTGTCATCTGCAGGTTGGATATCCGCGATTTCTATCCGGAAGTCACGAACGATGCCGAAATGATCGGCACCTTGATGGACGCGTTGCCGGCCGATGCCTACGAAGTCGTCAAACCATTGATGCTGGCTGAGGACTTCGCTTTCTACCAGGAGAGCATCCGCGGCGCCTTCATCCTGCTCGGGACCGGCCGTCCCGACATGGGCTGGACGCATCCACTCCATAGCAGCCGCTTCAATTTCGACGAAAAGGTGCTGCTGCAGGGAATCGCCTGCTACGACCTGATCCTGGAAAGGGAAGGGCTGAAGGGCTAGAAGAATCAGAATGATTATACAGAAAGGCACTCTTAACCGGGTGCCTTTTTGGTTTGGGGCACATAACGATTGGCGTCCTCCGGTGAGGGGTGCTTCGCCGGAGGACAGGACCGCATTTGGATGGTCTCCTCCGACAAGCAGAAGCCTCATCGGAGGAGCGCCCATCTATTACCGGTCTCCTCCGGCGAACGAACCCTCGCCGGAGCTTAGGGCCAGTTTGCATTGATCTTCTCCGGCAGCTGCTTTTTGCCAAATTTGATTGAAGCGGGCAAACTGAATCAGCTGCCGCAATATTGCGCCGCATCCAATAAAATTGTAAAGGTTCGATTAAGGTGATGGATCGGGAAAGCATTTTTCCGGCAAAAAAGGTACAATGGAATCACATATTGGATGAAAGAAGGGAAATTATGCATAAAAAAAGATTATCCGCATTTCTTTTAGGGTCCACAGCCTGGCTGCTTGTCGCATGCCAGAACCCGGCAACAGATACGACAGCTACCGAGGCGGCGACTAGCATGTCGCAAGTGCAATCAGATACAGAGGCTTCCAGTCAAGCTGCTTCGAGAGCGAGCAGTCTGGAAGCGGCCGAGAGCGTGCAGGCTCAAACACCGTCCGCAAGCAGTATCACTGCAGATCCTGCAACGACCACTGATACTGCCCAGACCGCAGATGAGGCAACCCTTATCACCGAGGCGAAACAAACAATCACGCAATTGACAGGCTATGTCGAAAGCGAAGTGTACCTGTTCATCGTGGAATCGGTCGAGGGCAATGAAGTCACCATCAACATCCGCGAAAACGGCGTCGATGTAGCCAGCTCCGTCGGCTTTTACCGATACAACGGAACAACCGGGGAATTGCTGGAAATGGATATCGTAACCGGGGAATATGTTCGCCATCCTGCACAATACTAAAAGGATAGGCTTGAATCAAAAAAATTGAGGAGTGATGATGATTTTCGATTTGGAATTATTGGCAAAAATATTTGCAATCAATTTGAGTTACGTGACGCTGAACACGATCCGCTTCATGCTGACGATGAAAGGCTACCGCGTCTTGGCGCCGCTCTTGAGCATGGTGGAGATCGTCATTTATGTATTGGGTCTGTCGATGGTCATGAACAGCCTGGACAATCCGCTCAATCTGGCGGCCTATGCGCTCGGCTACGGCGCCGGCATCGGTATCGGCATCAAAATCGAGGATTGGCTCGCGCTCGGATACACAATGATCACAGTCATGACGCAGGACGTGGACAGCTCGATGCCGAACCAACTACGCGATTTTGGCTACGGGGTCTCCAGTTATCGGGCCAACGGAAGGGACGGCGAACGGCTAGTGCTCGAAATCCTGCTGACGCGGAAAGCCGAACGCCACCTGCAGAGCAGAGTGTTGGAAATCGATCCAAAAGCTTTCATGGTTTCGTACGATCCGAAGTACATCCACGGCGGTTTCTGGTCCAAACGCGTCCATCTCGGCAAGAAGTGAATGCGTAAATGTTACAGGCAAGGAAAGGGGAAACGATATGGCAGAACTTGTTAAATTGGGAAGAACCGACCTACTGATCCATCCGATCGGGCTGGGAGCGAACAAAATCGCCGCAGCCGATCCGGAAACGAACACCGAATACGGTGGCGATGTGCTGTTGAGCGCAATCAACAAAGGACTTAATTTCATCGACACGGCGTTCCTTTACGGGATGGGCACTTCCGAAACAATCATCGGCAAGACGCTGAAGGAACGCAACCTGCGCAATAACGTGGTCATCGCCACAAAAGGCGCACACCAGGTGACGGAAACGGGCACCGTCCTGAACAACGATCCGGCTTTCCTGACCGAGCAGGTCGAAAACAGCCTGAGACGCCTGCAGACCGACCATATCGATCTTTATTACATCCATTTTCCGGATGAAGCGACACCGAAAGCCGAAGCTGTCGGCGCGCTGCAGCGACTGAAGGAACAAGGGAAGATCCGTGCCATCGGTGTCTCCAATTTCAATCTGGAGCAGCTGAAGGAAGGCAACGCCAACGGCTACATCGATGTTGTCCAGGATGAATACAACCTCCTGAACCAGTCGGCCGAAGAGAAGCTGTTCCCCTATTGCCGAGAACAGGGCATTTCCTTCATCCCGTACTTCCCGTTCGCATCCGGTCTGCTGGCCGGCAAGTACACGGAAACTTCGGTCCTATCTGAGAAACAACAGCAGCGTCCGCAGTTCCAGGGCGATACCTACAAAGATATCCTGAAGCGCGTGGACCAGATCCGGCCGCTCGCTAAGAAGCACCGGACCGGACTGCAGAATGTCGTTTTGGCCTATTACTTGTCCCAGGATGTCGTCGACGCCGTCATTCCGGGCGCACGCAACCGGCAGCAAGTGCTTGAGAACCTTGAAGCCGCAGAAGTCCGTTTGGATGCAGAGGATATTGCTTTGATCCAGCAAGCCTTCCCGGCATCTTACCGGTTGCCGAAATAACTTTCTGATTGTCGAAAGACTCTTAGATTACAAAATGATGAAAAAAGCATTTGACATTCATTAGCTACAGGCATAGAATTACATCATAATCTAACAAACAGAAGGGGGAGAATGAGGATGGATGCGACTTGCGGAATGTGCACACTACAAAACAAAAAGAAAACATCGTTCTCATTCGATGCCCTAGTCATTCTAGAAGTGATTTAAGCCCAGGATTCTTACTTACTACAAGTAGAGTCCTATTTCCGTTTCATTGGGCTCTCATAAAGAATGAGCCTGACCACATAGGCTCATTCTTTTTTCTTTTCAGTATGATAGGTAAATAATATAGATATGGAGTGGTTTGGATGACAGAAATGACACAGACAGAAGAACAGAAAGCGTTGAACATCGATTGGGAAAATCTGGGGTTCAGCTACATCAAGACGGATTACCGCTTCATTTCTTATTGGAAAGACGGGAAATGGGACGACGGCGAAATGACGACCGACAACAAAGTCCACATCAGCGAAGGCTCGCCGGTGCTGCATTACGGCCAATCCTGCTTCGAGGGGATGAAGGCGTACCGCACAAAAGACGGCAGCATCAACCTGTTCCGTCCTGAAGAAAACGCCAAACGGATGATCAACAGCTGCCAACGCCTGTTGATGCCTGAGTTTCCGGTTGAAAAATTTGTCGAAGCCGCTAAGGCGGTCGTCAAAGCCAATGAAAAATGGGTACCTCCCTACAACACCGGCAGCACGCTCTATATGCGCCCCTATATGATCGGTGTCGGCGACAACATCGGCGTCAGCCCGGCGACCGAATACATCTTCTCCATCTTCGTAATGCCGGTTGGCCCTTACTTCAAGGGTGGCCTGACGCCTACGAACTTCATCGTGTCCGACTACGACCGCGCCGCTCCGCACGGTACGGGTGCAGCGAAGGTCGGCGGAAACTACGCAAGCAGCCTGCTGCCGGGCAAAGAAGCGCATGACCGCAACTTCAGCGACTGCATCTACTTGGATCCGGCAACGCACACGAAGATCGAAGAAGTAGGTTCCGCAAACTTCTTCGGCATCACGAAGGACAACCGTTTCGTGACTCCAAAATCACCATCGATCCTGCCGAGCATCACCAAGTATTCCTTGTTGTATTTGGCCGAGCACAATTTGGGCATGGAAGTCGAGGAAGGCGATGTCTACATCGACAAGCTGGATGAATTCAGTGAAGCCGGTGCTTGCGGTACTGCAGCCGTCATCTCTCCGATCGGCGGCATCCAAAACGGCGACGATTTCCACATATTCTATTCGGAAACGGAAGTCGGACCTGTGACGCGCAAATTGTATGAGGAATTGACCGGCATCCAATTCGGCGACTTAGAAGCGCCGGAAGGCTGGATCGTGAAAGTAGACTGATCTGATTGATAGGAATGCAGTCATCCCAAAGCTTAAGTGCTGAAGGATGGCTGTTTTTTTTGGGTGCTGGCTGCCGGAAGTCGGCGTCAGCTCCGACGAGGGAGCGCTGGCCGGAGAACAGCGTGCGCGCCGGCGACCAACTCCGGCGAGCGAATGTTGGCCGGAGGAGAGGTGTTATCCGGGGGCCGAACTCCGGCGAAGCCGACGTGGCCGGAGGTGACAGTTTACCGGGATCTTTTCCTCCGGCGAGGACCGCCTTCCCCGGAACAGGTCGTCAGCTCCGACGAGGGAGCGCTGGCCGGAGAACAGTGTGCGCGCCGGCGACCAACTCCGGCGAGCGAATGTTGGCCGGAGGAGAGGCGTTATCCGGGGGCCGAACTCCGGCGAAGCCGACGTGGCCGGAGGTGACAGTTTACCAGGATCTTCTCCTCCGGCGAGGACCGCCTTCCCCGGAACAGGTCGTCAGCTCCGACGAGGGTGCGCTGGCCGGAGAACAGCGTGCGCGCCGGCGACCAATTCCGGCGAGCGAATGTCGGCCGGAGGAGAGGCTTTATCCGGGGGCCGAACTCCGGCGAAGCCGACGTGGCCGGAGGTGACAGTTTACCGGGATCTTCTCCTCCGGCGAGGACCGCCTTCCCCGGAGCTGGGCGGATCACTGGAACAAGGCATTTTCAATGCTTATCTGTGGCATTCCAAGCCGCTTTTGGCTATGATTAAGCTATAGAGCTTGGCGGGAGGAAAAAGCAATGAACGCATTAAGGAAATACATCAAAAATCCAAAAATTCGCCAAATAATGGTCTTGTTCCAGCAGCATTGGGGTCGGATGGAAATCGGCCGGCAGTCGGCTGAGATGGCCTACTATGTGTTGTTGGCGCTGCTTCCGTCCCTGTTGTTGCTGGGGAACATCATCCCATTGCTGCCGTTGCCGCGGGAGCAGGTGCTGTCCTACGTGGAGATGGCCCTGCCGCTTGAAGTCAGCAACACGCTCACACCGATACTGGAACAATACTTGAACAGCGGCAGTGGCGGGGTGGTTTCATTCGGGCTGGTGCTGTCGATCTGGACGGCCTCGAAAGCCTTCAATGTATTCCAGAACGTTTTGAATCAAGTTTACAACACGAAGATGCGCAAGAATTTCATCGTTCATAGGATCTTTTCATTCGTGATCGCCTTTCTGTTGGTCGCCATGATTGCGCTTGTCGCCTTCCTGTTCATGTTCGGCAGATACATCCGTGATTTCTTCGAAGAGTTCTTGTCCATCCGGTTGGACTTCATCACCGCCTTCGAAGATGTCCGTTGGATCGGGGCCTTCCTGATCATCTCCATCATCATGACGGTCATTTATTTTGTGGTGCCGAATGTGCGTTGGTCATTCAAATTTTCGGTGCCGGGTGCGGCGTTCGCGACAATCGGCTTCCTGTTGATTTCGCAACTGTTCTCCTTGTATGTCGGAGTCGCCGGCAGCCAGGCAATCGGGAACGGGGCGATCGGGGTAGTGATCACGCTGCTGCTGTGGCTGTATCTGATGGGGACTGTGCTGATACTGGGAGGCTTCCTCAATGTGATGCTGTACCATTATTTTCGGCCGCTGCCGGTCGTACTGAAGGAAGAGAGCCGGTATGCGATCCGTTATTCGAAGAACGCATTGGCGCTGACCGTCAATGAACAATCGCTGAAACGGCGTCTGATCCGCAAAAAACTGCGCATCCAAGCGAACAAACAAGCTGACATATGATTGAATCCGGAACGACTTGGCAAAGAGGTTTAGGTTTTTTTAAACCTCGGCGCCTTTTTTTTTGGGCGAAGTTTCTATATAATGAAAAGATAGCACGCCCATTGTTTTTGAAAGAAAGGATTTAATCATGCGAAATCAACAAACTACGCAGAATGCGGATGTTTCGAAGATCGATTACGGCATTATCCTGTCCGTGTTCCTTCTGGCCATCATCAGCGTTCTGACGATTTATTCAACTACTGTCCTGCAGATGGGCGGCGGGATCGAGACGACCATCATGCAACTCGTTTGGTACGGCATCGGCATCATCGCGGCGGCCATCGTGATGCGTTTCGATTCCGAACAACTCTGGAAGGTCGCGCCGCTTGCATACGGGGCCGGTGTCCTGCTCCTGTTCCTGGTCCTGATTTTCTATGACCGCAATACCTATTATCTCCAAGGGGCGAAAAGTTGGTTCCGCTTCGGTGGCGTCACCTTCCAGCCTTCGGAGGTCATGAAGGTCGCGCTCATCATCATGCTGGCGCGGGTCATCACCGAGCACAATATGCAGATCGATGACCGGACCGAAAAAACGGACATGAACCTGCTGCTGAAGATCGCCATGTGGTCGGCGCCACCGCTGCTACTGGTCATTCTGCAGAACGATCTCGGGACGACGCTCGTGTTCCTGGCGATCATCATCGGCATGACGTTCCTTTCAGGCGTTTCCTGGAAAATCCTGCTGCCTGTATTCGGGACGATCGGGGCACTCGGCTCGCTGCTCATCTACCTGGTCGTCTACAACCGCGATGTGCTCCTGAATTTCGGCTTCCAAAATTACCAATTCGCCCGGATCGATTCCTGGCTCGATCCGTTCGGGGACAGCACCGGCGACGCCTATCAGCTGGCGCAAAGCATGAAAGCGATCGGATCAGGCAAACTGTTCGGCAAAGGTCTCGGCGTTTCCGAAGTCTACGTGCCGGTCCGCGTTTCCGATATGATCTTCTCCACAATCGGCGAGAATTTCGGCTTCATCGGCGGATGTTTTCTCATTTTCATCTATTTCCTGCTCATCTATCAGATGATCCGCATCTGTTTCGATACGAAAAATGAATTTTATGCCTACATGGCGACGGGCGTCATCATGATGATCCTGTTCCACGTATTGGAAAATATCGGCATGACGATCGGGCTGTTGCCGATCACCGGTATCCCGTTGCCGTTCATTTCGCAAGGGGGCTCGGCGCTGCTCGGCAATATGCTGGGGATCGGGCTGGTCATGTCGATGCGCTACCATTACCGCAGCTACATGTTCTCGGAAGAGGACGAACATTTCGGAATCTGACCATTACCCTATCCTAAGGAGGCAACCGCATGATCACCATTTACCAACATCCCAAGTGCTCGACCTGCAAAAAGACGCGGGCTTGGTTCGACGCAGAAGGCATCGCCTACGAATTGAAGGACATCCGCGAAGAGCGCCCGGACCGGGAAAGCATCCGCCAAGCGATCACAACCGGCAATCTGTCGCTGCGCCGCATCTTCAACACGAGCGGCAACCTGTACAAGGAAATGCAGCTGAAGGACAAACTCGACAGCATGGACCTGGAAGATGCACTGGACTTGCTGGAATCGGACGGCATGCTGATCCGCCGGCCATTCGTCACGGACGGCACGCAGATCACGGTCGGCCACGACGAAGAGAAATTCACGACTACGTGGAAATAAGCGAAGGAGGAAAATACTATGTCTGATAACACAGTGAAATACAGCGAGAACGGCTTCTGGATCAAGAAGGAAGCGGACAAGTACATCATCGGCCTGTCCGAAAAAGGCCAGGACGACCTGGGCGAGGTCAGCTTCATCGACCTGCCGGAAACGGGAGCGATCAAAACGACCGACACCCTGATCGGCGTCGAAGCCGCCAAAGCGATGACCGACTTGACTTCTCCATTGGCCGGCACAATCACAGCCGTCAACGAAGCGCTGGAGAACAATCCGGAGAACCTGAACAGCAATGATGCAACAGTGAACTGGATCGTCGAACTGGCGGACGTTTCCGCTGAAGCTTTCGAAGCTCTGCAGAACGAATCCGGACTGTAAAAGAATGTGAAAAGATAAAAAGGCAAGCGCGTGGATATTGCATCCGAGCGCTTGCCTTTTTGATTTTTGTTTGTGCCCCGGCGATCGCCGGGTTGGCCGGAGGAGCCGGCGTCGGATTGCTCTGTCCTCCGGCGAGCGGATCTTGGCCGGAGGAAAACTGATTATCCTGTGCGGTTCTCCGGCGAGCGTTTCCTCACCGGAGGACGCGAAACTGTTCCGTCACCAACTCCGGCGAAGGAATCCTCGCCGGAGCTGAGGCCCGAAACCCGACATGCTCCTAGCGCGCAGCCCGCGCGACCAGATCCTCAAAGAACAGACGCATGTTCTTCGCTTCCGGTATCATCGTTTCGGGATGCCATTGGATGGCGAGGATGCTTTGTTCCGGATCGGTCGCTTCGACGGCTTCGACGAGACCGTCGGGGCTGTATCCGACCGGAGTCAAGCCTTTCGCCACCACTTTCAACGCTTGATGGTGGAAGGAATTCACCGCCAGCTTTTCGCCGACGAGGGCGTGGAGGTGGCTGCCTTCCGTCACGATGACGGAGTGGGTGGCAAATTTGAAGTCAGTCTTTTGTTGATGCTGGATGCGCATTTCCGGATAATCATGCGCAAGGTCCTGGTACAGGCTGCCGCCCATCTGGACGTTCAAGATCTGCAGGCCGCGGCAGACGGCCAGGATCGGTTTCTTCTGTTTCAGGGCCTCCTCCACAAGGGCCATTTCGAAGTCGTCGCGCAAAGGGAAGGTCGCGCCGATGTGCAGGCTCGGTTCTTCGCCGTAAAAATTCGGGGAAACATCCTGTCCGCCCGTCAACAACAGCCCGTCGATCTTGGCGACGTAATCCGCTGCCGTTTCAGGGGCGCCGATCGGAATGATCAGCGGATTGCCGCCAGCGGTCTGGACCCCTTTCACGAATCCGATGGGACTGTAGGCGACGGATAATCCTGAGAAAGCAGGGACAGCCTCCAGTAATTGGTTGCCGGTGATGCCGATCAATGGTCTCATATAGGTTGTCTTCCTTTCGTTATTGGCTGATTTTTATCATTTTACCTTATAATCGGGAATATGGGAAAGAATCGTTCTTATTGGTGGACAAAACCGGTCGATAGTTTATAATGATTATAAATTGGCTGGGAATTATCGTTGATCAGTTACGTTTTCAGTCTTAATCCATTGCGAAAGGTTTTCAATTGGGTTAAAATAGTCGTAGTGTCAATAATGAAGGTTCGATTAAAATATATAGATTGTGAGGAGTTAATTTATGTCTACTTTAGAAATAATAGATCTGCATGTCTCCATAGAGGATAAACAAATTTTGAAGGGTGTCAACCTGGTGATGAACACGGGGGAGATCCATGCCATCATGGGGCCGAACGGAACGGGTAAATCGACTTTGTCACAAGCAATCATGGGTCATCCGAGCTACACAATCACACAAGGCCAAGTTCTCTTGGACGGCAAAGATGTGACGGAAATGGAAGTCGACGAACGCGCACGCGCAGGCCTGTTCCTGGCGATGCAATATCCGAGCGAAATCGCCGGCATCACGAACGCTGAATTCATGCGCGCAGCCATCAATGCCCGCCGCCCGGAAGACGACAAAATTTCGGTCATGAACTTCATCAAGAAATTGGACGAAAAAATGGAAATCCTGAACATGCCGGAAGAAATGGCTGAACGCTATTTGAACGAAGGCTTCTCAGGCGGGGAAAAGAAACGCAACGAAATCCTGCAGTTGATGATGATCGAACCGAAATTCGCCATCCTTGACGAAATCGACTCCGGTCTGGATATCGATGCTTTGAAAGTCGTTTCCAAAGGCGTGAACCTGATGTCCGGTCCTGACTTCGGCGTCCTGATCATCACCCACTACCAACGTCTCTTGAATTATGTACACCCTACATTCGTCCACGTCATGATGGACGGCCGCATCGTGAAATCCGGCGACGCCAGCCTGGCGAAACGTCTGGAAGCGGAAGGCTACCGCGGCATCCGCGACGAATTAGGTCTAGATATCCAATTGGATGAAGAATAGGAGGACGTCACATGCTGAACGAAGAAAAAACGTCCTTGTTGGATGCGGTTCGCCTGTATTCCATTGAAAAGGAAGAACCGGAATGGATGCGCACGAAACGTTTGGAATGGCTGGAAAAATATGAAGAGCAAGCTTTCCCATTGATGGAACGCATCAGCTACCACCGTTGGCCGCTCCTTGACACAACCATCTCTGCCGGTGCATACGGCGAGGAATTGGTCAACAGCCAGGGTCTCCAATACGACTTGGGCGACACACCGAAAATCGTACAATACGGAAATGTGACGCTGATGGAGCAATTGCCGCAGCATTTGATTGATCAAGGCGTCATTTTCACCGACTTATATACAGCCGCTCAGGATTATCCTGAATTGGTCCAAGAATACTACATGACGACAGCCGTGAAACCGGAAGAAGACCGTTTCACCGCTTTCCACACAGCCTTCATGAACAGCGGCGTCTTCCTTTACGTGCCGAAGAACGTCGTCATCGAAGAGCCGTTGGAAGCTCTGTTCATCCAGAATTCCCACGTGAAGGAAAGCTTCGTCAAACACGTGCTTCTGGTCGCTGACGTGAACAGCTCCGTCAAATACGTGGAGCGCTACGAAACCGAAGGCAACGAAAAGAACAGCGCCAACATCATCGTTGAAGTCATCACGAAAACCGGCGCGCAAGTTAAATTCTCTGCAGTCGACACGATGGGCGAAAACACTTCCGTCTACATCAACCGCCGCGGCCACCTGTTGAAGGATTCCTCCATCGATTGGGCGATCGGCGTCATGAACGACGGCAATGTCATCTCCGATTTCGACTCCGATCTGATCGGCGACGGCTCCCACAGCGAAATCAAAGTCGTGGCCGTTTCCACCGGCAGACAAGTACAGGGGATCGACACCCGCGTCACGAACTACGGCAAGCATTCGATCGGCCATATCCTGCAGCACGGGGTCATCATGGACCGCTCGACATTGACCTTCAACGGCATCGGCCACATCATCAAAGGCGCGAAGGGCGCCGACGCGCAGCAAGAAAGCCGCGTCCTGATGCTGTCCGACAACGCCAGAGGGGATGCGAACCCGATCCTGTTGATCGACGAGAACGACGTCACAGCCGGCCATGCCGCCAGCGTCGGACGCGTCGATCCGGAAGAGATGTTCTATCTCCTGTCACGCGGTATCCCTAAGGCAGAAGCAGAGCGTCTGGTCATCCGCGGATTCCTGGGTACGGTCATCGCGGCCATCCCAGTCAAAGAAATCCGTGAAGGCCTAGTGGAGATGATCGAAAGGAAGTTGATGAAACTTTGATCGATGCAAAGAAAATCAAACAGGACTTCCCGATCCTTTTCCAGACCGTGAACGATGAGCCGCTGATCTATCTGGACAACGCGGCCACTTCACAGAAACCGAAACAGGTGCTGGAAGCCATCCAACATTACTATGAGTTCGACAATGCCAATATCCACCGCGGCGTGCATACGTTGGCGGAACGCGCGACTTCAGCATATGAAGCCGCGCGCGAAAAACTGCGCCGCTTCATCAACGCCGCTTCGGAGAAGGAAGTCCTATTCACCCGCGGCACGACGACCGGCCTGAACTGGGTTGCTGTCGGATTCGGCGATCTGATCGTCGAAGAGGGCGATGAAATCTACATCACGCCGATGGAACACCACTCCAACGTGGTTCCTTGGCAACAGTTGGCGAAACGCAAGAAGGCCAAATTGGTCTACCTGCCGTTGACTGAAGACGGCTTCGTCGATGTCGAAAAATCGGCCGAAGTCATCACTGCAAAAGGAAAAATCCTGTCAGTCTGCCATTCCTCGAATGTATTGGGAGTCACCAACCCGATCAAGGAACTGGCCGCATTGATCCATCAGCACAACGGCTACATGGTCGTGGACGGCGCCCAATCGACGCCGCACATGAAAGTCGATGTGCAGGCACTGGATGCCGATTTCTATGCTTTCAGCGGCCACAAGATGCTGGGACCTACCGGATCCGGCGTGCTTTACGGCAAGGAAGCCTTGCTTGAAAAGATGGAGCCTGTCGAATTCGGCGGCGAAATGATCGATTTCGTCTATGACCAGGAAAGCACCTGGAGTGTCCTGCCTTGGAAATTCGAAGCGGGCACACCGAACATCGCCGGCGGAATCGGCCTTGGGGCTGCCGTCGACTATCTGGAAGCGATCGGCATGGATGCGATCGAGGCCTACGAGAAGGAAATGGTGCGCTATGTGCTGCCGAAACTGCAGGCGATCGAAGGCATCACCGTCTACGGTCCTGCCGATCCGGAAAAGCATACGGGCGTCATCACCTTCAACCTGGAAGGGATCCATCCGCATGACTTGGCTACGGCTTTCGACATGGAAGGCATCGCTGTCCGCGCCGGACATCACTGCGCGCAACCGTTGATGCGTTATTTGGACGTATCCTCGACGGCCAGAGCGAGTTTCTATTTCTACAACACATTCGAAGAGGCCGATCAATTCATCGCCTCCTTGCATAAAATAAAGGAGTTTTTCAAAGATGGCTTTATCTAAACTAGAAAACCTATACCGCCATGTCATTCTTGACCACTCCAGTCATCCGCACAATTACGGCACCTTGGAAAACGCCGACGAACAGATCGAACTGAACAACCCGACCTGCGGCGACGTCATCACGTTGCAATTGGCGATGGATGGCGACACGATCAAGGCCGCCAAATTCTCCGGCCATGGCTGCAGCATCAGCACAGCCAGCGCCAGCATGATGACGGACGTGGTCATCGGCAAAACGAAGGCAGAAGCATTGGCCTTGGCGGAAGAATTTTTCCTGCTGGTCCAGGACAAAATTGAACCGAACGAGAAGCACCTCGGCGAAGCGATCGTCCTGAACGGCGTCGCAAAATTCCCGGCCCGCATCAAATGCGCCACTTTGGCTTGGAAGGCTTTGGAAAGAGCGATTCTCCAAGACAAAAAAGAAAAAGGGGAAGAACAAGCGGAATCCCCGCATGAAGGAGAGATCTTATGAGCGAAGTACCAGTAGTTGACGATTATAAATTTGGCTTTCATGACGACGCAAAAATCATCTATTCGACCGGAAAAGGACTGACGGAAGAAATCGTCAGAGAAGTATCCGCATCAAAGGATGAACCGCAATGGATGTTGGATTTCCGTCTCAAATCATTGGAAGCATACAGAAAAGCAGGGTTGCCGAAATGGGGACCGGATCTATCCACTCTTAAATTCGACGACATCACCTATTTCCAGAAGGCAACCGATAAAGTCGCCCGGACTTGGGATGATGTGCCTGACGAAATCAAGGAAACCTTCGAAAAAATCGGGATCCCTGAAGCCGAGCGCGCTTATCTGGCCGGCGTAACGGTCCAGTATGAGTCGGAAGCCGTCTACCACAACATGAAGGATGAGTTCGAGAAACTGGGCATCATCTTCACCGACACGGATACAGCCCTGAAGGAATATCCGGAAATCTTCAAGGAACATTTCGCCACTGTTGTACCACCGACGGACAACTTTGAAGCTGCCTTGAATTCGGCTGTTTGGTCCGGCGGCACGTTCATCTATGTACCGAAAGGCGTCAAATGCGATGTGCCGTTGCAGACTTACTTCCGTATCAACAACGAAGGCTCCGGCCAATTCGAACGCACGCTGATCGTCGTCGACGAAGGCGCCAGCGTCCACTATGTTGAAGGTTGTACCGCGCCAACTTATTCGGCCGACAGCCTGCATGCCGCAGTCGTTGAGATCGTCGTGAAGAAAGATGCTTACTGCCGCTACACGACCATCCAAAACTGGTCGGGCAACGTCTACAACTTGGTGACGAAACGTGCAGTAGCCCTGGAAAACGCGACAATGGAATGGATCGACGGTAACCTGGGTGCGAAAGTGACGATGAAATACCCGAGCGTATTCCTGAACGGCCGTGGCGCCAAAGGAACGATGCTTTCCGTAGCCTTCGCCGGCAAAGGCCAGCAGCAGGATACCGGTGCAAAAATGATCCACAACGCTCCGCATACGTCCAGTTCGATCGTCTCCAAGTCGATCGCGAAGGACGGCGGGGCAGTGAACTACCGCGGACAAGTGAAGTTCGGCAAGAAATCGGAAGGATCGATCTCGCATATCGAATGCGACACGATCATCATGGATGACATCTCCACTTCCGACACGATTCCGTTCAACGAAATCCACAACGGCAAAGTCTCCCTGGAGCACGAAGCCAAAGTTTCCAAAATCTCCGAAGAGCAGCTTTACTACCTGATGAGCCGTGGCCTCAGCGAGTCCCAAGCGACCGAAATGATCGTCATGGGCTTCGTGGAGCCATTCACCAAAGAACTTCCGATGGAGTATGCAGTCGAGTTGAACAGACTGATTGCTTATGAAATGGAAGGGTCTGTAGGATAAGACATCAAATATAGGCTAGAAAGGGCTGCGCAAAGCCTTTTCTAGCCTTTTTATTTTTCCGGAAATAGCGCAGTGAATTCCATTTTGAATTCCATTCGGTTGAGAATCAAAAATTGAAGCGTTCCGCGAACTTTTCGGCAGCGTTGTCTTCCGCTTTCTTGGTCACATGCGTGTATATATTCATAGTTGTGTTAATGTTGCTATGGCCCAGCCTCTCTTTGACAACCTGAATTGGTGTCCCAGCTTCGAACAAGAGCGAGCAGTGAGTGTGCCGGAAGCCGTGAATGGTGATGTGTTTCAGTTTGTACTTACGTTCAATCGTGTTCAGCCAGTCATTCACTGTCGGACCATTGTATAATTTGTTTTCCGGATAGGTAGTGAAAACAAGCTGCTCTTTTGAACTGGTATTGATCCCGCGTTTGAAGTACAGCTTCCTTTGCGCTGATCTCCAAGCCATGAGCATGTCAGCTGTTTTTTTATCAATGGATATTTCCCGATACGATTCGAACGTTTTGGGAGTCGAAACAATCGCAATGCCGTCTTCGTCAACGGTTTGTGTTTTTGAAATGGTGATTCTCTTTGATTTAAAGTTAATGTCATTCCAGGTTAAAGCTAACGCTTCGCCGCGCCTGCATCCAGTAAATGCCAGGAGCCGGAAGAAGGTTGTGAATTTCTCATTGCCGTAATCCTCGCAGCACTCCAGGAAATATTTCAGTTCATCCGAGTCCAGGTAGTTCTCCTGCTGCATGGGCTGATCCTTTTTTTGTCGCGGAAGCTTCAGCATCTTCATCGGGTTCGTGTCTATGATCCCCATCAGTAAAGCATAGTTCAACGTTTCGGAAACAATTCGTTTCGGATACTTTGCACTTTTGAAGTGATCTGTCCATTTATTCAGGACCTTTTGGCAAAAAGCAACGTCGATTTTTTCGATAAACAGATTCTCGAAATAGGGGAGAACATGCAACTCCGCATAGCGTTTTGTCGTGCCGTAGGATCCAGACTTCACTTCGCGCTCATGCTGCTGTAACCATAATTCATAGATTTCACCGAAGCGGTACCGTCGGTTTTTTTGAGTAGTATGTGTGCCGTCCGCCGAGCTTACCTTTAGCCTGGCCTCCATGACCTCCGCTTCTTTCTTCGTTGCAAAGCCTCTTCTTGTCGTGCTTTTTTTCTTCCCGGTAACGGGATCGATTCCCAAATACACTTGGACTAAGTAGGCTTTTGAGCCGTCTTTCTTTTTATATTCCTTTATCAATTTAAAAACCTCCACACCTCTCTTGCCCGCCAGCGCGAAAGAACTATCAGTAGGTTCTCAAATATGTTAAAATGATTGTATACAAATAGACCTTGAAATAAGGCTATTTTGTGACAAACACCACTTTCGTCTTGGTCGGGGAGAGTGGTGTTTTTTTTGTTTAGTTTAATTTAAAGAATACACTGGTGTTCCAATCAGTTATTTCGACTAAAGTTTCATCGCCAACAGGAACGATCAAACCTTTTTTACCTTCATCAGTGCCGCCTTGATACAAATCCTTAAATCCGAAGTCAGTGCCGGTTTCAAATGTTGCATAGAAAGGTTGAGCCACTTCGCTGCCGTCTGATGCGACTGGAGTAACGGATAAATTGACCGTGTTAAATGGATCATCAGCGCTGCCTTCGTCCAGAGTTGCTTTCAAATCAAAAATTACCCATTCAAAGCCTTCAGGAGCTGCTTCGTTATATGGATTTGCCGCAATCAGTTGGTTGTATGCTTCGTCGCCTCTGACTACATTTGAGATTGATGCTGTCACAACTCCATCGATTCTATTGGATTCTGCATCATAATAAACTACATCCCATGTCGCCGATTGACCGACAGCAACCGGATTACTTCTTTTACCAGGTGCGCTCACTGTTTCTTCGCTAACAGCAGAAGCCGCCTCTGAAGATGCGGCAGCAGTTGATGATGCCTCTTCCGAAACTTCGACGTCACTCGGTGATCCGCATGCCGCCAATACCAACGTGCTACCAAACAACAATAAATATTTCTTCATGATAATTCCTCCAATATAGTTTTTTATATAAACCGCTAAAACGGTAAATATCATAAATCAAAACTAACTCCTACAGCTTTACCCAATATCCTGGCCGGATTGTGTTCCGTAATGATGTATGGCGCATAGTTTGTGTTTTCAGCTACCAGCATCACGATATCACCTTGTTTTTTTACACGCTTAAGCGTAGCTTCGGTGTCCCCATTAACTAATACAGCTGCTATTTCCCCATCTTCTACATCGTTCTGTAGTCTGATCAAAACGTCTGATCCATCAGGTATTTTCGGTTCCATGCTGTCACCTTTAGCAGTTAGATAAAACGTCTGTCCTTTTGGTAATTTTTCTCTTAAGTGATACCGATAGCCTATGATATTTTCGTCTGCCAGTATCGGATCACCGCATGCTATAGTTCCAATTATCGGTATCCGTACCATGTCATCTGGAGATGCCGGCTTCATGTTTAACGGCTCGTAATTCGTTGGTGGGAATAAATCATTAATACTTATGTCTAAAGCGTCTGCTATCTTAAATAACAAATCTTGCTCAGGTTGATTGATTCCGTTCTCATAAGAAGAAATAGTGTTATGTTTAACACCTATTTTTTCCCCTAGTTCCTTCTGGGTAATCCTTTTGAGTTTTCTGTAATACTTAATTTTTTGCGCTACATAAGAAGATACATTAATCAAACTCATCATTCCCCTCTGTATTCCATGTCTTCATATTACAAGAAAAGAAAACATAAAACAAGAAATAAACTTCATAAAACAAGAAATAAATTGTTGACTACTGAAAAAACTTCATGTATCATGAAATTTGTAAGGGGGGTGATACAAAATGCAAGACAAGTTAATACGCCTTAGAAAGGGAAACTTGATAACTCAAAATTCTATGGCGAAATTGATAAATGTTGATTTAAGAACTTATCAAAACAAAGAAAGAGGTGATACGCAATTCAAACAAAACGAAATGTTTGCTATCGCTAAATTTTTTAATAAAAAAATAGATGAAATTTTTTTACCAACAGACTTCATGAATCATGAAGTTGAGCCGAAAGGAGATAAATAAAAAGATGAGTGAATTACAAATATTTAACTTTGAAAACAATGAAGTCCGGACGATGACCGTAAATGACGAACCATTCTTTGTTGCAAACGATGTGGCAAAAACGCTTGGTTACGCTAACCCCAGCAAAGCAACGAATGATCACTGTAAAAAGGGGTTCATAGCATGGGGTAACGATTCGTTAGGTCGCCATCAGCAATTCAAGTTAATTCCAGAGTCAGACGTTTATCGTTTGGTCTTCCGTTCGAAATTGCCGGAATCTGAAAAATTTGAAAATTGGGTAACCGAAGAAGTGCTTCCGTCGATCAGGAAAAAAGGTTTCTATGAAATACCGAAAGACCCAATGGATGCGCTTCGGTTGATGTTCCAGGCGACGGAACACACACAAGAAAAAGTAAACCAGGTGGATGCAAGGGTGATGCATTTAGAAGAAAACGTGAAATTGGATCCCGGGGAATACACGTACATCGGAAAATCAATTTCAAGAAAGGTCTACCAGATCGGCAAAGAACGCGCCTATAGCATGAACCGGGAGCAAAAAGAGGAGCTATTTAAGGCGATCAACAAGGAAATTGCCGAAATAACCGGAGTTCGGACCAGGACTCAGCTTCGTCAGAAGGATTACAAAAAAGTGATTGAGTTTATAGACGACTGGGAGCCATCGAAAGCTACGTCGATGCTTGTTAAAAACTATGAACAGATGGAAATGGAGGTTTAACTCATGCAGGTAGATGTTCCTATCCAGCTGCCAAGCCAATTGGAAGACGAAATAAGAAAAACAATCGCCTCCGTCATTATCGAGGGGGCGAAACAAGCGACAAACTTGTATTACGATCTGCCGCCTTATCCGAACAAGAGCCAGCTGAAAAAAGCATTGGGGGTTGGGGATGACAAAGTGAAGCAATGGATCGCAGAGGGCCTTCAAGTAACTAGGTTCTCCGGTAGTGATCAACGGTTTGACCGTGAGGACGTAAGAAGGTTCTTCAACGATAGGAAAATTTAAACGCCCGCCAGCGCGAAAGAACGATTCGAGAAATGAACAAAATAGAGGTGATTAGATGCGTATGGATAAAGCGAAAATTGGAAAAAGAATAAAAACAATTCGACTCCAGATGCGGCTTACCACGAGAGAATTTGGAATGCTTTTAGATAATCCAGCTGCAGATTCGCTTGTTTCGCGGTGGGAAAGAGGTATAAGCCTACCCAATGCATCAAGATTAGGTGAAATTGCTAATTTTGGCGGAATAACAGTTGATGATCTCATGTATGGCAAGCGCGATAGCATATCCGCATTTACGATGGATGAGCTAATAAATGAAATCAATAGGAGGTTGACGTCGGATGAAAATCTTTACTGATGAATTTGAGAATAGGCTCGTCAGCATTGTAGGGACTGTAGTTGTAGTCACTATCGCATTACTATTCTTCGGCATAGCCGGCGGGATAGAGCTAGGGTTGATATTTTAAGGGGGAGCAAGCCATGAGAGAGACGGTAACTGAAATAGAAAAGGCTGTCCTGGATGCAATGAGGATGGGAGCAAAAATTAATCTTTTGCTCACGAGTGACTCGCTTGAAAATGTAGATAAATATCTGGAATCATTCGAAGGTTTGAAAGCAGATCGGGAATATATCCAGGACAGGTCAAGCTTTGTTTATCCGTATGTGGGTTTCTCAAAGCATTACGATCAAATCGATTTAATAGTACAAGCGACTGTAAAGCTAGAAGGTGGTGAAAACAATGAGTGAAACAAGCTTTATAAAGTGTGAACTGAAATTTGATGAAGGGCTGCACCGTATCAATTTCGAAGGAACCACAGAAGAATGTGGATACATGTCTGTTCTGATCATCAACACGCTCAGGGAGAAGTTCCTATCAATTGGATTCACAGATGACGAAGCAAAACGGATGCTTATCGGCGGTATCGAAAGATTCTGGGGAGACCCTGCAGCCGGAGCGAAGGAGAGAACATCATGAAAACTTATACAGCAGCATACGCGAAAAAGAAGGCTAAGGCTTTCCAAAAGAAACACTTCACTTCCTGCATCAGCATTTTCTTCTTAGATAAACGCACCTACCGCCTATTCGTGTTCCAAGGTGATCGCCGGGTGCTTGCAGAAAGCGGCCGCTTGTCTCAGTTAGAGAAGGCGAAAAACGAGGTTCTGGACAAATACCTGGATGCGGCATTATTGGAGCTGGTGGTGGAATCTGGGGATGTCTGGTTAGGTGGTGCGAATGGATGACGTTGTTTATTTTGGCACAGGTTATGGCCAGACGCGGCCTTACGCATAAACAAAGCAAGTCGGATCCAAATTTGGCCCGTATATGGGAAATAATAGACGGTCGATCAGTTCCGGTCCTGCAGGTTAATCTGGTCGATGGCTCGTTTTTGGAAATGAAACATTACCCATTGCTGGACACAAAAACAAAGATCAAGCTTGCTGATGCAGAAGCCGAGTATCATCGCCGATTTAAAGCAAGACGCAAAAAAAGCTGATGCGCCAACATCAGCCCGTAAAGAAAAAACCTTACAAGGAAAGTATATCACAGAAAGAAAGGTGGATGAAATGGCCGAAATTACATGGGTCAAACTGACCATAAATATGTTTGACGATGAAAAAATCAGGCTCATAGAGGCGATGCCGGAAGCCGATGCCATCATCATCATATGGGTCCGGCTACTGACACTCGCGGGCAAAACAAATGATGACGGCAGGATCTACATCGATGAAGACCTGCCATATACTGACGAGATGCTAGCCACGATTTTTAACAAGCCGCTAAACACTATCCGACTCGCGCTCGAAACATTCAAACGATTTAAAATGATTGATACCAGCGAAGGCGTCATCCTAATAACGAACTGGGAGAAACACCAGAACGTTGAGGGGATGTCCCGTGTGAAGTTGCAGAACGCAGAGCGGCAGAAACGCTATCGTGACAGGAAAAAAATCGAACAACTTAATATCGAAGATTTAGAAAAACGTGAGAGTAACGTTACGGACACGTTACCCGTAACGTCGCATCACGCAATAGATATAGAAGTAGATATAGAGAAAGATAAAGAAAAGAATATAAAAGATATAATGTCGACAAAATCCGGCAAGCGGATTTATGACGACACTTCTCCTTATCTTCAACTCTCGGAATATCTCTTTTCAAAAATGCTCTTGAATAACCCAGAAGCCAAGAAGCCAAACATGCAGTCCTGGGCCGATGAACTCCGGAAGATGGTGGAACTGGACGGCCGTACGGTAGAGCAGGTGAAAGGCATGATCGAATGGAGCCAGGCTGACGACTTTTGGAAGATCAATGTCCTCTGCACGAAGAAGTTGCGTGAAAAGTATGATCAGATGCGTGTGGCTGCCAATGCCAATTACAAGAAACGGAAAACGGAGAAGATGCCGGAATGGGCAGAGACCCCGCGTGACGTTACGGAGACCGCTCCGGACCCTGATCAGCAGCGAGCAGTGCAGGAACGCATCGCACGGCTTAAATCTTCCGGAAAGAATAGCGAAGCCGGATGAAGAAACGGCATAGCAAAAAAGCCCTGGACAAACTTCTGGCCAAAGCCGGAAAGGAAATGGCCGAGGATGCATCCAGACTGGCCCAAACCAATGACGACGGAAGTGTTAATCGACTTGCTGAAGTTCTGGCCAAAAGGACAAACGCCTATGGCCAAACAGAAATGATCATTCGTATGGATGCATCCATCCCAGAATATCTTTTTGACAGACTGGTGGATGCAAACGGCGACTTGTTCGGAGAGTTCCGGCTATTCGATAACCGGGTGATCACGGCGCAGCAAAGGAAGTTCATCAATGCGCTATGCCGGGATATCGCACGCTACACAGGAGACACGATAGACCAGGTGCGAGAACATCGGAAACTGGAATTTATCCATGACAAAGGGCTGCCATACTTCAGCACATCGGAGTTGGCCAAGAATTGTTCTGTGTCGCTGGCGAGTCAGTTCATCAGTTATATCGTGGATTTCTGCCTAGACAATGATATCGGTTTGGCGGAGTCTCCACTCAATTACGTTGATGACATCAAACATTATCTGATCAAATGCCTATGGACAAGAAAGTGTGCGTTATGCGGGAAAAAAGGTCAGGTCCACCATGTGGATGCAGTAGGGGCTGGGCGTAACAGAAAGAAGATTGATCACACGAAGCATCACTTGATGTCCTTATGCATCGGTTGTCATGAAGAATCACACAAGATAGGTCAGCAAACCTTTATGCGAAAACATCATGTTGTGGGCGTAATTATGAATCAAGAGCAGTACGAAAAACTGAATTACAAGGGGTGATGGCATGGATGCAGAATATATTAAATATATTTTATCGATATCATCTTTGGTAATTTCGATAGCGACTTATATCTATGTGAAGGGAGCAGGGAAATGAATGGTAATCATGACGGATTCGATCAGGAATAAAGTCGTCGGCGTTTTCTCCAATACGACAGAGGCGCTGAAATATGCAAAGGAAGAGGATATAAAGGTCGTCAGCTTCGAGACCTGCAAAGGCGGTGAGATGCATGAGAGGAAAGAAGTGGACAGAAGCAGAACTTGAATACCTGCAAGACAGCTGGGGGAAGACGAAAACTGAAGGCATTGCCTTAAAGCTCGGAAGAACGTACAGCTCGATCATTAACAAGGCTCGCATCCTAAGGTTAGGCGACCCATTAACGCACATGGACGGCATCACAATCAGCAGGCTTTCAAAGGAACTCGGAATCGATTATCACCTTGTAGCAAATTGGATAGAGAAATACAATTTCCCGGCGAAAAAGAAGCGACTAGCAAAAGAGAGACGCATCTTGTATGTAGGATATGCAGATTTTTGGGAATGGGCAGACAAGAATCGACAGATGATCGATTTCTCACGTTTCGACAAATACGCACTTGGGATTGAGCCTGCTTGGGCGAACGAGAAAAGGATAGCTGATTTCAGCAAGAAACGTCTTGTTCAGAAGACGCATAACACACCGTGGACTCCGGGAGACATCAACAAACTGATCAGTTTGGCCAAAGAGCCTGATATGACCTATCCAAAGATGAGTAAAATCCTGCAGCGGACGCACGGAGCTATCAAAACGCGGATGGCAATGGAAGGCATCAAGTTCCGGCCTAGCTACCTGCCGAATCACAATAAATATACAGCCGGAGAAATCGAAACGCTCGAAACCATGATGCATAAGGGGTCACAGCTTTATCGAAATAGCCTTCATTCTGGATCGTAGCGAGGCAGGCGTGAGGGGAAAAGCCGAAAGGATGGGCTACACGTTCAAAAACGGTGTGCCGTTCAAAGGTGAACAAAAAGAGGAGGCTGGATGCAGATGATAAAAGAAATAACTTTCTATTATCCGAAAGGAAATAACCAAACATATGAAGGTTGGCAGGGAAACCCCTGAAGGTACCGTCAAAAAGATTGAGGTTGAGTATAACAAGTATTATACGAAGGCAATCATTTTTTTCGGATCATGCACAAAAGTAGTTGCAGGAATCCCGTTCGAATACATAAGCGTGAATAGAGGATTTTAAAATGAGCACCGCTGAAATTAATCTTCATCGCTGCAATCGGTACAGCCGGTCTCCTGATCGGTGAGCTGCAGCATTACATTGAAAACAAAAGGAGGCATAGGAGATGAATGAACAAACAAGTTTGAATTCAGAATTTCACGCTGAACCTGATTTTAAAGTATATAACGGATGGATTCTTACTGTTGGGGAATTAAAAAAGAAGTTAGCGGTATACAACGATTATGATCAGGTCAGGCTGGATTTTCGCGGAAAAACGCCATTCGGAGAACGTATTGATATCTCCATGCCTATCGAGTGTATCGGTCACGGTGGGGGAGTGAGGAGGCAGATGGTAAATGGGTAAATCTGATTTATATCAGCGGCAATGGGAAATAGGAGGTATAGGGATGAAAGAGGTTTTACTAGTCTTATCTGCTGCGTTGGCGATTGTCACAACAGCAGAATACGCCTTACTGAAAGAGGAAATGCAGATGCAGGCCGAACAGTACGACACGCGCCTGGAAATACAGGAACAGAAATACATGGACGAACTGATCGAGGTGCGGCAGGAATTGCGCGGGAAACAATTCGAGTTTGACATGGCAACCAATCGGGTGGAGCAGTTGAATAAAGAAATCGGAGGTACCGCATATGAATCTAAATGAGGCCCTGCAGTTTATAAACAGCCTTGGCTACAAAATTAAAAAGCCCGAACGAATAGGTTTCTTCAAAAAAAGCTATTACATAATAGCTGAGCATGGTGGCAAAAAATATAGGTTCATGCTGGACAAAGGGAAGTTGCATAAGGAGATTCCGCTGAAGTCGGGAAAAAGCTTTTGGGCCGAGTTGGAGGAAATCGGATGAGTGATACATTCTTCCAAGAGAAAACACGCGAACAGGTCCTTGAATGGC